>JBAWXM010000083.1:0-16980 GCA_037144075.1 Lentisphaerota bacterium | reverse complement strand
CAATACCGCCTCCCGGACATGGATTTTCCGGAAACGGAACACCGCATGGCGGCTGCCCGGCGCTTTCAGCGCCCGCAGCACAATGGAAAAGAGCAGGATCAAAGTCTTGCCCGAACGCGAGCCGCCGAACAACAGCAGATTCCTGACCGTCCCGCCGATCAGTTTCAGCGCCGTCCGCTGGTCTTCCGTAAATTTAAACAAATCCATAAATCAAAATCCTTTTATCGTCCACAAAACACACAAAAGAACACAAAAAATACATTTTTTTACCACAGAGTTCACAGAGAACACAGAGGAATACAGTTTTAACCACGAAAAGCACGAAAAACACGAAAGTAATACATGAGTCAGCGAATGAACGCGGTGTATCCGCATACATTCACGGACTCCGGTTTTACCTCCGTGTCTTTGTGTCTTCGTGCGAGATATTCCCTGTTTTCCTCTGCGCCTTTGCGTTAAACGTTCCCGGTCTTTCACTTTTATCTTTTTACTTTTGTCTTTTATCTTGTTGCAATAACCTTTTTACTAATTATTGATTTTGTCAACATAAATGTAGAAATCAGTCTCACATAGCGCGGTAAAGCGCATTTTTAAAAGTCGTGGTTTAGGCGGAGTAAATTTAATGTTACGATGAATGGCGGGATTTGTGACCCTTAAAATTTATTTTCATTATTTTTTAGAGATTTTGTATTTTACCATATTGATTTTTTTTAATAAATACATTATACTCTAACAAGAGACAGATAGGGGCAGTTGATTGAAGTACAAGAAAACATGAAAAGGTACGCATGAAAAGAAGAGCAACATCTGAATCAGTCGAAAATGATTTGCGCATTCTTGAAGAACAATTTATGGCTGATGTAAGTGAGGGGTACTACCATGTTGGAGATACGCTGCCAAGTTTTCGTGGACTAAGGCAGAAATACGGCTGTACTAAAAAGGTTGCTGAAAGATTTTATCAATCACTAAAAGAACGCAACAATGTTTTGTCATTGCCGCGCAAGGGGATGGTTTTAACAGATGCTGCAATAGCGGATTCGACTGTGCCGGGACGCCGGCTGGTCAATAAAGGGATTTTAGTAATCGGCTGGCTGGAGTCTGACAATTTAAAAGCTGAAGATAGCAGAACAGGACAAGCTTTAAGAGCAATTGATGATGAGTGTTTCAAGGGGAATATTCCACTGCATTTTTACAATTTGTATCAGCGTTTCCATAATAAAATGATCATAAAATTGGATCAAATCGACTTTGAAAGAATAGTTCAATATGAGGCAATGGGCGTAATTGTTATCCCTGATGGAACAATGGGGGATGAAGAGAACAGGGACTTCTGGAGGAATCTGCCTGTACCGTCTGTGGCAATTACGGAAAAATGTGCAGGAATAAGAGATTGCCTGATTAGTGATGATGTGGCAAATGGTTATAAAGCAACCAGGCATCTGCTTGAATTAGGGCATAGAAAAATTGCATTTATAGCTTACGACGTGGGAAAATCGATTCAATTCAACTGGCAGGAAAAACGTATCGACGGTTTCTTTCAGGCATTACATGAATATGACATTGAACGCGATACGCATATGGTTTTTAGTTTGCCATACGCGATTTTTGATTTAAAGGAACTGATTACTAAACCATTGTATAAACTGCTGCCGGAAATTTATCAAAATTACACAGCAGTGATTTGCGGTTCGGATGTTATCGGAGCATTGATCCTTGATTATGAAAAAGAACATAAATTGTCGCCAAAGAGATCCCTGTCATTTGTAACATTTGACGATTACTGGCGTTTCCGGTCATATGATATGTCCGCAATACGTGTGACAGGTGAAGTGCAGGGGCGCGCCGGTTTTCAGGCCCTGGTGAAGAAGATACTGACCGGTGAATGCATTGACACCATTGGAGTATCCGGTAATTTATACAAAAGAAGCACCTCATTAAGAGCAAGCTTCACGCACGGCTGATAAAAGACTTTGCCGGATATTGATAATATGAACTTGAAGAGTTTTTATAGTTTATTAGAAAAATAATGCATTTACATTAACAAAGGACTAATATAGATTATGAATAACATTAAGATAAAAGAAGCATGCCTCATCGTCGATGGCAGGAAGCATTTGCTTATTAGCGGCGAGTTCCACTACTGGCGGCACTCGCCAGAATGCTGGGATGCAATATTTGACCGTATTCATGATATGGATATTAATATAGTATCAACATTTGTTCCGTTCAATTACCATGAGATCAGCAGGCACAACTTAGATTTCGAGGGGCGGACAAGTCAGCACCGTGATTTGCCTGCCTGGCTGAAAATGGCGCACCGGAAAGGATTTTACGTAATATTGCGGCCATCTCCAAATGAAGCCGGCGAGTGGCCCAATGCCGGACTGCCGGAACGTCTTCTTAAATACCATCGCCTGCACCCGGAATATATCAGTGAGGTAAAGTTCTATTACGATACTTTGCTGCCTGTCATCATCCCTTTTCTGGCGACACGGAACGGTCCGATTGTAATGATGCAGGCGGATAATGAACCTCACGGGGATTTGTGCGGCAAGTACGATCAGATCGTTCCACACGACGGGAATGGACTCTTTGCCGAATGGCTGCGTTCGGAATATGGCGGCATCGACGAGCTAAACACGGCATGGAACGCCCGCTACACCGACTTTGCGGAGGTTTGTCCATTCTACGAGGAAACCATCGTGAACCGGGCGGAACCATCGCTGCGAAGACTTTTGCCGTCCGGTGGATTGGAGGTAAGATTCATTGATACCCAGCGTTTTGCCAAATGGTATAGCGCGGAAATCGTGAGCTGGACAGCCGGCTACTTCCGGCAGGCGGGTGTTGATATTCCTCTCAGCGCCAATATCTGGCATCCTGCCGCACTGGATTTCGTTCGTGTTCGCGACAAAGTTGAGTGTACCGGCATTGACATTTATATTCCGGAGAATTTCAGAGGGGTCTCCATGACCCAGGATAGCTCGCAAGCCTTTAAAGTGGTTTTCGAAAGTCTGAAACTGGCGACTGCACAGCTCGGCTATGCTTATATTGCGGAATTTGGAGCAGGAAGGCCATCGTTCTGGGCTAATATGGGTATTCCCAAGGGTACGCATCCGGCATTTACGGCGCTGACATGCATGGCTTACGGTATGAAAGGATTTGCTTATTATATGATTGTGAATCGCGACAACTGGACGATGGCTCCAATAAACGAATGGGGCTTTCCCACCCCGCTCTTCGACACGTATCGCGAAATTATAGCCATTGCCCGCAAGCTGGATCCGTCATCGAATCAAAACTGCTGTGAGATTTCCCTGCTGGCCGACAAAGCCCACCGCATTACAGACGATGGGAATTATAAGGATGTTTTCAGCACTCTGTTTGAAAACGATCTTGATTTTGAACTTTTCGATCCCGGGGCAGCGCGTCAACCCCGCACAAAGTGTCTTATATACGGCGGGAGCGAGCGTCTGGCCCGCAAACATCAGGAGACGCTGCTTGATTTCGTCCGGCAAGGCGGAAAAGTGATTTTCTTCTCGCGCATGCCGGTAGAGGACGATACTGGCAGGCCCTGCAACCTGCTGGATTTGCCGCTGCCAGCCGCCATCCGTCCAGTCGCAACCCCGCTTGATATATCGTGCGGGCGGCATATGGCTCACCTTAGCAAGAGGGGGCATTGCGGATACAGAATTCACGTTTTCCACTATGACGTCGGCGCTATTGCTGACGGTGAGCCGATCAAGGCCCGCCAAATTTCCAATGTCCTTGCCATCCCTGGCGGTGACGGAGTTTACAATACACAGGAGACTGTGCAAAAGGATGAACGGACAAAAGCCGTAATCGGGTTTACCCGGAAGATAGGAAAAGGAGAGATTGCTGTTGCCGGTGTAAATCCGTCGCCTTCGCTGCTGAATCTATTACTTACCCATATGGATATTCCATGGTATACGCGCTGTTATGAACCTGGCATACTGACAACCCTTCACAGGAAGATTCGCGGGCGCGGGCTCCGCACCTGGTATCTCTTTGTCCGTAACGACAATCCCGGTACTGCTTATGCCGCAGTGCAAATACAGATCGACGCTCTCGGCATCAGCAAGTCGCAAGTATGCCGTATCCTGGATATCCGAAAAGGCACGAGTGAAAGTATCAAGGGAAGCGCACTGGAGTCGCTGACTGTCCGGCTGGCTGGCTTTGACGTTAACATCTACGAAATTCAGTCCGGCAAGCCAGTGCAAAGAAAACCGGGAGTTAAACATCAAACCGGTGATAATAGACCAGAATAAAGGCTTTACAGGGAATCTTATTTTTTGAATAATGAACACAAATGAATAAGGAAACAATAGTCAATGAATCCTGTACTTCTAAAACTTATAAACCCAGATGAGAATAAAGGACAGAAATGAATGTAGTATTTCTCGGCGGCGGATCGTTACGAATACTGCCAATTGTACGGGCGCTGTTGCAGACGCCGGAAGTGTTCGACGGCGGAAGCATCAGACTGGTTGACCTTAAACTGGAACGGTCGGAAGCGGTCGGCAGGTTGATTAAACGGTGTCCGGAATATAAAAATGTTAACTGCGAAGTGGTATGGACGAGTGATCTCGACCGTGCGCTGGATGGGGCCGATTTGTTTTATCTGACTACCGCAATTGAACGGGAACCTTCCGATACGCTGGCATTGCAGGCCTCGTGCGAATACGGCTATCTGCATTCCGACCAGCTTTCGATCAACGGTTCTTTCCTGGCTGCACGGGCTGGCAACATGGTGATGAACTTTGCCCGGAAAATGGAAAAGTATTGTCCGGAAGCCATGATGCTGATTTTCGCCAATCCGGTGCCGGTTTTCAGCGCGGCAGTGACCAATTACACGAAAATCAAGGCGCTTGGAATTTGCGCCGGCTTCGGCAATCATCGCTGGGATCTGCCCCGCATTTGCGGTCGTGACCGTTACGAAAGGGAATGGAATGTAGTTGCCGCCGGAGTTAATCACCTCTCGTTCATTCTGCGCGGCGAATATCAGGGGCGGGATATGAACGAGGTATTGCGCGAACAGCTTACCGCTGACTGGCAGCCGATGCAGATTACTTCTTACGATTGCGGTGATCGCATCCGCGAAGGACTGCAGAAACTGGTCGACATCTACCGCCGGTTTGGAACGATGGTTTTCTCTTCGGAAGGCGACGGCATGTCGCATATCCTGTGGTCATGGGGACTGGAAAAACAACAACAGTTACTGTTCCGCCGCTTAAAGGATTTCAACCCGGATACAATTGCGGCAGATAGCCTGCGCCGCGTGGAGCAGAAGTTTGCCGACTTCATTGCGGTTACGGCTTCATCCGCCGAACCGGACTGGAATACCCCGATAGCGCAAAATTCTTTGTTCGGCGTTGATTTCAGCGAAATATCGGTTCCGATCATCCGGGCGCTGGCGGGGCTGGAAACCATGCGGATTACGGCCAGTCATCCGAACCATGGCGCGGTTCGCGATTTCCCTAACCATGCGGCGCTTGAATATACGATGGATCTGCACGGCAATAATATCATTCCAGTTGAAAATCAATACATACCCTCGCCATTCAAAGGTTTGATTACTTCGCTTTCGGAACACCAGACTTTGATGGCTGACGCGATAGCGCAACAGGACGGCAGGCTTTTTGCCGATGCGCTTGAAGCGTATCCAATGAACAAATTCTCGGCGGACAGAGTGTCATATTTCTACCGGATGTTCGAAATTTTCTCCGATCTGCCGCCAGCGTTGCAGCAAGCTAAAACTTATATACGTTGGTAACAAATGATTTTTAAAAATGAGGGATGATTCAAGCGCATTTAATATCGCCAGTGCTATTTATTTTCTGTTAAAAAACTATTCTTAAGGCCTAATTTATGCTGTTTCGGCTGTTTTGACGGCAATACAAAGTATAACATCAATAGTCATAAAAAGGAGTGCAGAATGAAAATCAAAATGTTCCAGAAGACAAATCGTAAAACGGAGACAAAAATGAATGTGAAAAAAAGTTGCAAGTTGTTGAATTTCACACTCATAGAACTCCTAATCGTGATCGCCATCATCGCGATATTAGCCTCTATGCTGCTGCCGGCCTTGAATAAAGCACGGGCCAGTGCAAAGACTGCGCAGTGCGGCAATCAATTAAAGCAGTGGGGAACATTTTGTCAGTTTTATTCATCCGATTACGCCGATTGGACACCTTCCGGAGTCGGACCAACTGGTACTGATTTAACGTTTACATGGTATCAAAATTTAGCCCGCGGCTATTTCCCTGCTCCAATCGGCTATGTATGGGATAATCCGGCGATTGGTTTAACTGGAGGCTCCGGCAAATACTTTGACTGGAACAATTCAGGTTGCTTAAAAACGGCGGCCGGTTTCGGAATTTGGCGTTGTCCCGGGAATGTCGTACAAACCCTTTTGCGTAAAGAAAGAAGTGTTGCTAACGATAGTACGTATATCAGTTATTCGTTTAATGGAAGTGACTATGATTATACATCCAATCGTTTTCTATTTAATAAAGTATGCAAGTTTACTAATCCGTCATCATTGTTAATTGCATCTGAAGGCGATACCCCAAAGTTCATAGAAACATCAAACGCGGTTGGCGCTTCGGGAGAGTTAGCCTCCAAGTTCAGGCACGGTCCCGCGATGAATGTCTTGTATGCAGACGGTCATGTCAAGACTCAGGCAGGTTTAATTAGATATCGCGGAACTAATGTTGCCGGCCGGCCTGCGACTAATTACGCTAAGAATTATACTAATGGCAGTTTATGGTACGCAAATTAAGTAAAATTAAGGATTAAAAAATGCACAAAGGCATTATCGCGCTTATTCTTGCCGCGCTCTGGCTGATGCCGGCCGTCAACGCGCAATCGGCACTCACGGTAATCACTGAAACGGTCAGTTCATTTAAGGTCGAGAGTCCGAGACTGAGTTTAACTGTCGGGAAAGCTGACGGGCTTATTACTGTAGCCGAGCTTGGCGGTATTAAACTGATTAATTTTGGCAAAGAACCAGCTTGTGTGGGATCTCCGGTATTCTCTGCCGCGCAAATGGAGCAGGGCGCGCCAATGTTAAAATGGACTACCGCGGTTGAAAAATCCTCAAACTATATTTCTTTTATTCAAGCCGTGAATCTTGATAAATCCACAGCAGAAATCGACCTTGACGGAGTCAAACTTGTTCGCGAACTCAAGATTAATGCCGGTTCTGATGAACTTATTTTTAATGTAAAGCTGACTAATCCGCTGCAAGTAAAACGTTATGGGTCATTCGGCTTCAGGAATGTTTTTCTGCTGGCAAATAACGGACTTGATACGACCTATATCCCGACGGAAAAGAACGTCCTGGATGTTAATATTCAAAGTTCTCTATGGGGTTATTACGCCAAGCCTGATGCATGGTATTTCGACCTTACTGACGGATTTCTGGCGGTAAACAATCCATCATTGAAGCAGGGGATGGGAATGGCATTTGACTATAATCTTGCATCATCAGCCTATATTTCCAATGACGGACGCACGCGTGGCTGGATGCTGGATGGCGGCGCGCTGATTCCTGGCGGCAGTTTTGAGACTTCATTTCGAATTGTTCCGGTGAAAGGATTAAGCAGTATTTACAAAGTAGCACCGGAATTTTGTGCCGGATTCAGCGGAACTGGTAACAATATCAGCATAGAATTTCTGCCGGTTAAAAATGTCGAGCTGAAAGGCGATGTTGAAGTGATTCAGGCTGACGGCAGAAAACTTGCTGAAAAACAATTTACGCTAAAAGGCGAAGCCAATAAAATCAGTAATTATGTGCTAAAAATCGATAAGCCGGTAACCCAGACCGTCAACAAGGTTGCAGTCAACGGTATAAAGTTTGAGCAATACCGCGAAAATAATTTCAGGATGCAGCCGCTGCCGATGGTTCCGCTGCTGGTGTCCTATCAGCCGGAGGTTCCGCCACGGAAAGCGCTTACGCTATCAGGCGAAACTGTCTCGGCGAAACGGGAAAAAAAGGCATTGCTGCTTTTTGGAATATATGCTAATTTCAGCCGTTTTGATAAAATCCTGGCGGACTGGAAAATAAATACAGTTTCAGCCATTCCGCAGGGGATCCGCGATATGCCTCCGGCTTCGACGATAGATGAATACGCTTTGATAATACTTGGCGATGTGAATATAGAAAGCGTCCGCCCCATGATGTCCCGTCTGGCGG
Source organism: Lentisphaerota bacterium (assembly GCA_037144075.1). GTDB lineage: Bacteria > Verrucomicrobiota > Lentisphaeria > Victivallales > Victivallaceae > CAIPAT01. The sequence continues at coordinate 8,765 of JBAWXM010000083.1, read as the reverse complement.
CTTATGTTCGTAATGGCGGAGTTTTGCTGGTTACAGGCGGTCCGTTTGCTTACGGGTGCGGAGGTTATGCCGGAACTTTTCTTGACTCCATGCTTCCGGTAGAGAGCAGGCCGTTTGATTTACGCCCGGCTGCTGGCGATAACGATTTTAACAAACCATTAATTTTCAATGGGGGGAGAGTTGAAAAAAACACCGCCCCGGAGCTTTACTGGCTTCATAAAGTCAAGGTCAAGGATAATTCGCAAATTATACTTAAAGCCGGCGAATTGCCATTGCTCGTTTGCGGATCTTACGGCAAGGGTAGAGTTCTCGCGTTTTTAGGCGCGCCGTTAGGCACAGCGCCGGATGGAGGCCGTCCGTACTGGGACTCGACAGAATACATTAAAATTATGCAGAACATCCTGAAGGATGTGACCAGTGAGGTTTTGAAATGAAATATAGATTACTTCTAATTACAGTGTTTTGGTGCAGTTTAAGCAGTTATGCCGAAGTAGTTTTGCAGCGTGTCGTACCCAATAAATTAATTTATAAGTTGAATGAGAATGGCACGGTGAAGGTGGTTTTAACAAATACTTCCGTGAATTCGGAAAATGGCGAAATCAAACTTACTGATATTTGTGATTTAGATAAAAGTCGCCCAGTCGGCACCGTCAAATTTGAATTGAAACCAAAGGAGACCAGTACTATTGAAATCCCTTATAATAGCGGCAATGACCGTTATGGACACGGTATTTGCGCGGAAGTTATCCAGAAAGGCAAAACTGTAAGTCTTAAAAGTGAATATTTTAATGTTATCAATGAATGGTACCGGGTTAATATGGGGACCGGCGCAGGCCCGGTACCGTTAAAAGGATATGTGTATAATACGAATACCAGCCCGCACATGAAAAAGGTTTGCGAGTATTATGGTTTGTCATTGCCAAAGATGGAGCATACATACTTTCCGTCTCAAGAATGGGACCAGACCGATCTTGATGCCGGACCATTCTTTGGCTACGGCAATACTACTACCCGCTGGCATATGCAGCGCTGCAGTATCGGCGGCAACGAGGCCGCGGTTAATATGCCGCCGGATGAATTATGGTATGCTGTAAGCAAACAGCCACGCAAGACTTCAATAATTATCAAAGACTCGGAAAATTCACACTTGCGAGGCACTTATCATACCCGCTTCACGATCAATAACATCGAAGGCCCATACGGTTTTGAGTTAGCGCGTAAACGTCCCGAGGACATTATGCGCAATAACCGCGGCGGATTCGAAGGCTATTACATGACTGCCAAAGCAGATCCGTTGCAACTTTCAAAAATTAATCAGAGCTACCCTGAATGGACTTATCTGCGTCCGAATTTTTTTAAGAAAGAGGTTCTGGAATGGGCGGTGGATGACCTTATTAAAGGCATCAAAGGCATGAATGAAGACGGGGTATACTTTGATGGCCGCTATTGCTCCCGTGAAGGCTTTGACTATTTGGGTAATGACTTGACCAAGGTTTATGACCGGGATAAACATATCGTGGAAAGTTTAAAGTATGTCCGTGAACGCCTGCGCGCCGTCAATCCGGATTGGTATATCTGGTCTAACGGCTGCGACACTACCGATCCGGAAAGCGAAATGCTTAACGATCCAAAATCCGGGGTGCTTAAAGAGATACAAATCCCTTTCATTCTCGATCCCAACAGCATCTACAACAACTGGCGCGGACTTATGGATAGCTTGCTGTATATCCGTAATCAATGCTGGTTGCCGGCTAAAGGTTCGAGAATAAACACAAGAAACATCCATGTCGGATATTTTCTGTTCGATCTTCGTCCTCCGGAACAAATCAAACAAACCCGGGAATACTGGACTTTCAACAATCATTTGATGTCGCTGGTTGCCGCGAATGCCATGCACCCATATGCCGGTCAAATCCAGTATCGCAATTTCAAGCAGATGATGACCAGATTTTCCGGGTTCTACTGGCACGAAGACATCAATTTAATGCGCGATGGATACAAGAAGTTCAATGTCGACAGTTTGCGTGAGATCTGGCGAGATGATACGATATACACCAGAGAGACTTCCGAATATACAGATTACTATATTCATTTGGTGAATGTGCCGGAAAAAGAAAAAGTAAATGATCTGGAAGTCAACGATCCTCATGCCGCTGATGATGTCGAAGTAAGCTCCAAAATATTTGGCGATTCAAAAAATATCAGAGCCTGGGCAATTCAACCGTACGGCTGTGAGGCAAAGGTACTGGAGCCGGTTGTTAATGAAATAACGCCTAAGAAAATAAAAAACGAATTGGTTTTTGCAGTTCCTGAATTTAAATATTATACCCTGCTGATTATTAGAGCGTACAAAAAATAAAGAGGAAACGAATATGACAAAATCAATGGTTGCTGCAATTGCCTTTCTGTCAATTGCCGCATATGCTGAAAGTGAATACAAAGAAATAGTCGATCCTAAGGGGACCAGGCATGCAAATGCAGCGGTATATACCAGGGATAATTTGTACCGCATCGGCGGATTCAATAGTTATGACACCGTCCTGGTCAACCGTTTCCCGTTGAAGGACGGTCAGCCTGACGGACGGATTATACGTGAAAAACCTTTTTTTGATAAATCTTTATTTGCTCCAGGAGCGGCGGCAGTTGGAGATAATATTTATGTTGCCGGTGGGGCAACTCAGCAAAAAGGACAACCATTTTATTTTGAGGGCAACGTCTATAGACTTCCGGTGAATGAGGACGGTTCGCTAGGAGAATCGCAAATCGTCAATACCTTGCCGGATAAGAATACTGCTCAAGCCGGCATGATCTCCGTCGGCAATAAACTATATGTCGTTGGTGGGGATAAGAAGCGTACCTGCCATATGGTTGAAGTAAATGCGGACGGTTCATTAGGCGAATGGCAGGAATTTGACAAATTGCCGACTAATTTGCGCGCTGATGGTAAATTGGCTGAATTAAAGGGGGCTTTATATGTTACCGGCATTGCCGGGCATAATATGCGTTCTGATAAAGTTTATACCGCCAAACTTGGCGAAAACAGCGTGCCGGAAAAATGGAAAAGAGCTTCCAACCTGCCGGTTCAGGCTAATGGAGTCGGCGCCTTGGTCGCCGATGATGATTCACTGCTCTATTTCGATGGCGAAAATGGTGTAATCTATCGCGCAAAACTTGATAATGCGGGTGAACTTGGCGACTGGCTCGAAGCCGGGAAAATGCCGGGCAGTTTAATCGGATTTACCATGACCAGGATACCTGACGGCTTTTTTTTAATGGGTGGGCTGGTATCCATGCCGCCAAGTAATAAGTACCTTGGCGGAATTTTAATAAAATTATAAGGATAGAGACAAATGAAATATCATCTGAGCGTAATTATTGCGTTCGCTGTTTTTTCCGCGGGCGGCGGGGAATTGCAGCGGGCAAATTTAAAATTTGAAGAGCTGCAGAATATATCTATAAGTGACAGTATTATATGCATCCCTTCAAAAATAGTCCAAGTTTCTGACGGCGCTGTAAAAATAGAGGCGGAAAATTTTGCCGCCGCCGATTTACAGCTGGCGGACAAGCGAATTGAAAGTATGCCGGACGCATCTGGAAATTTTGCGGTTAGTTACGCTAAAATGCTTCGTTATGAGCTGGATATTGCGAGTCCTAAGAAATATCAAGTATATTTCAGAGCTAAGTTTCCGCTGGTTGCGTTCTGGAATCATACGGAAGTGATGAATGACGGAACGGCGGAGAGAATTGTGGATTCTGATTGCCGTCCTGCTAATATATGGATTTGGTATCCCGGCTTGGTTTATGAGTTGCAAAAAGGTAAAAATGTTTGGACTTTCGCGACTCCAGGCGGCTGGTGCGGCGGAGCTGTACTTGATTTGATGGTATTGATACCGGAAAAGATGAATATCAAGCCGGAGGATGTAAATGAAAAATTAAGCAAATTAGAACTGCCTGCGACAGGGCAGGCCGTAAGCAGACGGATAAAACTGCAGCGCATCGCATCCTGGAAGCTGGACTTTGTTCCGGTGCCTCATGGAGGAAGAATAGTGGTGGAATATTCCTATGACGGAGAGAGTTTTTTCCCGGTCGAGGCCGGTAAAATATATGATACGGCAAATGTCCGTGAAGAGTATTTATATTTTAAAATTAATATGGAAACAGCAAAAGACGCACATATTTCGCCGTTTATCTATAATTTAAGATTTTCTATTCAGCGGAAATGATAAAATGAAATATAGTTTACTTTCACGCGAACAAGATGAAATTGTCAAATCAGCCTAGTCAAATTAGAGTTAGATCAAAAAGAAAACAAACTATTGAAATACTTGAATTTTTAATATTATACATTGCTATGTGATTATAGCATAAAAATGAAATTTGGGAAAAATTATGAGAAAGATAGTTGATGAATTAAATTTTAAAGCTCCTAAGCATGCTGTGCAGCAATTCAAGGACTGGCGCTACGGTATGTTTATTCATTACGGTATTTATTCCCAGGCCGGGCGCGGCGAATGGCTTATGAGCCGTGAGCGCATCCCTTTCGAGGAATACTCCAAATTAGCACAGACTTTTGCGCCTGCAAAGGATGTCTGCCGGGAATGGGCGATGCTGGCCAGGTTATCCGGGATGAAATACATGTGCTTGACTACGCGTCATCATGACGGATTCTGCTTATTTGATACCAGGACTACCGGTTACAACAGCGTAAAAAGTCCGTGCCAAAGAGATATTGTAAAAGAGTATGTCGAGTCCTGCCGGAAAGAGGGTTTGGGAGTTGGTCTTTATTATTCGGTAGGCAACTGGTCGGATGCCGGCTGCATAGCCGGGCCGAAAAATAAGAAATTATGGTCTGATTTCATCGCAACCAATTATGAACAGTTGCACGAATTGATGACCAATTACGGTAAAATAGATTATATTTTTTATGATGGCTGTCCGCCTCCGGAAACAATTGGGATGGCGGAGCTTAATGATCAAATTCGTAAATGGCAGCCGGATATCTTGATTAGTGAACGCGGCGGAACTGACGAGGACATCCCGTCTTCTGAAGGCCATACTTTCACGCATGCGAATAAGTTGTGGGAGAGTTGTTTTACGATTAATGGCTCATGGGCATACAACAAATTTGACCATAACTTTAAAACAACTGCTCAAGTAATTGATATTTTAACATTTGCCGTCCATAATAACGGGAATTTATTGTTGAATATCGGCCCGATGGGGGATGGCTCCATTCAACAGGAAAATCTGACCTTGCTGTCTGAAGTCGCTGAGTGGCTTAAGATAAACGGTGAAGCTATTTACAATACCGAACCATTTCCTTTTAATTATATAGACCAGGAATTATCTACTGGAAGAGGGCAGTATATTTATATTGTTCTGGGACGGGATTACGGCAGTGAACGCGTCATCTGCGGGATTAAAAACCAGGTTCAGAATATTACACTGCTTGAAACCGGTGAAAATATATCTTTCAAACAGGATTTTCAGCATATCTATCTAACCGGATTAAGCATGCCTGAGCCAGCGGGTATGCGCCGGGTGCTGCGCCTGGAAATAGCCGGTGAGCCGGAAGGGGTGGTAAATCCGCTAATGGATTCAAGCCGGTTCAGGATTGACTGAAAAATGCAGAATAAGTTAAATTTATCAGGGGAATATGTAGAAAGTACCTATTACGGGCATTTACGGTATGATTTTGTATTTCATGGGTATGACGCGATTGTGGTTCTAAGTAACCATGCGGCTGCCGGGAACGTATGGGCCTGGCGGGCGCGTTTTTGGAATCATCAAGGCCAGCTTGACCGGAATTTATTGAATAACGGTTTTCATCTGGTTTTGATCAAAACGGATGTTTTGTACGGTTGCCCGGCGGAAGTGGAAATTTGGAATTCATTTTATCAATTCCTGACCGGGGAAATCGGTTTTTCAGCTAAAACAGTTTTGATCGGAATGAGCCGTGGCGGGCTTATTATTTATAATTGGGCAAAACACAATCCGGAAAAAGTCGCTGCGATTTATGGCGATGCTCCGGTATGCGACTTTCAAAGCTGGCCGGGCGGCAGGGGGGCTGGCGCTGGTTCGCCTGACGACTACAAAATGTGTCTGGACGCATACAACTTAACTGAAGCTGAAGCTGAATTTTACGCCGATCAGCCTAAAGATAATCTTGAGGCTTTAGCTGAAGCAGGAGTTCCGGTTTTGCATGTGCTTGGAGATGATGACATTATTGTCCCGCTGGAGGAGAATAGTAATGTTTTAGTTGATAATTATCGTAAGGCAGGCGGCCGGGCGCGGGTTATTTCCAAGCGGGGCTGCGAACATCATCCGCACTGTTTAAAAGACCCGGCGATAATTGTGGAATTCTTTAAAGCATACGCCCTTGGCGAGAACTGCTTTATCAAAGTTCGCGATGGATTGAAAAATTCCGGTCAGATATTCCGGAGAGGACGCGGGAGGGTTGCTTTTATCGGCGGCTCTATTACCGCGATGAATGGCTACACACGCTTAACTGAAAACATATTAAAAAAAGAATTCCCGCAATGTGCTTTTGATTTTATTAACAACGGAGAAAGTTCGACCTGCTCCGATTCCGGCGCATTCAGAATCGGTTCGCAAGTACTCTCACGCGGCAAAGTAGATTTGTTATTTGTCGAATTTGCCGTTAATGACAATCAGGACGGCAACTTTGATTGCGACCGCTCAGTGCGGGCAATGGAGGGGATTGTGCGCCAGGCAAGAACCCATAACCCGGATATTGATATAGTTTTTCTCTATACGGTCAATGAGGCATATTTGGATTGTTTCAATTCCGGAGTCCGGCAACCCAAAGCCGGCGACTATCGCTTTACCGCCAGTTATGACAATGCTTCGTTTAAAGTCAATACTCCCTTACAAAGCTCGGCGCATGAATTAGTAGCGGAACATTACAAGATACCAGCTATTTCATTTGCCGGAGATGTGGCGCAGCGCATGGCTCACGGGGAATTCGACTGGAAGACATTTGGCGGCTGTCATCCGGCGCCGTTTGGCGCTGAAATTTTTGGAGAGAATATCGATTGCTTTTTGCGGATACAGTATCAAAAAACAATTTCGAATATTTCTCCATACCCCCTTCCTCCTCCATTTGATAAATTTTGTTTTGAATATGCCAGGATTGTCAATGCCGGCGAAGCCAAAACCGATGAAAATTGGAAAATCGGGATTCCCGACTGGAGCAAAATTGAAGGAGTCAAAAGACAGCGCTATACGAACATTGAAACGCTCTATTGCGACACGCCGGAAGCAAGCTTGACTCTTGATTTTGAAGGCGGCGCTGTCGGATTTTTTTTGACCGCCGGACCTGACGCCGGTATGATTGAATACAAAATAGATAATGAAGAATGGTCCACGTTGGATTTGTTTAATGATAAATATGGTATAGAGCTGCATTATCCTTGCACCATACTGCTGGAAAGCGAACTTTCATTTGAAAACCATCGGCTGGAGCTTAAAATCAGTACCAGAAAAAACCTGAAAAGCAGTGGTCATGCAGTCCGGATTATAAATTTTTCAATAGCATAAAACTTAAATTATAACCATGACTTAAGAATAATTGTAAGGAGTTTTTTATAATGACAAGCTATGAAAGAGTGGCGGACACGCTTGATCGAAAACCGGTAGATCAATGCCCTGTCGTGGTCGGCCCCTGGGATGAAACAAACAAAAGATGGATTCGGGAGGGACACTATTCTCCCGATCAGGATGTGCGGGAACTGTTCGGCATGGACTTGCGCTGGGTTGGCTGTTTCGATATGGCGGCAAACCTTGACTACGTTCCGGAAACAGTGGAAGAAACGGATGAGACAATTTCCGTGCGTGACGGCAACGGCGCTGTTCTGCGGACATTTAAAGGAAAAAGCGGTACACCGGAACATGTCGATTTCCGTGTCAGTGACCGGCAGGGCTGGGAGGAATTCATCAAACCGTTTTTCTCTTCGGTCGATAAAAGGCGGATTCCGTTTGAAAAATACCGCGCCATGAAGAAATACTGTGCCGAAAGACAGCTCTTTCTGTTCTGGGGAGGCCTCGCCCCTTTTGAACTGATGCATCCGGTCTGCGGCCACGAAAATCTGCTGATGGGAATGGCGCTTGACCCTGACTGGATTCAGGACATGGTCAAGGTTTACGTTGATTCCACCATAAATCAGCTCGAAGAGCTTTTCGCCGCGGAAGGAAAGCCGGACGGATTTTATTTTTTCGAAGACATGGGTTTTAAGGACCGCCCATTTTTCTCTCCTGACATGTACCGGGAAATGCTCAAGCCGGGACATATACGGCTTTTTGATTTTGCGCATTCACTCGGATGCAAGGTAATGATGCACTCCTGCGGATTTATAGAACCGCTTCTCGATGACGTCATAAGTATCGGCCTTGATTGTCTCCAGGGCATGGAGGCAAAAGCCGGCATGGATTTGGCAAGGCTCCATGCCGCCTACGGAGACAGCATCGCATTCTGCGGCGGTGTTGATGCCCGTGTTCTCATCTCAAACGACCGTGCGAGAATTGACGCCGAACTGGAGGCCAAGGTGGCTCCGGTGCTTGCCGCCGGAGGCGGATATATTCTTTCCAGCGACCATTCCGAACCGCCGGATGTTGATTTTGATACACTGCGCTACTTTATAGAAAAAGGAAGGGAGATGAGCAGGAAGAAACGTTAAAATTATAAAAAAGTGTTTATTAGTAATTTTATAAAAAGAGAAAGATGGCAGTATCTTTTTTAAAAAATC
>JBAWXM010000082.1:0-17098 GCA_037144075.1 Lentisphaerota bacterium | reverse complement strand
CGTGTTTTTAGTGGTTAAGGTGTATTTTTTGGGTTGCGGCTATGCCGCGCTAAGCACTCTTTGGTAAATGTTCCCGGTTTTCATTGTTCCTCCGCTTTTCAACTTTCCACTTGGCCCCTTTTCTTTCAACTCCCGCCAAGCGGTCTCTTTTTACTATTAGTGTTTTTGTCAACCGGAATGGAGAAACCAGGTTCAAATAATGCCATAAAATGCGGTTTTAAAACTCTCAGGATTTTACCGGAGAAAATACGGAATACACTTTCACCATGAAGCTGAACCGATGCCGGTTGCTGCCATATAAAAGATGGGATTTGTACTTAACCGGCTGCGCCGGGACTTTAAACCCTATCTCGCACAAAGGCGCAAAGGCACAAAGGACAGCCTGTTTTTACCACAGAGAACACGGAGGGCACAGAGAAATACAGTTTTTATCCACGAATAGCACTAATTGGCACTAATAAAGCAGAAGCACTTGCTGTGAGTTTGATTTTGTGCCGCAAAATCAAATTCACCGCAAAATATTCATTCGTGTTCATTCGTGTAATTCGTGGACAACCTCCCGATTTTCCTCAGCGCTACTCAGCGTTGAACTCTGCGAAACTCTGCGGTAAAATGTTCCCATTGTTCCCCAGGTTAAATAGTTGGGAAATCATATATATGAAACTTGGGCTATATACAGGTAAAGAATGATAACGACAAGATTTTTAATTGGGACTTAAGAAGCGTGGTTATTAAATTATGGCTTTCAGATACGAAATTCCGTGGGTGTCATCCCGAAACGGCGTTTAAAAACAGCACCGAAGTTGCCTGGATCTGGAAAAGCGCAGTCAGCACATATCTCCTTTACGGGCTTGTCAGTCATGCGCAGAAGGTTTTGCGCGTGTTCAAGCCGCAACGCCATGAGCATCTGGCCGGGTGAAGTTTTAAGCTGTTTACGGAAAAGCATATAGAGATGCGGCAGACTTATCCCTGACGCTCTGGCGATCATCTCAACTGTAACATTCCGACAGAAGTTTTCATTGATAAAATCCATTGCCTTCATCAAAACCGGATGGAATTCCGAACGTCGCCAGGCAATCGCCGATTCCAGTTCCTCCCAGTAAAGCCTGTCCTCAAGACAGCGCCAGTAAACATCGTCTGCGAAACCACCAGTAAACGCTGCAAGCGCCCGTTCACAAAAGGGACGACATTCCCGCGGATTCCGCCAAACCGTCAATCTCGCATGACGTTCGAGACGCGGCTCCTCAGTCAGCCTGAAGACACAGGTCAAATAAGGGTCTTCGGCATCGGCGCTTGCCTCGACATCCTCTCCATGCTGAAACCATAGCATGGAACCGGTAAATACTGGAAGCCATTCGCCTTCTCGTGACTTGAAATGCCCTTTACCTGATAAGATTACCTCTATCTCCTGCATTCCGTCTGAAATGCGTCTTGCCGCATATACTTTTCCTGCATCGGCCTTGAAATAAAAGATTTTAGCGTCATTCATTTTCATAGTTTCCGGGCATTGATAATAGTTTTAAAGCATTGTGTTAATTAATTTGTACAACTATAATATATATAGTTTGAATATTCAAATATTTTAAAGGCAGTCACTATGACAAATTTAAGTTTCATAACGCCGCTCAGCCCCGTATCCGAGAAGTTTCTCAAGGATGCTGAAACAAGGGCGAAAAGCGCTCAGCACAGCAACCGCGCTGATTCCTGGATGAATGCCTTTCAAAATATCTACAAGAATGAACCTGCCGCCAGAAGGCTGGCACTGACATTCGCTTATGCATTGACCCATGAACCCGTTTATGTTTATAACGACGAACTCATCACCGGCATTTTTTATTTTGCAGATGGGTTCGGCATTCCCGAGGTATGGACTTCAGGCGGGAGTATTCCGAGTGTGTATAATAATTATTTTGGACGTATCGGCCGGGAACTTCCGGAACATATCCAGCTTAGCGGCATAATAGACTTTGAGCCGGGCGTCCGGAATCAGGAAACTAAAGCCGCGATTGCCAGTATGTTGTGTTCGCCCGGGCACATTGCATGGCACTGGGACTGGATCGTGGCGAATGGCGTCGAAGGTATGCTTGAGCGTACTGCCAGGGCTTGTCCTGACACTGATGCAAAGGGCAAAGAAGTTATTGAATGCATGGAGATATGCTTGAAGGGGATGCTGACCTGGTCGGAATCCCATATCGAAGTATTCAAGGCCAGACTCGCCGGCGCGGCATCGGAGTCCGAGCGCAACTGGTTGAAAGAGCGTATCGAAGTATGCAGACGCGTGCCGCGTCACGGCGCACGTAATTTCAGAGAAGCCGTACAGGCGTTTAATTTTGCCTATTTGTCCGGCTTTTTCGAATGTCCGCACGGCGGCAATAGTCCGGGACGCCTTGACTACCATCTCTGGCCTTATCTCGAACGCGATTTGTCGAATAACGTTATTACCCTGGACCAGGCCCGTGAACTCATTGACGAACTCTTTATCCGTTTCCATGAAAAATGGCGCTGGGGCGCGGATGGTTCGGTCGAGACCATCGTCCTGGCCGGCTCGAATCCCGATGGCAGTTCCGCCGCCAACCCGCTCTCCAGAATAATGATTGAATCGTTCGCGTCTCTAAAAGGACTTACACATCCTTCGATTTATGTGAGGATACCGGAGGATCCGCCGGAATGGCTCAAGGATATATCCGTTCAATATCTGCTGCACGGCGGCAACAGGGCGCAGATCATAAATGACAAAGCCGTCATAACGGCCATGACAATTGATGGCGATATGTCCGTGGAACACGCCCGCGACTATATGTGCGGCGGCTGTATGGAACTTTCCTCCTTTGCAAAGAGCGGGGACCTGCTTTTTACCAAATTCTTCAATGTTGCTAAAGTTCTGGAGTATGTCATAACCGGAGGGGTCTGCCTCCGTAGCGGCAGAAAAGTGCATCCCCGCCTGGGTGACGGGTTAATATCCTGCACAAGTTTCGAGGAATTTTATGCGGCGTTTGAACATGAGCTCGCGCGAACGCTTGAAATATCCTTCAAAGGAATGGATATTTGTGCGCAGGAATATGCAAAATGCCGTCCGGCATTTCTGATATCGTCAATGGTTGAGGACTGCATCAGCAGAGGACGTACTATAAACAATGGAGGAGCGCTCTATGAAGATTTCGGCTCCACCCCGCTTGGCATACCCAATGCTGCCGACAGCCTCATTGCAATTAAAAAGGCAATCTTTGAGGAAAAGTTTGTCGATGCAGCGACGTTGCTTGCGGCGATGAATTCCGATTTCGCAGGTCATGCGTCACTGCGCTTGAAACTGCGTACCATTCCCAAGTATGGACAGGGAGACAAGGAAGCCGACACATTAATGAATCGTGTTGTGACAAGCGTCTGCGACATCTACGCTAAACGGAAAAATATTCTGGGAGGAAAATTCAAGCCAATGATAATGACTTTCATGATGGCGCCGATTGAAGGAGATAAGCTGGGTGCCTCCCCGGACGGACGTCATGCAGGAACTCCAATCGCTCAGGGTATTACCCCGCAAAGCGCCTCGATGACTCAAGGTATCGGAACCGCCATGCTTTCCGCCTCTTCAGTTTCAATCGACCGTTTCAGCGGCGGTGCAAGCCATATATGGGATCTGGATCCGTCCCTGTCTAATCCTGCAATAGTCAAAAACCTGATAGATGTCTTTTTCAGCCGTGGCGGACAGATGTTCCAGGGTAACACCATGGATATCAAGTCGTTGAAAGAAGCGCAGGCAGAGCCGGAAAAATATCCGCATCTAACCGTCAGGGTCGGCGGATACTCGGCGACCTTTGTTAATCTTCTAAAAGAAAATCAGGAGGAGATTATTGAGCGTATTCACCACGCACAATAAGGAAGTATGGTAAAAAAATATCTGCTGAAGATATCGGAATTTGAGCGTTTTTCCGTCACTTTCGACATCAGTCAGGTAGCTCTCTGTTTTTGATTTTTCCAGAGCACAGGGCAAATGAAGAATCTTCCCCGTCCAACCTAACCCCGACGAGGCATTAAATCCAACTGAATACCACCTCTCGCCGGGGATTATGCGTCGGGTGACTGATGGCGCGATGGCTGTCGTGATTCTTCAACTTTTAAAATATATTTTCATTATTTTTTGCTGATCTTGCAAAAATCTCTATTGACATTTATTTCAGTAGCACTTATAATCATAAGTGTAATATAGCCATAAGCGATATTTTGAAATTATAAGGTGATTATATCATGGTTGACATAGACATGCCTAAAAACTCTAAAATAGTAAAAAAATACCCAAAAGTAGTAAATGATTTGCGGTTGAAAATTCGTAGCGGGCATTTTACCGGTATGCTGCCAGGCGTTCAAAAACTGGCTTCTGACTTCGATGTCAATTTTATGACGGTTAACAAAGCTATAAATATGCTGGTTGACGAGAACCTGCTTTATCGGATACCGAATAAGGGCACATTTGTCAGAAGAACTTACCGCATCGCCCTTATATTTCTGTTTAATAAAGCAAGCCGAAATCAGCAAAGACATACTGTATATGATGATCTTATTCATGGCGTGGAAGAGGCTCTGAATGAGAAAGATATAACAATGGTTTTTAAAAACATTGATCATGAATCTGAACTGTTGAATTTTAAAAACATTAAAAATGATTCGGACGGAGTTATCCTTCTTGGTGATCTGAAAAATCAAAAAATTAAAGAAATTGTCGCTGACTTTCCCGTTGTCCGCGTAATGGGAGCGATAGATGATCGTGATTTTCTGGATCATGTGACTTTCAATAATTATTCAATTGGCCAGCTTGCCGCTGAATATATGCTCCGTAAAGGTCACAGAAATTGTGCATTTGTCTGCAGTAATGACTGGAAGCTCCTTCTTGATCGAGGCACAGCTTTCCGTGATACTATCACAAAAGCAGGCGGGCATGCCAGCATTATAATCCCTGAAATAGCAACTGTCACCAATGACCATAAAATAAATACAATAACTGCGCAACTTGAAAAAATTCTACTTGGAAAATATGCGCCGACAGGTCTTTTTATCCCCGCTGCCTGGATGTCGGGCGATATTTATTCATTTCTCTATAGCCGTAACATTATTCCAGGAAAAGATATCAAGATTGTCACCTGTGACAAGGAACTCATGGAGCTGTCGCGATTAACTCCGCAACCGGCATATATTGATACGCATGCCGACCTTGTAGGTAAAAAGGCTGTTGAAATATTGAGTAAAAGAATTGAATTTCCCGATGGCCCCCCCGTAAAGATATTATTAGAGCCCAATTTAATGGAAATATAACTTGAGTTTTTTTGCAGAAATAATATGAAATATTAACCGGAGGTAAATAATGAGAAGAAGTATCAAGTCCATGTCTTTTAAACAAAAAAAATCGAGCAGCCGTGTTCGAATACATTCAGTTTTGAAAAGAAATTTTACACTTATCGAACTCTTAATTGTCATTGCTATTATTGCAATTCTTGCCTCGATGCTGCTCCCGGCCCTTAACAAGGCCAGAAGGTCGGCCAGAAACATAAAATGCAATAGTAACCTGCGCCAAATACAGACCTGCGTGTTAATGTATACGCAAGACTTCAATGACTTCCTGCCACCCAACCGCGAAACACTACCCGGAGTATCTTCTGATGACGGAGAATACCATATTGTTTACTACAAATATGGCAATATAAAGACAAATAACTGGTCGTCAAGCATTGCCATGTGTCCTGAAGAACAAAAACCGACCTGGGGTTTGCTTTACTACCCGAATGTAACGCGTTTCTATCAAAGGATCCTGTTGAATACGTGCTATGTCGGCAACAGATGTGTATTTCCGTTGTTAACAGTTTCAAAAATTTCCATGTTCAAGAAACCTTCCATTGCATTTACTTTTGCTGACGGCTACAGCACTCACACCGCCACTCAGTGGGATCAGAATGTAAAAATTCGCCATAACAAAGGACTTAATCTGGCATATTTAGATGGACACACTTTTCACTGGAGTTTTTCACAGTTCCCGGATGGTTATGTATCCGTCAATACATCTGGACTCAGGATTCTTCCAACCGACTTAAGCCAGGCACCATGGGGAATAAATTAAATGGGAAAATTTAATTTTGCATGTTTATTCTCAAGGAGCATCTCGTTGTCCATTTTACTCTCTGCGTCAGGCATGGTTGCCGGAAATTTGCAGGTGCTATCACCGGAATGGCAGTATCAGAATGCCGTAAACAGTACAACAATGCCAAGACCTGATGCATGGCAAAAAAGTCTTGGAGCGGCACGGTCAAGTTCGGGAATGAAAACCGATGATTGCCATAATATCTGGCTTAAACAGGATTTTGCAATTACCGGAAATTGCCGCGAAAACCGCTATGTCCTTGACTTTGAAGTAATCAACGGCAACACTATCGTGTTTATCAATGCGAAGCGCGTCGGTGAGCGACTCGGACCATACGGAAAAATAGAAATCAGCGATTACGTCAGCCCAGGAAAAAACGAACTGCTGATTTTCAACACCAGAAACTATACCGACATCTCGAGACAGGAGAAGGACGATTACCTGCGCAGTACCGCCCGGGGGGCCTCTGCCGTAAATCCGTTGCCATATTCCAAGTGGCAGTTGGGAATACCGCGTGAAGTTAATTTGATATGCCTGCCGCGTCCGGCGGCATTGACGGATTCCTGCGCCATTACCAGTTGGAGAAAAAAGGAACTGACCATCAGGCTGGAACTGGACGCGGACAAAATACAAAATGGAGTTCAGATATCATGCGATATATTTGATGCGGAAAATAAAAAAGTGATGACGCTCCGCTCATCAGAGAATCTTCAGGCAGGAATAAATCATATCTCGCTGACCAGCGCCTGGAAAGACCCGGTTACATGGGAACTGGACCGCGGCTACATGTATACAGCAAGGATAGAACTGAAAGATTCCACCGGCATACTTCTGGATAAATCAAGCTTTCCGTTTGGTTTCCGTGAAGTCTGGACCGAAGGAACAAGACTGATGATGAACGGTCACCCCTGCCGCTGGCGTACTGACTGGGATCTTTTCGGGTTGAATGAGGCATCAGTTTCTTTTTTCAAGTTATACGGACGAAACATGATATATTTTCAGTCGAATCCAACCGCATGGTGGCGAAACTGGCCGTTGGAAGTCATGCATGTAAAACAAGATGACCTTGATCTGCTTGACCGTGAAGGTATAGCAGTATTGATGCCTGTTCCTACCTGCAATTACATTGGGGAGCTGTTGATAGCCAATAATGAAGCTCAAAAACAATATCGCAATGAAACGGAAGAGATAATTCGCCGTTATCGCCGTCATCCCTCCATCATTGCATGGTGTACAGCCATGAATTCTCTGAACCCGCGTGACAGCATCGCTCCGGAAACACTGGGAAAACGGCAAAAATACACTCAGGCTCAGGGAAGGGTATTAGATAAAAGCTATGAAATAGTGAAAGAACTTGATCCCACCCGACTGGTCTATGCTCATGCCGATGGAAACTCCGGTGACATCGCCAGCGGCAATGTCTATCCAAATTTCACTCCGGTTCAGGAGGTGGCGGACTACCCTGAACTATGGGCAAAGCATGGTGATATGCCCTGGTTTGCCGCGGAATATGCCGCCGTCTACAACGGCAGTTATTTCAAGGGCAAGGCGTTTCTCATGACAGAATACGCTGCAATATTCTTCGGGGAGAATTCTTATCGCATGGAAACACCGGAACAACTGGAGAACACGCTGAAAATCAGTATTGAATCGACAAAACACGGCTCAATAATCGAAAAATACGCGGATATTCTCCCTATGCGCTGGGAGATAGAAAAACTTTATGTTGCAGCTACCGACCGTTCATGGCGCACGTGGGGCGTAAGCGGCTGGCATTACTTCAATTTCAGCTATGGCTACGGCAATCCTCCCGAGTCTGGAGGACGCAATCTATGGCAGTACCGGTACAAAATCATGCGCAATAAAGTGAGCGAACGTCCGTCCTGGGCCAATATCCAGTTTGACATGTATTCAAAATACATGCAGCCGTTTCTGGCATATATTGCCGGAGATGGAACACATACCGACAAAACCCACAGCTATTTCTGTGGAGAACCGGTAAAGAAGAATATTGCCGTAGTCTGGGACGGGCCGGGACAGAAGACAGTGAATATTAACTGGAAATTCGTGACGGGCGGGAAATGCATTGCGTCAGGAAAATCCGTCAAGAGCTTAAATGCCGGCGACATAGAAATGCTGCCTGTCTCTTTTACCGCGCCGGAAGTGGAAAAACGCAGTGAAGGTGTTCTTGAACTCAGTGTTGATGGAAAAGATACGGACACATTTGCAATACAGATATTTCCGAAAGTACCGGAAGTGAAGATAAAGCGCAAGGTTTTTATCTTCGATCCGTCAGGGAAGTCTCTGCCCTGGATTAAGGCACGGATACCGGACGTGAGCAGTTATACTCCCGGTGACAAGCTTACCGCAAATGACATATTGATCATCGGCAGGCAGGCGGTAAAAAATGGCGACAGTCTCCCGTTCAGGCTGGAAGACGTAAAGAAAGGCATGCGTGTTCTTCTGCTTGAACAGACTCCCGACATTTGGGAACGCCTTGGGTTCAGAGTTGTCAACTCCGTCCCCAGGCAGGTATTTCCCGGCACCAGTACCGGAATACTTATGGATGGGCTTGAAAGCGTAGATCTTGCATTCTGGCGCGGCAGTCCCACCATAATTCCTGAATATCGCTGTTCATATGGTTCAGATGTCCCTATGGCGCCGAAAGGCAGCAACCGTCATGGTGTGGCTTCAACGGTTCTTGAAATTCCCGTGTTAAAAGGATTCAGGCCGTTGTTACATGCAGAATTTGACATGGCATATTCTCCACTGCTGGAAATGCCATACGGCAATGGCGATATAATTTTTTCCACGCTTGATTTCAGTGATCGTGTCGGAACCGATCCGGCAGCGACAAAACTGGCGTCAAATCTAATCAAATACATCGACGGCAACAATATAAACAACCAGCAGATTATTACCGTATACGATCCTGATAAACAGGCGAAAGAGATTGATTCAGCATTGAGAAATGGTGACACCATCATTTACACCGCACTTGATCACGACAGCCTTAAAAAAATGGGAATAGGTTCGGAATTCAAAGATGTCAGGAACGCCGGACGCGAAAATGGAACATTTGCGACGAAAATTCCGCAGAATCTGCTGCGCTGGAGAGATAAACTCCGCGTCAACGCGATCACGTCCGACTCGAAAGGCGGAGAGATATGTGCCGGTGGAATAATTCTGAGTAGAAAAAACGGTAAAAGCACAGAGATATTCGTGCAGGTATCTCCCGAAATAATGGAAAAGATTTATGCCGGAGACAGCGTTAAAAAGGATGCTCTTGAATTAAGCACCCTGAGGTTGAAACAGCTTATTGCCAGAATTGCCACCGAAGCCGGAGCCCAGGCAGACGAAAAACTGGTGGGGAATATCCATAATGCATCAAATTCCTCGGCATTCGACAACATAAATTCATGGTTTCTGTTCGGACCGTTCTATCCCGGGCAAATGTCGACGGAACAGAAACTTCAGAAAGTTTATCCAGGAGAGACACAGGCATTATCAGGAGATATGAATCCAAATCTCACTTATAATACGCCTGACGGACATGTACTTGACTTCCGCAGAACTTCAACTGCTGATTCCGATGGCTTTCTAGATATCGCAAGCTCCTACGGTGATTTAAAATCCGATACGCTTTGCTACGCTATCAGCCACATCAATTCCGATAAAGATCGGAAAGCCATGTTACGCTTCGGATTTGACTACTTCGGGCGGGTCTACCTGAATGGCCAGACGGTTTTTGAGGTCTCATCAGGGCATTCCGGTCCGGAAAAGAACAAGTTCAAGGTGCGCATAAACCTGAAAAAAGGAGAAAACACCCTGGTGATGAAGGTACTGCCGGGTAGCAAAGGATTCGGATTCTGGTCGAATATTTCCCAGGCCGGAGCAGAGCTTACGCAGGACGGAAACGAAAATAACAGCATTTCACTGTACGACAGAAAAATAAAAATAAGGAGTCCATATGAGTACGTTTACTGGTAAAATCATAGTTGCCGTATTCATTGCGGCTGCATGCCAACATCTGTCCTCTGCGGTAATCTATCAGGATGATTTTGAATCGGCGGTACCCGGCAAAGCTCCAGCGTCATGGCGGACGGTATGGGGGACGCAGGGAAGCGATACCTTCAATGTGTCAGGAGAAAAATCGGTATCAGGCAATAATTCGCTTCAGTATGAGCGCCGCGACAGTAATACGCCATGGCAATCCGCGATAGCCTTTCCGCGCATTCAGGAAGGAACGGCTGTCATAGCTTTCAATTTTATGTTGAACGGTCAGAAGAGTGATGCTCAGTACCGCCTGATTCTGCGCCGCAATAATGTAAACATTGTTGATCTGCGCCTGTCGGAGGAGACCGTAAGTGTGAAAGTATTCAAGGAACAGTTGAGCCTGGGAGAGCTACCCGTCGAACCGGATAAATGGTATCACCTTGAACTAAGTTTTCCTGTCGGTACAGCAGACGGACAAGAATTCAAAATCACCATGAGTAATCCTGCCGATGGAAAAAAACAGAATCTCAGTGCCAGTTGGCAGGCGACTGGAGAAGCATCTTCATACCTGCTTATATGCGATTTCTCCGGGAAAGTAAAAAATACTTCACTTTTCTTTGATGATTTTAAAATAGAAACAATCTCCCATGGGAAAAAATAAACAGTATCGGAATAAATGAAAAGGATAAAAATATTACTAACAGGATGGGCTGTTTGTGTGTTGGGCCTGCCGGTTTATAGTCAAACTTCTTTCACGGAATCAAGTCAAACTCAAAAGAAGGACATCACCATGCAAGGAGACCGTAATCCGAATATCAATCAGAAGTTTTCAGAACAAGCCTTTTATCATCGTAATCCGAACGGTAATGTGCTTGATGTAACCAAGCCGCCATTCAACGCTAAAGGCGATGGCATAACCGATGATACCGCGGCTCTTAATGCGGCAATGCGTTTTGTCCGCGAACATTATGAAGTCACTAAAAAAGACGGTAAAATCTATTGCTCACAACGTATGAACCGCAACTGGATCATCTATCTTCCAGACGGCAAATATCTGGTCAGTGATACGATCTGCCAGGGTTGGCCGGCATCGGCGATAAATATTCTCAAGGGCTGGTCGCAAGTCGAATATCTGACGGTTGATTCGCCCGCTCATGAAGCGGAATTGTGTGGCAAAGAACGTCCGGTACTCCATGGCAATCTGTTGCTGCTGGCGGCGAACGACAATCACGACTGCTATATTCGCGGTCAATACAACCCAAGCAATGTCTATGCGGAGATCAACTGGTCGATCCGGCTGATCGGGCAAAGCCGTCAGAAAACGATCATCCGTCTTAAAGATTCATCTCCTGGTTTTGCGGAAACGACCGGCAAACCCGTAGTTTCTTTTTATATGCTGCAACGCGGTTCGAATATTAATCTAGGCAACTTCTTCGAGAATATTACCATTGATATCGGACGCGGTAATTCCAACTCAATCGGCCTGCAATGGAACAGTTCCAATTGGGGCGGCATACGTAATACGGCAATCCGATCGGCGTCAAACGAAGGCCGCTGCGGGTTGTTGATGGAATGTAATAACGCCACCGGTTATTTTCGAGACTTGTCGATCTCCGGATTTGATATCGGGATCAAACTATCGGCTGGCCGCGAATCTATAGTCACATTGGAATTTGCAACTTTGACCGGACAGCGGGATACGGCTATCGTGGTCGGTAATGCCAGGTCCGGCGGCGGCGGCGATTCCTTAAGCGCCAGACAGCTCGTAATTACTAATGTTCCCCGGGCGTTGTCCGTCGAACGCGCCGGGCAAGTGGTATTGTTGGAAAGCAAGATAGCATTATCCGGGATTCTTCATTCAGCTGTGGAAATCGGTCATGACGGATTTCTGCTGGCCCGCGATATCGATATTTCCGGCGACTCTGCAACAGTACGGAAAGAAGGAAAAGTAACGCTAAAAACCAATCATATTACTGAATATTTCTCGGCCCGGCCGATTGGAAAGTCACCCGCATCCCTGCGGTTGCCGATCGAAGAAAGTCCGATGATATTGCCGGATTCAAATTTCGAAAACTGGGCATGCGTCGAAGCTTTCGGCGCTTTGGGCGATGGTCGTACCGATGATACGGCGGCTATTCAAAGGGCAATGAATTCGGGTAAACCAGTAGTCGTGTTTACCAGCGCCAATTACGTGATCAATGGTACCGTAGACATTCCCGCCAGTGTCAGAGAAATAACGTTTATTCTGGCTGTGATCCAGCGAAGCAAGACGGGATTATTCGACGGACCGGGTTTGTTCCGGGTGGCGGAAGCCGCATCTGAACCATTATTAATCCATCGCGCCATTACTGCCGGCGGGGTGTTTTTGGATCATACTGCATCTCGTCCGGTGGTCTTGGAAGATATTTTTGTACTATTCAATCATGTGCGAGATATGGTTGCCCGGGATGGCATGTTGTTTGTCAGTGCGGTTCCTCAAAATACGGAAATCTGGCGGTTGTACCGTAATACCACTCCCGAAGGTCCGAGGAAAAGACTGTTTGTCAATAATTGCATCGGCTTTGCCGGAGACAATAAAAATGGTAGTCTTGCGGTAGAGAATGCCATGATATGGGGCAGAATGATGAACACGGAACATCTTCCCGGTGCCCTTTATGCTTTTAAAAGATCGGATGCCTGGATATTGGGACTTAAGTCGGAAAACGCAGACACTTTATTGAGTGCTAAAGATCATTCAAAAGTTGAAGTACTCGGCGGCAGTTTTCTGAATTTTGCTTCAAAACAAGGGCCAGTAGTAGTTTCCGAGAATTCTCAACTGAATGCAATGTTCTATCTTTGGCACTGGGCGATCGCCCCAGCCACTATCGGAGTGATAGATGAGAACGGTAAAAAGGCGATTTATCCGCTTGACGTATTTAGCCCCTGCGATACGGTCGATGGTGGGGTAATCTTTATCCAATAGTTTTTTATCAGTAGGTTATATAAATGCAGGCAAGAGGTGAAATTAAGAGGTTGCAATGAATGTTGCGGCCATCATGATTTCAGTTTGGACGGCAGTAAAACAGCGAATCTTAAAAAGGAGATACAATAGTTATTAATAGTCCAGCGGAATAAATTACGGCTATGATATGCGAAATCATAATATCCGTTGTATATTTCTGGCGTCAGAGATTATTCTATAACAGAGCCGGTGAACCGGCACACTGGCAGATGGCACACTTGAACACGTTATGAAAGCCGAACAATTTGAATACGGCAGATGTGATATTAAGCTGGAATACGGAGTCGATGCCTCCAGGATATTGATTACTAATCTCTTGTAGGTCTGTCTTACCCATGATTCCGCATCTGAGTTCGGTGATGTACAGCCCGAAGAATTTAAACGCTTCAGGGTTGTCGGTCATGACAGTGGTCGAATATCAGACTCCGGTTCGGTAGATAGGTTCAAAAAAACAGGAAAACTTTAGTATATAATAGAGAATATATAGCAGGATTCCACAATAAATAAGGAAGTATTAGAATATGAAGAAAAATCAAATTGCCGCTCAGCTTTTTACCTTGAGGGATTTTCTGAAAACCCCGGAAGACATTGCTGCATCACTAAAAAAAGTAAAACAGATCGGTTATGACGCCGTACAGGTGTCAGGGATGGGACCTATTGCCGAGGAAGAACTAGTGAAGATTCTCGATGGAGAAGGATTGATTTGTTGCGCCACCCATGAACCCGGAGGCAAGATTGTCAATGAGACCGCTGCTGTAATTGAACGGCTTAATAAGCTTAACTGCAAGTATACCGCGTATCCATTTCCACACAAAGTGCCGGCAAGCGAGACAGAGGCGGTTGGCATCGCGCAACAACTTGAAAACGCGGCAGTGGCGATGGCTGCCGCCGGGCAGGTGCTCACATACCATAACCATGCGACCGAATTTACCAAATTCGGAGGACGCACCATGCTGGATATTTTCTACGATGAAGCACCGCATTTGCAGGGAGAACTGGATACTTTCTGGGTACAGCACGGCGGCGGGAATCCAGTATCCTGGATCAGGAAGCTTTCCGGACGGCTACCGCTGCTGCATCTCAAGGAATTCGGGATACTGGACAGCAAAATTACGATGTATCATATCGGCGGCGGTAATCTCGAATGGGATGCGATTATACCAGCGGCAGAGATAGCCGGCGTCGAATGGTTCATTGTCGAACAGGATAACTGTCTGATTGATCCGTTTGAATCGTTGAAGTTAAGCTTTGAATATCTTGTGTCAAATCATGCAGATAAGTCTTAATCCGTGATAACAAGTTGCTGCAACTATTATTCTGTTTGAGATTTGGCTGCTGCAAAAACTAAACTAAACCTTTTATTAAACTTTACTTAAGGTGGATCATGAGTTTCTCATACGAGTCTGTTTATTTTGATGATCCGATCCAGACCGGCAGGGTGATGGATATTTTCATGCCGGAAAAAATCACGCGCGATATTGCGCTGTTTTTCATTCATGGCGGCGGCTGGGAAGCTGGTTCAAGGGACTGCTACCATAAAATCATGCGCGGATTCAATGCTGAAGGCTATATCTGCGCCTCCACGGATTACCGGCTGAACAGTAACAGCATCCATCTGCTGGATCAACTTACCGATTTGCGACACGCTTACGATACTTTTGTCAGTAAGCTGAAAACATTGAACCGTCCTCTGAAGATTTTCACACATGGCACGTCTGCGGGGGCGCATCTGGATGCGCTGATAAGTCTGGCCGAACCTGGTCAATGCGGGGAAAAACTGGAATATAATGGCAGAAAGCTCAACAATGAGTGGGTTATGCCGGTAGGAACAGCCATACAGGCTACCCCGGTATTATTTGAACCATGGGAAGACATTCTTCCGAGTATCTGGTACTGCATGGAAAAAGCAATCGGAGTACCTTATTTAGAAAAGCCGGAGCTTTACCGGAAAGCCGCGCCCATAAACTATGTCAATGCCGGCAGTTGCCCTGTATTTCATCTGCACGCCGAAGACGAGCACATGTTCCCGTTGCGGTATATCCTGGAATTTAAGTCAAAGATGGAAAAGCTGGGACGACGGTGCGAGTGTAAAATTTACAGCAACGCCGAACACGGTTTCTTTTATGATCTGACCAGACGCCAGCAGAAAGAGGCTTTTACCGATATTTTGAAATTTATCGGATCGCTCTAATAAATGCGGAATTAAAAAAAATCTGCAGTTCAAGCTATTATAGATTTTAAAACATAAAAAGGAGCATGACGATCAATGGGAACAGAATATCGTTCACAGATTGACGTAAAGAAATGTGGTGCGATCGGCGATGGAATGGCTGACGACACCACTGCCATACAGAAAGCGCTTGACGGCGGACAACGCTCTGTCTTCATCCCGGCTGGAATTTATAAAATCAGCGCGGCGCTGAAGGTTGATTCGCACACTTCCATCAAGGCCGATCCACGGGCGGTCATCCGGTTGGCAGACTACGCCGGAACGGACAAAGACGTCTTTCTGCTGACGAACCGCGACCACCTGGACGGCAACGAGGAGATATGCGTGGAAGGCGGCGTCTGGGACGGCAACAATCCAGGCAATCCGCGGGGACCTGATGGTCCAGCCGATAGTTATACCGGAGTCGCTCTGAACTTCGTCAATGTTCGCGGCCTGACTTTGCGGGGACTGACAGTGCGCGATCCGGAATCGTTCTTCATCCGGCTTGGAGAGGTGCGCAGCTTCGCAGTCGAGGACATCACGCTGGAGGCTCCGCACACGCGTCCAAACCACGACGGAGTCCATCTCGGCGGCTTTTGTGAGGCTGGTCGCGTAAGCCGCGTGCGGGGTATTGGCCAGCGCTGCCCTAACGATGACATGGTCGCGATCAATGCCGATGACGATGTCACCCGCGCTATTAACCTGGGCATGAAGTGCGGGCCTATCCGCGACATCAAGGTGGATGACTTGCAGGCCGGTGATGCTTACACCTTTGTTCGTCTGCTCAGCGTGAACCAGCTCATCGGAAATATATCGATAGACAATGTCTCAGGTGGATGCCGGGTAAACGCGATCAATCTCGACCGCTGGCGTTTCCCCCCAGGCTCCGGTAATATCCGCAATGTCACGCTGCGCAACTTCTCCGTTCGTAAAATG
This sequence comes from Lentisphaerota bacterium, assembly GCA_037144075.1. Taxonomy (GTDB): domain Bacteria; phylum Verrucomicrobiota; class Lentisphaeria; order Victivallales; family Victivallaceae; genus CAIPAT01. The sequence goes on along the minus strand of JBAWXM010000082.1, from coordinate 832 downwards.
CCCGGTGGCGAATTTGCCAATTGGTCGAATTCGGCACCGCTAATCCCGATCCAATCCGCCGTCCATGGCCTGCGAATTGAAAACTTCCGCCGGGAACCTGTCGATGATATGCCTGGGCCGACATTGTTCATCGACAACGGACGGCAAAATAATTTACGCCTGGAAGGAGCATCAGGGCAACAGAATGGGAATAAATTTGTTCTGGTGCACGGAGGATTCGCCCTGTTAGCAATGGATTCCAGTTGCGATGGAGATCTAAACAGCGCAGAGCCAGATTGACTGTATTCAATCCGGCAAATGGAGCCTGATACACAACTGGAATCAAGTCGTTGAAAGAAGCGCAGGCAGAGCCGGAAAAATATCCGCATCTAACCGTCAGGGTCGGCGGATACTCGGCGACCTTTGTTAATCTTCTAAAAGAAAATCAGGAGGAGATTATTGAGCGTATTCACCACGCACAATAAGGAAGTATAGTAAAAAAAATATCCGCTGAAGACGGCGGAATTTGAGCAATTTTCCTTCACTTTCGACATCAACCAGGTAGATCTCTCTTTTTGCACTTTCCACTTGATCCCTTTTCTTGCCCGCAGTCGCTGGCTCTTTTTACTATTAGTGTTTTTGTCAACTAGAATTATGAAACCAGGTTCAGTAGATGGGGAAATCATGTAAATGAAACTTAATCCCGGGAGCGCCGGTCGCCTGACCGGCTTTATGATTTAACAGTGCTTGTCCGCCGGAGGCGTGGATGGACAGGATATGCAGGATAAGAAAAGGCAACTTCACCATGAAGGACTTGAAGAACATGAAGAGAATACTTGAGTCAGTGAATGAA
>JBAWXM010000081.1:0-17116 GCA_037144075.1 Lentisphaerota bacterium | reverse complement strand
CTGGGCTGCTTTAACCGCCGGCTGCTTTGCGGCAGGAGCTTTTTTCACGGTAACAGCCTTAACCGGTTTTGCGCTCTTAGTTGACGGCGAGAGACTGATTCCGGACGCTTTAGAATTATTTTTTGAATTTTGCATTTTCCACTCCTCTAAATTATGGGTTAACCAATTAAATATCAAAATAGATTTATCCTGATTAACAATAAATCAAACTTAAACATCCGCAGTCAGCAGATGCCATCTCAATTCCTCATGCTAAACACAATATACAAAAATATAAATATTTTCAAGCCCGTCTCAAAAAAATATTGCTAGAATTTCATAAAAATTGAAACATATCCTGAACATTACTTGAGAGTTTATATAATTTATACCGTCACAAAAAAATGAATTTTAATGCATCTTATTACATTCAGTTTTACTGAATATAGTCAGCTATAGTGCACCGGATAAGGGGGGATGGAATCCAGGAAAAATTGACCGTAGCGTTTTGAGAAAACCCGGCGGTCGAGGATGACGATGATGCCGGTGTCATGTTTGCTGCGGATCAGGCGGCCTACGCCCTGACGGAATTTCAGCACGGCTTCAGGGAGACTGTACCCCATGAACGCATTAGTGCCGGATGCTTCAATTTTTTCGCATCTGGCTTCGATCAGCGGGTGGGAAGGCACGGCGAATGGAAATTTGGTTACGATGACGTTGGACAGCGCCTCGCCGGGAACGTCCACGCCGGTCCAGAAGCTGTCGGTGCCGAAAATTACGGAATTGATGTCGCTCTTAAATTCCTTGAGCATGGTGGAACGGGTCATGGATTCGCCCTGGGTGAGCAGCGTGATATTGTTGTCCTCGAAAAAGTCTTTCAGGTTTTCGGCGCAGTATTTGAGCAGTTGATAGCTGGTGAAAAGCACAAATGCCTTGCCGTGAGTCATCATCAGGAATTTCGGGATTTCCCGCAACAGCGCATCTTTGTAAGTCTGGTCGGTCGGTTCCGGCATATCTCTGGAGATGAATAATTGTACCTGGCTTGGACTGAACGGCGAGTCAAGCCGGAGTTCTGCGCCGCGTCCGTAGCCGACGCGAGAACGGTAGTAATCGAAACTGTTTTTCACGGTGAGTGTGGCGCTGGTCAGGATCACTGGAAAGGTCTTGGCGAACAGGATGGTTTCCAGGATAGCGGCGACGTTCAGCGGGGCGGCCCGCAGCGATACTCCGACCTTGTCCTCCTCGATCCAGTAAACATGATCGGGATAGCTCATCAGGGAGAAATCATTGATGCCGTCAATGTAGGCATCACAGCGCATGAGCTGGGATTCCAGCTCCGTTTTGAAATCTTTATCATCCCTGGTCTTAACGAATTCGGACAGCAGGTTGCGCATTCTGCCGAGCGGCTGGCTGAGCAGATCAGGAATCAATCCTGGTTTCATAAAACGCCTGACGCTGTCCTGTTTTTCCAGCAGGAACTGTTCGGCCATGTTGAAAAAGGCGGCGGCATCCCGTTTGATATCGGCGATAATTGACCTGAGTTCCATTGCTTCCGGACCGCTCTTCACCAGAAGTCCTTTACCGTTTTCAGGATTAAAAAGCCGGTTTAGGAAACTATGGAGCCCGGCGCTGTTGACGCGCAGCCCCAGGTATTCAGCGGCGTTGTTTTCCAGCGTGTGGGATTCGTCAATCACTACGGCGCAGTAAGGCGGCAGAAGCGTGGTTTCAAGATTTTCATCCTGTTTCATCTTCAGATCAGTGAAAAACAGGGCGTGGTTGGCGACGATGATATTAGCTTTTTCCCATTCCAGCCTGGCGCGCCAGTAGAAGCACGATTTAAAAAAGTCGCATCTGGGACCTGCGCAGTTTCCGGCCTCGCAGCAGACATACCCCCAGGATGAAGGGTCTATTCTCAGGTCCATGTCGTCCCGGTTGCCGTCTTTGGTCACATCCGCCCATTTGGCGACGCGCTGAATGTCGAGCACCAGCGAGGCGAGTGGAATAAGTTCGTCCTGATGTTCGCCGGACGCCATGGTCATGCGGCGCAGGCAGAGGTAATTGCCGCGGCCTTTGGCCAGCGCGGCTTTGAATTGTATTCCCGTCAGGCTGGCCAGGATCGGGATATCCTTACCTATCAGTTGTTCCTGAAGATTGATCGTTTCAGTGGAGATGAGTACCGGTTTTGACTGGGTTTGCGAGTAATAGATCAGCGGCACCAGATAGGCGAAACTTTTGCCGACGCCGGTTGGAGCTTCGACACAGAGGTTATGGCGTCCGACCAGCGCTTCCGCCGTCCGTCTGGCCATTTCCGACTGCTGCGGCCGGTATTCGTAGGCCCTTCCGCCGTATTTTTCCGCCTCCGCCAGCGGGCTGTCCTCCAGAAAAAACTTCTCCGTGCGGTCGAGTATTTCCGCGGCGGAAACAGCGCTGATGGTGTCGTCATAAAGCGGTTCATCGCCGTCAATTACGTCGAAATCATTATTGTCCAGGTCTTCCGCAGACCATCCACTCTCAATACTGTATTCAGCCGGCTTTATCATAAATCCTGTGTAGGTCAAAAAGTTCAGTTAAATATAACAAGGGATAAATCTACACGGCTAATCCGAAAAATAAACGCGTAAACGCTTAAAAAAGACTGTATTTTTTTAAATCTGACTGGCAAAATTATGTTGAAACTATTATTTTACTAGCTGTGTTAAATTATTATATCATGCAGTTATGCATAAAATATTTACAGTAACAGGAGTCCCGTTAAAAATGAGATTGAAAATGGTATCGAGGTTTGTGCTTACGGCTGCCATCGGAGTGCTGGCAGCGACAGTGGCAACCGCACAAGTCAGAGTGGAGAAGAACGCCAGAGGATTTGCCGGCAATCCCACGCTGTATTACACCGGCGTGTCCGGAAATTCTCAGTTATCCGGAGAAGTTTCTTCGTTGATCAGCGCCTGCGACTGGTTCGATATCTACACTGCGCCGAGCGCGGATTACACCCTGGCCGGCAGTTCATCCGGCAGCGATCTGAAACTGACTCTGACCAAACGTGAAGGTTCTTCATATACAGTAAGAGTTTCCGGTTCCGACAGACGCGCGGCCAAAGCTGCAATTGACGCGCTGTTGAAACAGACTTTCAAGATTGACGGTATTTGTGCGACGCGAGTGGTTTTCTGCGCTGAAACCGGACGCAGCATGAAGAATATTTATACATGCGATATTGACGGGCGCGATGTAAAAAAGATTACTTCTTTCAACACGCTGTGCGTGGAACCCGGCTGGTTCCCGGACGGCAAATCCATTGTTTACACGATGTACGGACGTTCTGATACGGAAGTAATCCAGACTACGCTATCCCCGTTGATGAGCCGCCGCCTGGCTTACTATCCCGGCCTGAATGCCGGCGCGTCGGTTTCCCCCGACGGCAGAAATCTGGCGATGATTATGAGCAAAGACCGTCAGGTTGAACTTTACATCAGAGCGGTTAACGGCGAAGCGAAGATGCGTCTGACCAACAGCATTTCAACTAAAGCATCTCCCTGCTGGAGTCCCACCGGCGGTACGATCTGCTATGTGAGCGACCAGACCGGAGTGCCGCGTTTATACCGTGTCAGCGCTGCCGGCGGAGCATCAAGCCTGCTGGGAACAATCGGCTCCGAGGCGGCAACCCCTGACTGGTCAAAAGATAACCAGATAGCATATTCCGCCCGCGTTGACGGCGAATATACGATTGCGGTAATTGACCTGGAAGGCAAGAAGCCTTCCGGCCAGATATTCAAGGCTCCGGGACATTGGGAATCTCCGTCATGGGCGCCGGACAACCGCCATGTGGTCTGCAGCCGGAAAAACGGGCGTGATTCCGCTTTATATATCGTTGACACCTGGACTGGAAAATATCACCAGCTGATCAATCTCTCCATGAACGTAAGCATGCCGAGCTGGTCGAACCTGAATTAATCTGATGCCGGAATTCGCAAATGCATGCGCTTATCTGGACGGACTCCAGAAATTCGGAATAAAGCTGGGTTTGGAACAGGTATCGGAACTTCTTCAGGCCGCCGGTTCGCCGGAAAGCAAACTTCGTTTTATCCATGTGGCAGGCAGCAATGGCAAAGGTTCTTTTTCCGCCATGCTCAGCGCCGCTTTGCGCGGCGCCGGTTTCAAGGTTGGACTGTTTACTTCACCTCACCTGATTTCGCCGCGCGAGCGCATTCGTCTGAACGGCGCCGCCATCTCCGGGATGGACTTCAGTGAACTGGTGTTTATGCTGCGCCCTTTTGCCGATAAAATGGCCCGGGCAAATCGCTGTCCGACATATTTTGAATTCACCACGGCAATGGCGGCATTGTATTTTGCCCGGCATGATGTTGACTGGGTGGTATGGGAGACCGGAATGGGGGGGCGGCTGGACGCGACAAATGTTGTTGCTCCATATTGCTCAGTAATTACCGGAATAGCACTGGAACATCAGAAATATCTTGGCGATACTATTGAGAAAATTGCCTCTGAAAAGGCCGGGATCATTAAAAATGGGCGACCGGTATTCTGCGGCGGGCTGCCGGATGCTGCTCTGCAAATGATTGCGAAACGCTGCAGCGAGGCCGGATCAAAATTGAATATTCTGCCGGATGCCGGTTGTTTTGATTTGCAATTTGATATTTCCGCCTGCGGTTATTGCAGGCAGATATTCGATTATGAGGGTTTCCGGATAAAACTGGGTCTTGCCGGAAAGTTTCAGCGGCAGAACTTCAAGCTGGCGTTTATGGTGTTGAAGCATATTGCACATGAATTTGATTTTCCGCTGGAAAATGCGCTGGCCGCCCTGGAGAATGTCCGCTGGCCGGCCAGAATTCAGTTCATGCCGGATGGCTCAATAATTGACGGCGGACACAATCCGGACGGCGCGGCCGCGCTGATGGAGTCGCTCGCGGAGATTTTTCCAGGACAGAAATTCTCGATAGTTTTCGGCAACTTTACCGATAAGGATACTGAACAGATATTGAAGATTCTGAGCAAGCATGCGGAAGAATTTATTTTTGCGCCTCTGCATGGCGGCGACCGCCGGAGCTGGAGCGGCGCTGAATTATCCGCGATGCTGGGGAAAATATCAGAAGTTCCATGCGCCGCTGTTTCAAGCATTGAAGACGCCATGGAATTGAAAACTTCCGCCCGCCGGCTGATTACCGGTTCGCTTTATCTTGCCGGAGACGCTCTACGGATGTTATGCACTGAAGACGAAATTCTTAATATTTGAAGTTTAACATTTACAGCCGCTTGCATATATGCATTGAACTGTGTACTATAACAAATAATTACCGAAGTGAAGTGCGGAAATATTATTGCTCACTTGCCGGATATCTAAAGAAATATTATATATTTTGTTTGACTGGAGGAAAATATGGCAGATAAAATCGGAAGCATTACCGTTAAAGGCGGCGGTTTTTCAGGCAGTCCGCGCAATGAAGAAAATATTGTTCCTGTATTGTCTCTGAAAGGAATACTGGTTTTCCCGTATACATTGACGCCGCTGGTGATCGAAGGCCAGGAAAATGTTAAGATGATTACCAAAACCACCAATGAGAACCGCCTGCTGGGGGTTTTCAGCGAATTTCCTACAGATGAAATGCTTAGCGCATCCGGGAATACGCATAAGTTTGAGCCGTATGACTTTTTCGGCGTTAAAGTTTCCCGTATCGGCGTAGTCGCCCGCATTGTCAAGATGTTGAATTTTCCGGACGGGACAGTCCGGGTGCTGGTGAGAGGAATCAAGCGGGTGAGCATTCTTAAAACCACCCAGGACCAGGATTCAACAAAATGCGCGGTAGTGGATGACGTGGCCGAGGCCAAAGATGACAGCATGGAAACTGCTGCGATGATTAAGAACAGCATCAATCAGTTTCAGGAGATTATTTCGTATTCGCCCAATTTTCCGGAAGAACTGAAGATTGCAATATTGAATGTCAATGACAATTCCAGAGTTGTTGACCTGATGGCCGATACTTTAAACATTACATTCATCGAGAAGCTCAATATTCTGACCTTGCCGACCCTGCATGAAAGACTGCAACTTCTGACCATCCTGCTTAATCGCGAAGTGGAGGTGCTGCATCTTGGCTCCGAGATACAGAGTCAGGTGCATAACGCTTTGTCGCGTTCGCAGCGCGAATTCTTTCTGCGTGAACAGCTCAAGACAATTAAAAAGGAGCTTGGCGAAGAAAACCGTAATCCGGACGTCGTGGCAATTGAGGAAAAACTGAAAACGCTGAAATTGCCGGAAAATATTGAAAAAGTTGTGCGCAAGGAACTTGAGCGGCTCGAAGTCATTCCTCAGGCTTCCGCCGAATACCATGTGGCCTATAACTATATAGATTGGCTGGTTTTAGTGCCGTGGAACATCTTTTCAGAAGACCGCCTTGACCTCAAGGAAGCGGCAAAGATACTTGACCATGACCATTACGGTTTAAAAGACATAAAAGAACGGATACTTGAGTTTCTGGCTGTGCTGAAACTGAAGAAAGACCGAAAATCGCCGATATTGTGTTTTATCGGTCCGCCTGGTGTAGGAAAAACTTCGCTCGGACAGTCTATCGCCAGGGCGATGCAGCGCCAGTTTGTCAGAATGTCACTTGGCGGAATCAAGGATGAAGCCGAGATCCGGGGACACCGGCGCACCTATGTCGGCGCACTTCCCGGCAGAATTATTCAGGGACTGAAAAAGGCCGGCACTGCCAATCCGGTATTCATGCTGGATGAAATTGATAAGCTGGGCAGCGATTACCGGGGGGATCCGGCTTCCGCCATGCTGGAAGTGCTGGATCCGGCGCAAAATAAAACCTTTAATGATCATTTTCTGGAACTGGATTTCGATCTAAGCGCTGTGATGTTTATTGCCACGGCCAATATAACGGACACGATTCCGGGGCCGCTGCTGGACAGAATGGAGATTATTCACCTGCCGGGTTATACCGGGTTTGAAAAGAAACAGATTGCCCGGCATTTTCTCATTCCAAGACAGTTTAAAGAGAATGGTTTGAAGCTGCGGCAGATAAGTTTCGATGACGAGGCGATTGACGAAATCATTAATTACTACACTCGAGAAGCCGGAGTGCGCACTCTTGAACGGATGATCGGCACGATTTGCCGCAAGCTCGCCCGAAAGATTGTTGAAGGGGAAGTTAAGGACAAAACGAAAACGGTTATTACGCCGGCGGAAGTCAATTCCTATCTTGGCACCCGCAAGTTTCTAATGGACGAGGCTGATCGCAAACCCGAAGTAGGCACTGCGACCGGCATGGCCTGGACCAGCGCCGGCGGAACCATTCTGCCGGTTGAAGCAACCATGATGCCCGGCAAGGGCAATCTTAAGCTTACCGGCAGCCTGGGCAATGTCATGCGCGAAAGCGCCGAAGCGGCATTCAGCTATATCCGCAGCAACAGTGCAATGTTGAAAGTCAAAGACGATGTTTTTGAAAAGAATGATTTCCATATTCATGTGCCTGACGGCGCTACTCCGAAAGACGGTCCTTCGGCTGGAGTTACCATGGCGGTGGCGCTGGCGTCTTTACTGATGTCCGCACCGTCCAGACCTTCTCTGGCGATGACTGGAGAAATTACGCTCCGGGGTAGAATAACCCCGGTCGGCGGCATCAAGGAAAAAGTTATTGCGGCGTTGCGTTCCGGGGTGAAAATTGTGCTTATGCCGGAGGCCAACCGCAAAGACCTCGAAGACATTCCATCTTATATTAAGGACAAATTGGATTTCAAATTTGTGGACAATGCCCGTGATGCGATTTCATACGCGCTGGACACCGACAGAAAAAGGAAGAAATGACAAACTTATCAATCAAGGCATTGCTGCAACTTCTGCTTTTTACTGGCATGGTTATGGCCGTAAGCGCTGAAAACAGGCTTGACAAGCTGGATTCTAAAGCGTTTCTGCTTAAAGCCCGCAACCCCGACAATCGTACATGGTGCACCATGGAAGGCAAGGTTTTTCACCGCAAAGGCGGCGCGGACACGGTCAGCGCGCCATTATATCTGGGTATAGCCTTCAATCCGGACCGGATGCTGGCGCAGGTGGTGATTGACAATAAAGAAGGATATACGCTGGGACAGGCGTATGCCGGAAGTGACAGCACCACGGTGATACCATTGAATCCGGCTGGATACAAAAAATCAATGCTTAGTGAATTCGGACTGCGGGCGCAGGACCTTTCCATGAGTTTCCTTTACTGGAATTTTGAAAAAGAGCTGGCGCGGGAGGATATCAAAGGCGCTGAATGCCGGGTGTTTATCCTGCGCGAACCGAAGACTGGCGAGATCGCCAGGGTTTACCTTAACAGTCAGTACTGTTTCCCGATGAAAGTCGAATGGTTCAAGGAAAAATACGTTGAAAATGAGGAGCCGTACCGTACGCTTGAAGCGGCTTCATTCAAGAAGGAAAAAGATTTCTGGATAGTGAATAAATTGAAACTGTACGGCCCCGGCTGGCGTACCAATGTGGAATTTGATAATATTGATGTCGGCATGACTGCTGACAATATTCCGCCAAAACTTTTCAGGGAATTGCCGGATGCGGCGCCAGACAGGAAGTAATCATTTATTTATCTGCTTTTGAAGCTTCAAGGATGATTCGTAATACGCGAGAGAGGCCGCGGAATTTTTCTGTACCGCAGTATTATCTTTCAGCAGAGCGGACACCCTTTTCTGGGTATCAATCGCCTGCTGCGGCATCCCGCATTTATAATAGATCAGCGCCATGGTATTGAAGCAGGCTGATTTCTGCTCATCAGTGCCATTCTTTTCAACAGCGTTACAGGCTTTATCGGCGGCTTTCCACGCTATTTCCAGAGTGCCTGGCAGATACGGGAAACGGTCTACCAGCGCCCATGCCAGATTGTTGAGTTCATCCGGACTGTTCGCAAAATTAACTAAGAAAGCTTCAGCCGCCGGCAGCAGTTCTTTGGAGAAAGCCGGGTATCTGGCAATAAAATCTATTTTGATAAAGTTGAATCGGGCTATTTTGGGATTGTCTTTAATCATCTTTGACAGGAACTGTATTGCTTCATCTGTTTTCTCATCACTTTCATAGGCAAACATTGTGGTTCTAAAGGCAAAGCCATCCTCCGGATCAATCTCAAGAATGCGCTGCGCAATGGATCTTACCAATTCGTTTTTTGATTGCATCATGGCAATCTGAAGTTCCTGAGTCAGCTTCGATATCTCCCGCTGCTTTGACAGGTTGAAACGCCCGTTGTAGAACTTATCCAGTACCGTCGGCAGGTCTATGGCTTCGCCGCTCCAGATGAGCTGATTGCCGTTGCCGATGATGAATACTTTAGGGAATATCCGGCTTTCGCCCATATAAGTCAAGGTGGAAACGCTCTGGTCATCCAGCACGATCCCGAAGCTTAGCGCCGTCAAATTAGACTCGATAAACTTTGTTACCGTGCCTTCATCTTCACGGGTGACCGCAATGATTTTTAGCCCTTTGTCGCGGTATTTTTTCTGCAGATAGGAGAGCAGCGGAATCGCGTCGCGACAGGGGCTGGACCAGGTTCCCCAGAATACTATGGCGAAAAGCTTTTTGTCAGCATCTTTGTCTTTTTTATCAAATTCGATCTTTACCGGCCCGTTCATCAGCCATTTGGAGAGCTTCAGTGCGGGGGCCTCGTTTTCCGAATCCAGCGCGGAAGACTGGACGCATGGTAATAAACATAAAGCGAACAGCGACAATACCAGTATTGCTTTATTCATCATGCACCTCCGGCATTTAAATTTAAAGCGCAGGGAAAAATTCCCGGACCGGGCGGTTCAGTTCAAAAATTCTTGCGACTTTCAGCAGTTTTTCCTCCTGCATGGCCGGTGCGATGAATTGTACGCCGACCGGCAGGCCGGATTCAGGACAGATACCGGCTGGAACGCTGATGCCGCAGTTGCCGGCAAGATTCAACGCGATAGTGAAAATGTCGGCCATATACATCTGCAGCGGGTCGGATTTCTCTCCGAACTTAAACGCTGTCGTCGGAGTTACCGGAGTTAGAATAACATCGCACCGGGCGCCGGCGCGTTCAAAGTCCTGACGGATCAGAGTGCGGACTTTCTGGGCGCGCAGATAGTACGCGTCATAGTAACCGCTGCTGAGCACATAAGTGCCGAGCAGAATGCGTCGTTTAACTTCATCGCCGAAGCCTTTGCCGCGGGATTTGAAATAAGTCTGAATCAGATCCGGGCTTTCTGCTCTAGCGCCATAGCGGATACCGTCGAATCTGGCCAGATTGGCGCTGGCTTCCGCAGTTGCGATAATATAATAGGTGGCGATGGCGTATTTGGCATGCGGCAGCGAAACTTCCACCGTTTCGGCGCCGAGTTTCTTAACTGTTTCAACTGCCTGGTCAACGGCCTGTTTGACTGACGGGGTCAGACCTTCGCCGTTAAAATATTCTTTCGGCAGCCCGATCTTGAGACCTTTTAAAGTATCTTTTTCAGCAGCGCGGACAGCGTCGGCAAAACCCTGACATGGAGCGGGGAGCGACGTTGAATCTTTCGGGTCGTGTCCGCCGATGGCGTCAAGAATGATTGCGGCGTCAAGCACGTCATGCGCCATCGGGCCGATTTGATCGAGCGATGAGGCAAAAGCGATCAGGCCGTAACGGGAAACCCTGCCATAGGTCGGTTTAAGGCCGACAATGCCGCAGAAAGCCGCGGGCTGACGGATAGAGCCGCCGGTATCAGAACCCAGCGCAACCGGCACTTCCGAAGCCGCAACTGATGCGGCGGAACCGCCGCTGGAGCCGCCGGGAACACAATTCAGATCCCATGGGTTGGCGGTCTTCTGGAATGCGCTGTTCTCGCAGGATGAGCCCATGGCAAATTCGTCCATGTTGAGCCGTCCAGCCGGGATAAAACCTTTGGCTTTCAGCCTGGCGACAACTGTTGAATCATAAGGGGAAACAACAGGTTCAAGTATTTTCGAAGCACAACTGCAAGTCTGCCCCTGGGTGACAATACAGTCTTTAATGCCGACCGGAATGCCATCGTATGGACTCAACGGCTGCCCGGCTGCCCGGCGCTTATCGGATTCTCCGGCGCGGGACATAATGTCGGCTTCATCTATTTTCAGGAAAGCTTTTACCTGACCGTCAACGTTTTTAATCCGCTCCAGATAGGACTGGCAAAGTTCCACTGCTGTACAGGTTCCGGCGGCAAGCGCATCGGCGGCTTGAGCAACAGTCATTTTTTTGATATCAATGCTCATATTATGCCATCCCTTCGCCCGGCAGGACTTGCGGCACTCTTAACTGCTCGCCGTCAACAGTGGCGGGAGCATTGGCCAGCATTGCCTTGCGTCCGAGCGGAGTACCGGCGCGGTCTTCCCGCCAGACATTGGTCATGGGAACGGCATGAGCGGTCGGCTCAATGCCGTCAACATCCAACTCGCTGAGTTGTTCAATATAGCCGACGATTGCCTCCATATCATGCTGGAGGCGTTCCTTGTCAGCCGGATCCAGTTCGATCCTGGCAAGGCCGGCGACATACCCGACGTCAATGCTGCTGTTGGCTCCCATAACTGCGTTTTCCTGTCAAACGGATTATTTTTTGCTGTGTTCCAGAGCGAGTGTCACAGTCACCTGATCACAGACTGCGGACGGGCCGAAGTACTGAATCGGGCCGGGATAGATATATTCGCTGCTGACGGCCCACTGGTCGCGATTTTTCGCGAAGAACTTAAACGGCGCGGCATCGAGTTTGACCAGCGCCTTCTGAATCACCGGCTTGTCTTCGCCGTGACGTTTTTCAATATTCATCATCATGGTGATCGGAATGCCGCCGCAAACCCATTTTGTGCTGGGCTTGGTAGTGTTGCGGACTGATGCCATGTATCCGGTCCTGCCTGCGCCGATCAGGGCGGCGGCAGTGCAGCCCAGGCTATAGCAGTAGTCAGCATCATAGTTGGATGGCGCGGCGCAGCGCCCTTCATAACCCAGAAAATGGCTCTGGGTGCTGAATTTACCTTTGAACTGTCCTTTGACGGCCATTTCTTTGAGCTGTTTCTTGACCATTTCTGCCAGCATTTTTTCAGTTTCAATCAGTGAAACCTGAACATTGCCGTGCGGGTCGCGGTCAAGACAGAGCTGAAGCTGGATGCCCTGCGGCAGGGAGCTGAAAGTCTTTGACATGGTTTTGTCGAGAGACTTAATTACGAATTTAATTTTTTCCTCATTGTCGAGTTTCTGGAAAGCATCGGCTTGTTTAGCCAGAATATCATTCAGTTCGCTGATGAGTGTTTTGACTTCAGGGATGAATTCGATCAGGCCCTCCGGAATGATCGCCACACCGAAGTTCTCTCCGTTGGCTGAACGCCTGGCAACAACATCACAGATATCTTTGACAATTCCGGCAATAGTCATTTTGCGCTGAGCGACTTCTTCGGAAATGATCGTAATATTCGCATGAGTCTGCAATGCGCACTCAAGGCCGATATGGGAAGCGGAGCGGCCCATGACTTTGATGAAATGCCAGTATTTTTTAGCGGAATTGGCATCGCGGCAGATGTTGCCGATAAGTTCGCTGTATACGCGGCAGGCGGTGTCGAAACCGAATGAGGCTTCGATGTGCTCGTTTTTCAGGTCGCCGTCAATGGTTTTCGGGCAGCCGATGACATTGATCGGAATCTTGTTGGACTTGTAGTATTCCGCCAGCAGGCAGGCGTTAGTATTGGAGTCGTCTCCGCCGATAACGACCAGTGCGCTGATGCCGAGCGCTTCGCAATTCTTTCTGGCAGCTTCAAAATGTGCCACAGTTTCCAGCTTGGTTCTGCCGGAACCGATCATGTCGAAGCCGCCGGTATTGCGGTGAGCGTCAATGATCTTGGCGGTCAATTCCATATATTCGTTCTTGACCAGGCCGTCCGGCCCTTTTTTGAAACCGTAAAGTTTGCTGTTCTTATTGAGCGATTTGATGCCGTCGAAAATCCCGGCGATTACGTTATGGCCGCCCGGTGCCTGGCCGCCGGAAAGAATTACGCCGATGTTGACCGGTTTGACGGCCGCTTTTTTCGCGAGCTTTTTGAATATTACTTCCGGGCTGCCGTAGGTTGCCGGGAACAGCGCTTTGATCTTTTTCGCATCAGCTGCTGCTGTAGTCGGTTTTCCCTCAACCACTTTGACATTGGCTCCGCCTTCAAGTGCGGGCGGCAGTTTCGGACAATAGGCGGCTCTGGCTTTCTGTAAAGCAGAAATATTGCTCATGTTTCGTTCCCTTTTATCTTAAATTAAACTTTTGTTAAAAACAATATCAATCCATACAACATGGAGCTTGTACACTACTTGTTTTTTGTGTATTTATCAAGCAGAATAGAAGCAATTTACGCCATTTCTTGACGGCGCCATGTTTGAAAATCTGCACCATTACTTCAAATGACTGAGCGCCGGCTGTCCCAGCGGATAGACGTTGAATCCGAGTTCGAACATTGCTTTGTGGTCCAGCAGGTTCCGACCGTCGAAAATGAACGCCGGCTTTTCCATCAGCTCATATATCCTGCGGAAATCGTATTTCAGGAAGTCTTTCCAGTCAGTGAGTACTGCGATGCAGTGCGCGCCTTTGACGGCCTCGTAAGGGTCGGCGCAATAGGTGATGTCACCGGTTTCACCGGCCAGATCAAGCATGGCGTTTTCCAGCGCTTTCGGGTCGTGGATCGCCAGCTTTGCCCGCTCTTCCAGCAGCATTTTGCAGACATAGATCGCGGGGGATTCGCGAGTGTCGCCGGTATCCGCCTTGAACGCGAACCCGAAAACCGCGATCTTCTTGCCGGCGATGGTATTGAACATTTTATTGCAGATCTTTGCGACAAAACGCCGTTCCTGATAATCATTGATCAGCACTACCTGTTCCCAGTAGGCGGCAACTTCCGGAAGTCCGTAAAATTCCGACAGGTAGACCAGATTGAGAATGTCTTTCTTAAAGCAAGATCCGCCGAAACCGATACTGGCTTTCAGAAATTTCGAGCCGATCCTTGAATCCAGCCCCATGGCGGCTGAAACTTCCAGAATATTGGCATCGGTTTTCTCGCAGAGCGCGGAGATGCTGTTTACCGAAGATATGCGCTGCGCCAGCATGGCGTTTGACACCAGCTTGGACAGTTCGCTGCTCCAGATATTGGTGGTTTTAATCTTTTCCCTGGGAACCCAGTGCGTGTAAATATCGAGCATGCGCTGCAAGGCGGCCTGGCCGTCGGGAGTGTCCATGCTGCCGATCAGCACCCGGTCAGGATGCTGCAGGTCAGTGACCGCAGTGCCTTCCGCCATGAATTCAGGATTGGAAATGACTTCAAAATTTAAACCCTTGGTGTTGGACTGCAATATGCGCTGCATAGCGGCGGCGGTCCTTACCGGCAGGGTACTTTTTTCAACAACGATTTTGTCGTGACTGGAATGTTCGATGATGTCGCGGGCGGTTTTTTCCCAGTATTGCAGATCCGCCGCTTTACCGGCGCCGGCTCCGAAGGTCTTGGTCGGAGTATTGACGCTGACGAAAATAATGTCTGCTTCGCTGATGCCGCCGAAAATGTCAGTGGAGAAGAACAGGTTTCTGCCGCGGGTGCGTTTTACAACTTCATCCAGCCCGGGTTCGTAGATCGGCAGAATATCCGACTGCCACGCCTTGATGCGCGCTTCATTTTTATCTACAACGATCACTTTGTAGTCGGGGCAATTGTCCGCAATGATGGCCATCGTCGGTCCGCCGACGTATCCCGCGCCAATGCAGAGGATGGTCTTGTTCATGTTATCTCCTTGGGTCTGTTTCAAGTTCTCAAAACGTTAAATATAGCACAATTTATGAAGTTTGCCAATCGGTTGGCATAAACATGTCACCCCGGAATAAGACGCTGAAGCATTGTCGCAACCGCCGCCGGATTTGACGCCAGATGCAGATGAATATAGCTGGCGCAGACATTGCCGGAATGATAGCCGCACGGACTCCATTCATCGCCGGGATGCGACCCTCTGGTCAGCCATAACGGCTCCGCCTGACCGGTGAATTCAGTATCCGACCAGTGAAACTCGTGCCCCCGGAACACGGTTCCGGCCGGGCCTAAAAATGAGTCTTTACAGGTTCTTGCCTCCCGGTAGCCGAATGAGCCGAGGCGGGTTCCCATGAAGGTGCGAGCGGGAATGATTCCGCACATGGCCATTGAATTGCCGGAGTTGCCGGTGAGTTTTTCCGTCAGGTACATGAAGCCGCCGCATTCCGCATAGACTGCGCCGCCTTCAGCGGCGAAATCCCTGATTGCCTGCCGCATACTGCGGTTTTTCTCAAGCTCTGCGGCAAAGACTTCCGGAAAGCCGCCGCCGAGATAGATACCTCTGATATTGTCCGGCAGCCGCTCATCGTGAATCGGGGAGAAATTCACCAGTTCAAATCCGTTTTCCCGCAGAATATCCAGATTGTCCTGATAATAAAAATGAAACGCTTCATCCATGGCTACAGCCAGTCTGAGTTTTGCCGGAAGCGGAGTTTTCAGCGGCGTTTCAAGCTTTTCCATGCAGCACAGCGCAAGTATCCGGTCAAGGTCAAAATATTTTTCAGCGGCTTCGCCGAGCTGTTCAAACCACTCATCCGACTTCTCATTTTCAATGAACGGAACCAGACCTAAATGCCGTTCCGGCAGCGCCCATTGTTCATTGCGCGGCAAATAACCCAGCAGCGGCGGCAGGTTAGCCAGTTCCAGAGCCCGGCGCAGAATCCCGGCGTGGGTTTCGGATCCGGTCATATTGGCGATAACCCCGATTACTTTGACTTTATCGCAAAATTCAGTATAGCCCTTGACAATCGCGGCGATACTGCCGGCCATGCCCCGGCAGTTGACGGTAAGGATAACCGGCACATCGAGCAATGAAGCGACTTCCGCCGTGCTGCCTTCCAGTGAGCCGGGGGCGGCCGAATCAAACATCCCCATGACTCCTTCGATAACCGCGCAGTCGGCGTTGCTGATGCCGCCGGCGAAGGACTTCTTAACCTGTTCCGCGCCCATCATCCAGCAATCGAGATTACGCGAGTGACGATGCGCGGCAATGTTATGAAAGGTCGGATCAATATAATCCGGCCCGCATTTAAACGGCTGTACGGCCAGTTTACGCTTGACCAGCGCCCGGAGCAGCGCCAGGGTTACGGTGGTTTTGCCGTCTCCGGAACTGGTGCCGGCAATGCATAGCGCGCTGAATCCGCTCATGATTGATCCCTCATCAGAATTCGATTCCTTTCTGAGCCGCTATTCCAGCCTTGAACGGATGTTTTATCTCCCGGATTTCGGACACCAGATCGCAGGCTGCGATCAATTCCGGCGGCGCATTGCGTCCGGTGATAATGACATGCATCCAGGACGGCCTGCCGCGAAGCGTCGCAATCACCTGCTCCAGCGGCAGATATTTTTTATCCAGAGCAATATTGAATTCGTCCAGCACAAGCAGGTCAACCCGTCCTTCGGCAAGGTATTCCCCGGTCTTCAGCCAGGCATTTTGGGCACACAGGATGTCTTCATTTGAACATCCGTCTTTGCGCCAGGTAAAACCGGCCCCAAGCGAACAGATTTCAAACGGCAGTCCGCTGACTTCGGCGAAATGTCTCTCTCCGGTTTCGCTGTCGTTTTTGATAAACTGAATGACGGCAACTTTCCAGTTCCAGCCCAATGCCCGCAGGCAAGTGCCGAGTGCGCTGGTGGTTTTGCCCTTGCCGGAACCGGTAATATTAATTAACAGCCCATGTCGTTTTTCTCTATCTTCCTGTTTAATCATAGTCTCTCATATTAATATAGTTATATCTGATATTCATTTAAGTTTACCAATGTTGAAAAGATAATTCAAGCATCGGATTAAAAAAACTGCCTACTATGTCAGGATTTTTACATTCCGGACACCTGTCCGCCCCATTCCGGACACCTGTCCGCCCCATTCCGGACACCTGTCCGCCTCATTCCGGACACCTGTCCGCCTCATTATGGACACCTGCCAGCCTCATTCTGGACACCCTTGCGCAAGACGCGCTGTCATCCGGAAGTCCAGAGAAGACAGTGAAGACTGGAAACTGGGAAGTCTTTTCTCGCTTTTCTCGCTTTTCTCGCTTTTCTCGCTTTTCTCGCTTTTCTCGC
>JBAWXM010000080.1:0-17223 GCA_037144075.1 Lentisphaerota bacterium | reverse complement strand
CAGACCCCGCTCAGAAAACCGTGTTGGTTCGTATCGCGACTCGGTCATGGAAATTTTTCAGCCGCATTTTGTCAACTATTTTCTACATTCTTATGTTTTTTTTCTTTCCGTCTGGTATATATTTATACTCTGCACGACTGAAAATTTAAGCATAAACGAGCAGGATTGTGGATTGTATTTTTCGATCCGGCTGACAGGCGATACCCGCATCGCATGAAGGATGAAATAAAGTTAACCGCAAATCGGTTGCGATCTATTTTGAATTTTCAGCCATGCTAGAGTATACAATCAATTCGTATCAGTTTAACAAGGAAATTTATAATGGGCATGGCTGAAACTATTCAAACTCAATATGAGTCACTGTCTGAAGCCGAAAAACTGGTTGTACATATTTTGTCCTGTTTTCACCTGCCCGTCGCAGTGGAGGACATTGTCAGTATTGTCAGGAAAATTACATTAGCGAATGAGGTCAGGGCGGCGGTCGCGCAGAAAGACGCGGCGCAGATTTTGTTGAAATCACTGGCTTCCAGACGGTTGATTCATTTTGCCCGGGGTGATATGGCGGAGTGCATTCCGGACACACAGGAATATCTATTCGGCAGAATGGTGCAGAATACTTCCCAGTCGGCGGAAATATTTTCTCTCATTGAAAGCATTATTAAGAAAAATGCGAAATGTATATTTTGCGATCCGGGTTATTATATAACGCTGTTTAAATTCAGACAGGCGCTGCATCTTAAGCACCGGCATTCCCTCCAGGCTCTTTTTGCGGCGGTTTTCACTGACGGGCAAATGAAACCATACAGGCCGAATCGTTATATATATGGTTTTTCGGCGCTGCAGCGAATATTTGGAACGCCGTTTTCAAGGGAACTGCTTGAGATTCTGCCAGGTATACATGAGAAAAAGTATGTTCTGGACCATCTGTTTGAAAATTTCCGTCAGGAAGGACGTCAGATCTGTCAGGCAATGAAAGAAGCGATGCTGGAATATATCAGCAGCCCGGTGTTTTTTCAATATCTGCTTTTCTCCGGAGATTTTGAGGCCGTCGAAATTCTTTCTGCCAAAAACCCGTGCACTCCGCTTTTTTATATGGGAAAGGCTTTTCTGGCGGTTGCAAAAGGAGATTTTGCCGCCGCCAGAAGCCCGTTTGACATGGCGTATCATCTGCTCTGCCGTGAAAAGAAGCGGAATGACGATCCATTTTTTGTCGCGTTTTACCAGACATATCTGTTCGCCATGAATGATGAAGAGCAGTTTAACCGCATTCCGGCAGGCTCATTATCGAATTCAATATATAATTCTCCAGTCCACATCGCTGATTTTAAGCAACTTTATTCAAAAGGCTCCTGCGATTACCCGCAGATTATGTTATCATGCAAAATATTCAGCCAGGACACGACCGGCGCGTCAATGATAAAGCTGTTGTGGACTTACTGGTTTGATCTCACCCATAATTACTTTAAAAGCAATGTCCTGGCGTTTGAGGGCGTATTGGAGCAAAGGGATAAAGCAGGGAATTATGCCTTTGTCAGGTCTCTGTGGGACAAGCAGTCAAATCCAAATACAGCGCATCCGCTGTTTGCGCTGCTTCCTAAAGTTGAACGCTGGCAGAACGTGCTTGATAAGCTCATTATTGCGTATCAGGATGCCGGAGTTGCTGAAGAAAAGGAAAAAACTGAACGGCTGATATGGCGGATTCATCCGCAGAACAGCGCTGTCGGCGCGGTTATCCAGAAGCTCGGGAAAAACGGCAAATGGTCGCAGGGACGGCAGGTCAATTTTTCCAGTTACATTCCTGATTCCGATCACAGTATCACCCCGGCGGACAAAGAGGCGATCCTTTGCGTCAGACGGCAGAATAATTATTATCATCACGGCGGGGTTCAATTGTCTGTTGAACTGCTGCGGCTTCTTGCCTGTGTGCCTTATCTTCAATATTCGGATTCGGCGTCTTTTGTGAAAATAGTTTTCGCTCAACCGACGCTGTCCTGTGTCAAATCAGACAATTCTTTGCAAATAGGCCTGGTTCCGCCTTTCGGCGTCAATGATAAATTTGTCTGCGTTTATGATAATAAAGAGTTGCTGACCGTCTATCCGCTGCCGGATAAACTGGCAAAACTGGCAAAATACCTGAATGGCAGTATCTCGGTTCCGGCCGACCGCGGCCTGGATAAAGTGGAACAGCTGCTCTCGGTTATCACGCCTCACGTTGAACTGAAAGGCGATATCTCCGCATTTATCAAAGACCTTCCACGCGTTGACGGCGGACATAAGGTTGCCGTGCGGATTTATCCGTTCGAGCCCGGGTTGCGGTTTGAAATTGTTGCGCTGCCGTATGAAGGATTCGCTTTTACACCCGGTAAAGGCAATGCGGATTTTATTGTCCGTCTGCCCGATGGCAATGTGGTTGTCTGCCGGAATCTGGAACAGGAGAAAAAGAATGCCAACGCGGTAATGGATGTGGTTAACGCTTTTAACCATATTCCGGCGGACAATTGCTGCTGGCGTCTGAACGATCCTTTTGACGCGCTGGATGTGCTTTCCGACTTAAAAGCCAATACGCATATTGCGCTTGAATGGCCGCAGGGCGAGACTCTGACCCTAAAAGCGGAAGTGGATACCGACAAGGTGTTTCAAACAATTACCGCCGGAAAAAACGAGTGGTTTTCGGTTTCCGGAGAACTTGCGCTGGATGAAACCAAAGTGATGACAATGCGGGAGCTGCTGGAACTCTGGGCAGGAAAAAAGCAGCGGTTTATCCAGCTTTCCGACAAAACCTATATTGCGCTTTCCCGGAAACTGCAAAATGCGCTGGAGGATATCTCCGCAGTGGAACAGGGCGATTCCAGCGAGGGCGGATTGCGGGTGCATAAACTTTCGCTGCCGCTTTTACAGGAGCATTTTAACGAGCGCAGTTTTGACTGCAATACTGTCGCATGGCTTGAAAATTATCAGAAAACGCTTACGCAGACTATTCCGGTTCCCGCCGGATTTACTGCTCAGCTCCGCGATTATCAGCATGACGGCGCGCAGTGGCTGATGCGGCTGGCCGCGACAAAACTCGGAGCGCTGCTGGCGGATGATATGGGGCTCGGAAAAACCGTGCAGGCGATCGCGCTCCTGCAGCAGCAGCGGAAAAACGGCGCGGCGCTGATTGTCGCGCCAGCCTCCGTCTGCTTTAACTGGGCAGATGAAATCGCCCGGTTTGCCCCGGTGCTTAAAACGGTGGTTGTCGGCATTCAAAGCGTCAACCGCGAAGAGATTATCGGACAGGCCGGAGAGAATGATATTGTCATCACTTCTTACGGGCTGCTTCAGCGCAACAGCGAGCTTTTCTGTTCAAAAGAGTGGAATGTGCTCATTCTTGACGAGGCCCAGGCGGTAAAAAACAGCGCGGCTCAGCGCACGAAAGCAATCAAACAACTCAATCGGAACTTTACCGTGATAACCACCGGAACGCCGATCGAAAATCATCTGGGCGAGTTGTGGAATCTGTTCGATATTATTCTGCCCGGATTTCTCGGCGGCGCCACTCACTTCCGGTCACAGTTCCAGCTCCCAATCGAACGCGATGAGGACCGGACGGTGCGCAACCGGCTGCGGCGGCTTATCAGTCCGTTCATATTACGGCGCACCAAAGACGAGGTGCTCACTGAACTGCCGCCCAAAACCGAAATTGAACTCAAGGTAACGTTGAGCGAAGAAGAAAACACGTTTTACGAAGCTTTGCGGCGGCAGGCCGTCGAAAACATTGAGAATAGCGCTGGGGGAGAAAACGACAGCCGGTTTACCATTCTGGCGGAACTGATGAAATTGCGCCAGGCATGCTGCCACCCGTCGCTTGCCGGAGGCTCTTTCCTCAAACACTCCGCTAAAATGGAAGTGCTGGGGGATAAAATTGCCGAACTTATCGAAAACGGTCACCGGGCTCTTGTCTTCAGTCAGTTTGTCGGACATTTGACTCTGGTGCAGAAGTATCTGGCTGAACAGGGCATTTCCTGTTTTTATCTTGACGGTTCCACCCCGCAAAAAAAACGGGCTGAAATGGTCCGCGCTTTTCAGGACGGCGAACGCAGCCTGTTTCTGATAAGCCTCAAGGCCGGCGGAAGCGGGCTCAATCTGACCGGCGCCGATTTTGTCTTCCACCTTGACCCCTGGTGGAATCCCGCCGTTGAAGATCAGGCCTCCGACCGCGTCCACCGCATCGGACAGGAACGCCCGGTGACGGTATACCGGCTCATTGCGTCGAATACCATTGAAGATAAGATTATCGGACTGCACAAGCAGAAACGCGAGCTTGCCGAATCGCTCTTGAGCGGCGGAGATACTGCGCTGAGGCTTTCGGCTGAAGAACTGCTTGCGATTATTAAAGACCGGTAGAAAACAAGGTCTCGCACAAAGGCACAAAGCCACAAAGAATACACTTTTACCACGAAAAGCACGAAACTTCACGAAAGAGAACAGGAAAAACAGTAGTCAGTATAGAAAAAGCTGAAAATCCGAAAAACAAAACGCGAGCGGAAAACTTTTTAGTCTTCCGCTCGCTTGATTGTTTTTATAGCTTTACTTATTTGTCGTCGAAGTTTACTTTCCTGACGAAAGCACAGGGTTCTTTGGAGAATTGACTGCTTCATCTTTAACACCATGCCCGGCTAGCCATTTAACCAGGAAATCCGCGCTGTCTTTGGTCAGCATGCCGTCTCCTTTCCACTTTCCGCCGAGCCAGCGCAAGCTCTTCCCGTGATGAACTCCCAATGCGACAATCAGCTTGTCATCCTGATAAAATTCAAATGTTGGATTCCCGCAGCACATGCAAAAGAAAATGCGTTTATCAGTGTTAACCTTGATCCGACGGATAAGATCGCCGACAATTACCGCGTCCCGTACGTCAACCAGCGTTTTCTCTTTTTCGATATCCCGGTGACAGGTTCCTCCTGAGCGAATGCGGAGACGCGTTACGCCCTGCAATGCCTCATGTAGCGTGACTGTATTATCTTCATTTGAACCGGCCAGCTTTCCGGCGGCAAAAAGTCCTGAGCAGAAAAATATTATCAATAACAATAACGTTCTGATTTGCATGACGCACCCGCATTAAAAACTGCATAGTTCCATAACACACTTTTCGCTTAATAATATATACTGAATATAGAGAATAAAAAGCGAGCGGAAAACTTTATTGTCTTCCGCTCGCGTTGTTGTTTTTTGGGTATCTTTGTTTTAGACTTCTATTTTTTTTACGTTCGCCAGTTTTTATTCAGTTCCAATGTCTTATGAATTTCCGGTTCCCATTCTGACTTCTGACTCCCTGCCTTTTAGGTTGCGGGCCAAGCCCGCCTTCGAAATTTATTTGTCGTCGAAGGCGGCGTCGAACTGGACGTTGGATGGAGAGAAGTTTACTTTTCTGACGAAAGCGCAGGCTTCTTTCGCACCGTATTCGCGCTCCATGCCGCAGTCTTCCCATTCCACGGAGAGCGGGCCGTTGTACTTGGCATGATTCAGGGCGCGGATGATTTCCTCGAAATTTACTCCGCCGTGGCCGAGGCTGCGGAAATCCCAGCCGCGTTCGGGGCGGCCGAAATTCAGATGCGACGCCAGGATGCCGCTTTTGCCGTCGAGTTGCAGGGCGGCGTCTTTCATGTGGACGTGATAGATGCGTTCCGGAAACGCCTGAATGAATTTAACGGGATCAACCATCTGCCAGTAAAGATGGCTGGGGTCGAAATTAAAGCCGAATTCAGGGCGGTTTTTAATGGCTTTAAGGGCTTCTTTCGCGGTGTAAACATCGAAGGCGATTTCAGTCGGATGGACTTCCAGCGCGAACTTGACGCCGCACTCGGCGAACACATCGAGAATCGGGTTGAACTGGTCGGCAAAGAACTTGAAGCCGTCGGCAATCATTTTATCGCTGACCGGCGGGAAGCTGTAGAGCATGTGCCAGATCGGCGAACCGGTGAAGCCGTTAACCACTTTAACGCCGAGGTTCTTTGCGGCTTGAGCGGAATACTTCATCTGCTGCGCTGCCCAGGCGCGTTTGCCTTCGGCGTCGCCGGCGACGGATTTCGGCGCGAAGATATCGGAGCGGCAATCAAAATTCGGGTCGCAGACCAGCTGCCCAGCCAGATGATTACTGATTGACCATACTTTCAAGCCGTGTTTCGCCAGGATCGCCTTCTGCTTGTCGCAATAGGCCGGATCTTTAGCGCCTTTTTCGACGTCGAAATGGTCGCCCCAGCAGGCGAGTTCCAGTCCGTCATATCCCCATGAAGCGGCTTTTTCCGCCAGCGTTTCCAGCGGCAAATCCGCCCACTGTCCGGTAAACATAGTAACAGGTCTGCTCATTTTAATCCTCCTTGTTGATTCCCTGCCCCCGTTCTCTTTAGATTAACCACAGAGACACAAAGACACAGAGATTTTTATTTAATTTTAAAAACTGTAGAACCGTGAAAACGTTTATTCCCATTGGATGGCTTGCCAGCCTCTGGAGGGTTGTCCTCCGTGACAACCGTTCCCATGCAACATCTATATAAACCATAAAACCCGGTTATGACGGAGCATAACCCTCCAACTGGACAAATCCATCCACCGACTTTAGAACTGTTCCAAATTCGACAAATTTTAGAACTTTAGCGCTTTAGAACTTTAGCACTTCGGCAGTTTTGTCCATACCGAGCCGGCTTTGGAGCTGGCCACCACGGTTTCGATAAACGCCATGCCGCGGACGCCGTCATGCACTTGCGGGAAATCATTGATGATCGGATCAATGGCTTTGCCTGCCTCTTTCAGCAGGATGGCATCGGCAAAGTTGCTGTAGTGGTTGGCGAATGCTTCCAGAAACGCTTCCGGATGTCCGGCGGGGATGCGTGAACCGCGGGCGGCTGCCGGGCTTTTCGCGGCGATATAGCCGTTGCCGCGGGACAGCACCTGAACGGGGCCGTCAATCGGCTTGTAGAGAAGCTGGTTCGGGTGTTCCTGATGCCATTCAATCCCGGCGTCGGCGCCGTAAACCCAGATGGACAAGCCGTTTTCCTCGCCGACGGAAATCTGGCTGGCATAGATCACGCCTTTGACGCCTTCTTCAAATCTCACCAGGCAGTTGCAGTCGTCATCGAGCGGGCGGCCTTCGATAAACGAAGTCAGATCGGCGCACAGTTCAGTAATCTTCAAGCCGGTGACGTATTCGGCCAGGTTTTCGGCATGGGAGCCGATATCGCCGACGCATCCGCCCGCGCCGCTCTGTTTCGGGTCGGTGCGCCATGACGCCTGCATCTGTCCGGCCTTTTCAATCGGGCGCGCCAGCCAGCCTTGCGGATAGATGGAGACGACTTTGCGGAGCTTGCCGAGTTCGCCGTTTTTGATCATATCTTTCGCCAGCTTGACCATCGGATAGCCGACATAGTTGTGCATCAGTCCGAAGATTTTGCCGGATTTTTCGACGATTTTCTGAAGTTCCAGCGCTTCGTCCAGCGTCATGGTCATCGGCTTTTCGCACATGACGTTGAAACCGGCTTCGAGAAAATCTTTGGCAATCGGAAAATGCCAGTTATTGGGAGTGGTGACCGCCACAAAGTCAACGCGTTTATCGGCGCCGAGGGCGGATTCCTTCGCGATCATTTCCTTGTAGGTGTTGTAAACTCTGGCGGGGTCCAGGCAAAGTTCTTCGCCGGTCTGTCTGCTTTTGACCGGATCAATGTCGAACGCTCCGGCGACCAGTTCGATTTTGCCGTCCAGCCTTGAAGCCATCCGGTGAACGTTGCCGATAAATGCTCCCGGCCCGCCGCCGACCATACCCATTCTGATCTTACGTTTCATGTCATTCCTCCTGTGGAATTATTGGTAAATAATATTGAGATTAAAAGTTTCAAAAGTTAAAATAGCCAGAATCTGCTAAATACACAACTTGCAAAAACTATTATTTGTTGACTATAAGTCTAAAATTACAGAAAAAAATAGCAATCCGCCTGAAATTTTATAACCACAAAGACACAAAGACACAGTTTCTGCCAGTTGGAAATCAAAACATTTCCGAAATCGCCGAACCACTGAAGACGCGAAATCACACGGATTTTTTTTGATTTGAACCCCGGAAACCTTTGTGTCTTTGTGCCTTATGTGGTTAAATAGTATTTTCCTAGGCTTTGATTGCGGCCTTAATGTTATTCAGGCTGATTCCGGCGCTCTCAAGCTGCGGACGTTTGCACGCGTCCTGCTCGTAGATCACCCATCCGGCAGCGCTGGTCCGCGCCACTTCCAGCACGCCTTTAAGATCAATGAGACCGGTTCCGACCTCGGTGAAACTGCCGTCCACTTTATCCATATCCTTCAAATGGATCAGCGGCAGCCTGGAGGCATATTGGGTCAAATATGCGACGGGATCGCTGCCGCCTTTTTTGATCCAGTAGGTGTCGAGTTCGGCTTTGACCAGTTCCGGGGAAGTCCTGTCATAAAACAGATCCAGCGCGATTTGTCCGCCGATAGTCTCAAACTCCTGCGCGTGGTTGTGGTAAGTGAAAACCATGCCGTTAGCGCCGGCGACGCGGCCTGCCTCGTTGCACTTTCCGACCAGAAGATCAAAATCCTTGATAAAATTTCCGCACAGGCTGGTTATCAGATGTTTGCAGCCAATAGCTTTCGCGTACTGATAACATTTGTCCCCGCTGTTCAGAATAGAATCCAGCCCCACATGCATGCCGCAGGCGGAAACGCCGATTTCTTTCAGGAACGCGGCCAGTTCCGCCGGTTCCATATCGCCGTACTGGCCGGCAAATTCCATGCCCTGATACCCCATCTTCGCCAGCTCCCGCAGCACGCCTTTGAAATCGTCTTTCAAGGGTTCGCGAACCGTATATAACTGAATCCCAAGCTTAAAATATTTCATTGTCTTTACCTTTTTTTAGTTTTAAACGGACTTAACGGACATCAGGTTTTAGGTTTTATTCTAAACTCCTAACTCCTGACTCCTGTTTTATCCTAAAATGCTTTCCATGATGTATAGGTCGAGTTCTTCGTAATCGCGGGCGGCGCGCAATTTCGCCATCTTCTTCTGGTCGAGGCCGCGGCTTAGTTCCAGCAGTTTCAGGAAAATCGTCCGGCTGTTGGACAGATGCTTGCAGGCGACATTGTCCTTTTGAGTGCGCATCGCCTTCACGTCCAGGCCGACCCATTCGCCGTTGTTGCCGAAACCGTGTTCGTCCAGAATCCGCACCTGATTCAAGGCGCGGCGCAGATCCACGCTGCCGAAAGATTTATCCTGGTCGAACTTAAGCCCGTTCTGGTCATTCAGGTGAACGCTCCACAGTTTGTTATGCGCCATGGCGTAACCCATTTCATCGGAGGGGTCAAGTCCGGCCAGCAGGGCGTGGGCGGATTCGATCAGGCAGCCGACTCTGGAGTGATCAGTGGTGAGCAGGCCGAGCGCGATGGCATGGCCGATTGTCGGGATATAGGTATGATCCATCGGCTCGTTCGGCTTGGATTCAATCATGATCCTGATTTTTGGATCGTAGTCCAGCATCAACTGCACGGCTTCCGCGATTTTTTCAGTCGCCCATACCGAGTCTTTGGCTTCGCGGATGTAGGTGCCTTCGCGGGCCAGCCACAGCACGATATTTTTAGTTCCGAGAGCCTTTGCGATATCAATAGTGCGGAGGCTGCGCTCCAGCGCGTATTTGCGGCAAGCCGCGTCATTGTTAGTGTAGCCGCCGTCAACTGTGCGGGGATCCTCCCACAGCCTGGGAGCAACGAATTCGGGAGTCAGGCCGTGATCGTCAAGTTTTTTCTTTACTTTCTTAGCTTCGGCAATAATCTGATTCGGCGTCAGTTCGTTCATATTGGGAACGGCGTCATCATCATGGAACTGCACACCGTCGAAACCAAGTTTCTTGTACATGCCCAGTTTCTTGTTGAACTCGATGCTTTCGCGAACTTTCGGCCCGAACGGATCGGCGCCTTCATGAATGTTCCACGGTCCGAATGAGAATCTGAATGTCCCTGCCATGATCTGTCTCCCTGATTAATGTTAAGGTTTTTAGAACAAAATAAGAATTTCTTTACTGATATAAAGAATACCGTTTGCAAAACGATAAAACCTTGACAATATTACTAAAAAATAGCACAAAGTAACGGAAACACGTCGAATCATGAAAGAAGTCACGGCGCTGCGCCGCAAATATTTAAGCGGAGGGGCTTATCCGATCGCCATCAGGACGATCAGCGGCGACGCGTCCCCCCAGCACGAAGGCGACCTTACCGACATCCGGCATTCGCACGATTTCTGCGAATTGGTGATCATTACCGAAGGCTACGGAATCCACTGGATTGACGGTGAAGATTATCCGGTGACAGCCGGCGACATCTTCGTAATCCAGGGAAAAACAGCACATTATTTCAAAGAGCGCCACAAGCTCTGTTTGTTTAACGTGATGTTCGAGCCGAAACGTCTGGGCAGGAATCTCCAGAAATTGCAGGAGATCGCCGGTTATAACGCGCTTTTTCTGCTGGAACCGGCCTACCGCCGCCGCCACAAATTCAAAAGCCGCCTGCATATTGCCCGGCATACCCTGATTCACGTGGAGACAATTGTCAAAAGGATGGTGGAGGAGTATCACAGTCAGCAGCCGGGATACGACACGATGCTGCTGAGTTTTTTTATGGAGCTGCTGGTATTCCTGTCGCGGGAATATTCAATGATGGAAATACCGCAGGCCAGGTCGCTGTACCGCATCGGCAACATTATCGGCGAACTGGAGAAGCACTACAAGCGGAACTGGCAGCTTGATGAAATCGCCCGTTTCGCCTGCATGTCCAAAAGCAATCTGCTGACTGTCTTCAAAGAAGCTACCGGTCAGTCGCCGATCGAGTACCTGATCCGGCTGCGCCTCCAGAAAGTGGCTGGAATGCTGATTTCAACTCCGCTGTCAATCGGCGAAATAGCGCCGGAATGCGGATTTGCCGACTCCAATTATCTGACCAGGCAGTTCCGCAAAGTGTATAAAATTTCACCGCGGGAGTTCCGTCAGAAATCGCTGGTCAATATAAAATGAACAACAATAAAACAGAATGCCGCGCCGGTTGCGGCGCATGCTGCATAATACCGTCCATTTCGTCGGCTATTCCCGGAATGCCGGAAGGCAAACCGGCGTTTGTGCCGTGCGTTCAACTGACGGCGGATTACGGTTGCAGAATTTTCGACTCGTCCGCCCGTCCGAAAGTGTGCGGTTCGCTGCGTCCGTCGCCGGAAATGTGCGGCAACTGCCGTGAGGACGCCATCAGTCATCTGACTGAACTTGAAAATTTGACCGATCCGAATAAATAAATTTCTCTTTGACTGACTGCAAAAGCATGGAGAAAATATTTTGTCATATCTTATCATTCATTTTGATATTGTATTCCGATTTGTTAGGCGCGCCGCTGGAATTTCCTATATATACTCTGCACGGCTGAAAATTAAACTATAGATTGCGAAGATTTTGAGAATTGGTTCGTATTCTGAGAGGCTGCCGATACCGGGGTATCGAAGGCCTCGAAGAGTGCGAATCCAAACTCAAAAGATCGCAACCGCTTTGCGGTGAATGTCTTGCGGTTGTATTTTTCCGCTCCTCCTTCCGGCGATATTCATATCGCCTGTCAGTCGGATCGAAAAAATCCAATCCACAATCTTATTCATCTATAGTTGAATTTTCAACCGCGCAGAGTATAATAAAGCTATATTTCAGACACAGTTTCTATAAAATATAATTTTTCATGGAGAATTTAAGCTTATGCGTAAATCCCTGTACATTCTGATGGCCTGTTTTTCGTTCGCTCTATGCGCTCCGGCGCAAGAAGGCGGCAATGCGACCGGAATAACCCTGGATCAATTGCTGAAAAATATAGATAAAGCCACCGATCCGGTAAATAAAGCCAAAGACGTAAAGACGGTCATTTCAAAATATGAAGGTTCAGTCTCAATGCAGGAAATAAAACTGCAAATAACCGCCACATTTAAAGCGCCGGACAAAAGCAAGACTGTCATCAAAGCCGGCGAAAATATGCCTGACACCATTGAAATGTTCAACGGCAAGGAAGGCTGGACGGTTGTGCCCGGCATGGGCGTCCGGCAAATCAACGGCCCGCAGCTTGACTTCATGAAATTTACCGCGAAAATGAGCAATCCGGCCAACCACCTGAGAGACATTTTCCCGAAAATAGAAGTGGCCCCGGCGCTGGAAAAGATTGAAGGGCAGGATTGCTACAAACTGACTTGCGAGACTGACGCCAAACTGAAGCAACTGCCGCTGGCGATATACGTTGACAGCAAAACCTTTCTTCCGTCCAAAATGGTGGTGATGGTTTTCACCGACATGGGACAGATTCCCGGAACGACACTTTATTCCAATTACAAGAATTTTGACGGACTGGTTGTGGCGACCGTGCAGAAAACCCAGACCATGGGCATGGAAATGTCAACCAGGCTGATTTCCATTAAATATAACGAGAATATATCCGACGCCGACTTCAACCTTCCGAAAGAATTTAACGCTCCGCAAACAGAGGCTCCGGTTCCGGCTAAAAACCCGGTCTTAGCCCAGGCGGCGGCCCCCGTTCCGGTCAAAGATTCCGCCAAAGACAAATTAACCAAGAAGAAAAAAGCCGCGAACAAGTTTAAGCAAGATAAAGCTAAAATGCTTGAGGAAGCCGCCAAAGACAATGCCGCGGCAGACACCGACAATGATGATGACGACGACAAGGATAAAGACAAAGATGACGACAAGGATTGATTAATGAAAATCCTGCTTCTAATCTGCCTGCTGTCGGCTGCCGCTGCCGGCGCCGAAGTCTATAAGCCGGACAGTTCATCCGCTTCATTCTCCAAACGTGCCGTAACGGTTTTAGATGAAGTCTGGGCAAACATCAAAAAGAGCCATATTTCCGCCGACTTTGAAAAAGACTACCGGGAACGCATTTACAATAAATATCTGCCGGAAATAAATAAAGCCGGGAACGACACTCAGCTTGCCGGAATCCTGAACAGCATGGTCAAAGAATTCGGACAGAGCCATATCCTGGTGCTGCCGCCGGTAAATGAACTGGAAATAATGGCGCTCCGCGCCGCCGAGAAAAATGCTGAGCCGGCATCGTTAAACACGCAGGATGTTCCAGCCGACACCGGAATCATGCCATGCATAGCAGAAGGCAGACTGTGCGTACTGCGCACGGCAGCGGGTTCCCCGGCGGATGCGGCCGGAATCAAAGCAGGCGACTATATAATCAGCATCAACGGGCTTAAACTTGACCCGTCGGCAAAGTCCTATATTCCCTGGGATACGCTTGCGTCGTTCATGCTGGCTGGAATGCCGGAAAGCAAAGTCCCGCTGGTTATAGTCAACCGCAACGGCATTGAAAAAGAATATAAACTGACCAGAAAACCAAACGGCTTCAACTGGTTCCAGTTCGGAGCCATTCCCCGCACCTACGGCGCGTTCTACGCGGAACTGCTGCCCGGCAATATCGGCTATGTTCATTTTACCGCGTTTTTTCCTGAACAGATCACCTCGTTCGTCAAAGCAATCACCGGCAAACTGAAAGACGCGCGCGGCCTCATCATTGATATGCGCAATAACGTCGGCGGAATAGTTATTCTGCCGCAATGGCTGGCCGGATGGTCATGTCCGACCGCAATTAAGATGGGCAAACTTCAGCTCAAGGAAACCACCCTCACCCCTTCCTCTTATCCGCAGCAGCAATGCTTTAAAGGGCCGGTGGCAATTTTGATCAATGAAGGCTCCGCCAGCGCCGCCGAAATCTTCGCGGCCTCGATGCAGGATTCGAAAACTGCGATATTATTCGGTTCCACCACTTCCGGCAAATGCCTGCCGTCGCAGTTCCTGAAGTTGCCCAGCGGCTTCAGACTCCAGACTATTTTCGGCGACTATGAACGGGAAAACGGCAAGCATATCGAACATATCGGCGTAACCCCCGATGTTCCGGTAGTCCTGAAATTATCCGACCTCAGGAGCAACACCGACACCGTCCGCGAAGCCGCCGCAAAATATCTGCTGCAGAAACTGGATGAGAAAAAGTAAGCGGCAGCAGGACTGATAGGACGGATGGTGCTGATGGTTTACCAGCCTATTTGTTGATTTCTGACTTTAATGCGGACGCTGCTCATGCGTTCGCGTAAGCCTCCTTCTTTCAGGAAATCCTGTTCAAGTTTCTTTAGCTGGATCCTGCCAGAAAAGGGTTTTAGGAACTGTCTCAAAATAACCTATGTTTTTACACCGTTCTCTTGAATGCTTTTCGCGCCGCTTGCTCGTTACATACCTGCCGGTATGCGCCTCACAAGCAACTCGAAAATCTAATCAAGATATTCGGTGAAAATTCAATAGTTTATTTTGTTCCAGCTCCTTAGCATATTTTCTGTAGGAACTGAACCGGCTGCGCCGGGACTTTTACCACGGAGCGCCCGGAGGGTTGAATCTGGATATCCGGCAATTCATTGTTATTGACTTTTTGTCAGATTACTTCTTATCATAAGGGTTTTATTTCAAGCAACATAAAACTAAAGTCAAGGTTCAACTGCTTTTTTTAGGATAATTACGCACAGGCGATTGACCGTCATAATAGTACCGTTCCTTCTGTAAAACCGTTACAGCGAGGGGAATAATTTCCGGATATTTGCGGAATGCCGCTTGAAATCATGCGCGGTAAAATTATATTGATTCATTCGTGTTTTCTGTTGTTTTTCAACAATTTAGTAAATAAACAGTCAAGATTTTCCAAGGAGACAAAAATGAAAATTCTTCACGACAAAGACGCAAACTTACGCTATCTCAGCGGTAAAACTGTCGCCGTTATCGGTTACGGCAGCCAGGGCAGCGCTCAGGCGCTCTGCATGAGAGATTCCGGCGTCAACGTAATTATCGGTTCAATCAAAGACGCGTCTTACGACAAGGCGAAAAAAGACGGTTTCGAAGTGATGGATGTCGCTTCCGCCGCCAAGAAAGCTGACATTATCCACATTCTCCTGCCGGATGAATTCCATGCTCCGGTATATGAAAAAGACATCAAGAAACACATGAAAGCCGGCAAAGTTCTCTGCTGTTCCCACGGCTTCAATATTGTTTATAAAGAAATCGTCCCCCCGGCCGATGTCGATGTCATCATGGTCGCTCCGAAAAGCCCGGCCACCGAAGAGCGCAAGGCGTTCCTCGAAGGCTTCGGCGTTCCCGGACTGGTCGCCGTTAAGCAGGACGCTAGCGGCAAAGCGCTGAAAATCGCGCTGGCTATGGCTAAATCCATGGGTTTCACCCGCGCGGGATGTCTGGAATGCACTTTCGAACAGGAAACCTATGAAGACCTGTTCGGCGAACAGAACGTCCTCTGCGGCGGCCTGGTTGACCTGATGAAATACGGATTTGAAGTATTGATCGAAGCCGGATATCCCCCGGAAATGGCTTATTTCGAATGCGTGCACGAAGTCAAGCTGATCGTTGACCTGGTATTTGAAGGCGGCATCCAGAAGATGAACGCCGTTATCTCCAACACCGCCGAGTGGGGTGAATATGTCAACGGACCGAGAATCATCACTCCCGATGTCAAAGAACGCATGAAAGAGTCGCTGAAAGATATTGAAAGCGGCAAGTTCGCCAAAGTATGGTTGAAAGAAGCCAGAGGCGGCGCCAAGACTCTCCTTGCCAAGCGCAAAGAACTGGGCAAGCACCAGGTCGAGATCGTCGGCAAACAGATCCGCGAGCTCTTCGAAAAGAAGTAATTCTTTTCCATATAGTTTCCACAATAACCCCTGCCCAAAAAGGCAGGGGTTATTTTTTTGCATACATAACCACAGAGGTTTAGCCGCCGACTGCATTGCGCAAACAAAGACATGGAGTAAAGGTATCATCCGGCCAGGACATGGATTCAGGCATTATCGCGGCTTACAGTGCAATCTAAAGCGGAACAGTGGTTTCGCAATCCAATGGTTACGGGGCACAAAGACATACAATCAGATTTTGAATAAGATTGGAATATTCTTGAGATCATATTTAGAGGAAAAATGGTACGCCCAGGAGGACTCGAACCTCCGACCCAATGATTAAGAGTCATTTGATTTTGACCATATTTTAATAAATAAAGAGCTAATAGTTTGCTTATGTACTGTTTACATGCTATTTTATTGCCATTAATAGACAGATGTGTAATACTGGACAGGAGATTAAAAAAATGGCAAGAAAGAAAACTGATAACGGCAAAGAAAAAAGACGCGGCAAAGGCAGTGGCACTGTATTCAAACGCCCCAACGGTAACTACTGTGTACAATACACGGCAATCAACGGCAAGAAAAAAACTCAAGTTTTGACCATCGCAGACCAGGAGACCCAGAAACTCGTACCTATCAGGAATCGGGAAATAGCAGAAGTAGCTGCTAAAGAAGTTATCGCGGAGTACCAGAAAATCAAGCATGCTGATACACACGAAAAACACTTGGCTCAGGTTAATGAATACCGCAAAGTAACCAGTCATGTTAACATCACACTCTCGCAAGCTTGGGAAAAATATGAAAACTCCACTACTCGCCCATCAAGTGGATTGAGCACATTGCATTCATATAAGGTAATAATGGATCGGTTCTTATTATGGGTTAAGAAAAACTACCCGAACATATCGAATATATCAAAAATCGACGATAAAATAGCTGATGAATACATGACCGAGCTAATCAATGCCGGGATTTCTGAACGAACTTATAACGCCTATCTGCAAGCTCTCAGGTTAATCTTTAGAATCTTACTGGGATCTGTAAATGTGTCAAAAAATCCTTTTTTGCACATGACAAAGCAGAAGGAAGACCAGCAAACACGGAAAGATTTTACACAGAAGCAAGTCAATGATATTTTCACGGTGCTTAGAGATGACAATCCTTACTCAATGCTTCACAAGCGGGAAATGCGGGTTATGATAAACTTGTGTTGCTGGACCGGATGCCGTGGACAGGATGCCTGCTTAATAAAGTGGAACTCCGTAGACCTTGACAAAAACACTATTTGCTACAGACCGGAAAAAACTAAACGGCGTAAATCCAGTGTTGAAATTACAATTCCGTTGCATCCACAATTAAGAGCTGCCTTGGAAGAGACCAAGACATGGCGTGTAGATGAAAAAGACTCAGCTTTCATACTGCCGAATGTTGCTGAACGGTACAAAAATAATCATAGCGGGATTTCTAAGGATATATCAAAGTTGCTG
>JBAWXM010000079.1:0-17419 GCA_037144075.1 Lentisphaerota bacterium | reverse complement strand
CAACCACCGCGACTTCCGGCGCTGATCTGCCGCCGGTATTGATAACTTTGAAATACCCGTTATATTCATTGCTTGCGCTTCCACTGTTCGTAACCGGTTCTACAGTGCAGCTTATCCGCTTGCCGTTGTCAGTATCTTCAATCAGGATGCCCTTGCCGGCTATCGGAGTTACGCGCTTGAACAGCTTGGCAAGATGATCACAAAAGGACTGTGCATTGTAGAAGAATTTCATTCAATTATCCCTGCCCTTCATGGTATGCGGCGTTCCATTTCCACGTATGCGGACAGGCTATTAACGTATATGATTCCTTCCACCACGCGTCGCCTTTGTTGTCCAGTATCTTTTCGACGTTGTAACTTAATCGCTTCCAGCTTTTCGTCAGTCCGTTTATTTGGCCGTATTGAATATACGGTATTTTATCGCGTCTGGTTTCAAGCTGGCTGAGCTGCTGCGCGAGTTCGCCCTTGGAATATTGCGTATATTCGAGCGCTATACAGGTGAATGTCTTATCAACCCATTTCTTGTCTGCGTAGTTTGCCCCGGAGGCCATTTCTATCGGGCAGTCTCTGGACGGTGTCCATTCGATATCTTTTTCTGTATCGCTAAGGGAATCATACGCAGCAGATTGCACAATCGGCTTTAATATTTCCCGTACATTTTTATCTGTTAATTCTTTACTTGTGGTGTCCTTTTTAAACGGTTTTTCCAGCATCCATCCGGCTTGCCTGGCACTCAAGGTAAATTCCAGGCATTTTACTTCAATATCTGTTCTGGCTGACAGTTTTGAGCGATCATCTAACATGCTAGGATTGCCGCCGCCGCTCTGGTATTCATCCGGATTACTCGCTTCGACAGAAATTTCATACTCGACATCGCTGATCTGAGAAGGCGAAACCCTGGAAACAATATAGCCTTCGTCTGACCAGTCAGCAGCGGAACTGCCGGTGAGGTTTTTAAACTCTTCAAGTCCGTCTTTATTGACCTGCCAGCGGCCGGAGTATTTTATTTCGCGGATAACATTGCCGGATATATCATAACCCTTGAGTGTCTCTTCGCGCCTGGTTTCAATACATCGAACGCTAATATGTTTGGCTTCAACCGTTACATCGTAACCCAGCTTGCCGCGCGGTTCCGCTTTGATGCTGGTTACGAAATAATTACTTCCGGCCCAGTTGGACGCATCGGAATTAACATCATGCGCTTCAATAAACGCTTCATACGCACTGTTCGACACTTTCCAAGTGGCCGACTTGGTGGATTCATATTTCGCGTTACGGCTGAATGACGGATTACCGAGCATAACAGTCGAGAGGTCTATCGCTATGATCGTGACCTCGTAACGCCCTTCAGTAATGCCGACTTTCTTCGTATTGATATTGTCGCAGTAGAAAAACTCACCGGCCCAAGTCAGAACCGCGCCGATTGCAGGCAGAAAAGCATCAAGAGAATCAGCGTCAATGCTCCAAGTTGCGGTTTTTTCGCGCTCATCTCTATTGTTCACCGATTCGGAATAGTCTATCATTCTGGCGATAATATCCCGGTTGCGGCCCTTGAATGCAACCGTATATATCCAGCGCGATTTTGCGGAGCAATCAATACTCGTAATAACGCGGTCAGTGTCCACTGTATAATCTTCGCTATCTGCGTCAGGAATGCGCCAGCCTTCGCCGGGATTGCCGGCCCAGCTTTTAACCGCGGATTCAAAACTGGTCCAGTCGTCAATAGCTTCGCAGATAAGTTCCCACGTGCTGGAACAGGTAATCTCTCCATTTTCGGAGATCGCGAAATCTATATTATTCTGATGCAGGATTTTCACGGTTGATTCCTTATTGAATTGTTTGCTATATAAACTATATTAATGTTAATATTTATTTAGGGGGATTGTTATGATTCAAACTATCGCTGATATTATCGCCGGACTGCCGCTTAATGTCGTTCTCAGGAAACAACTCGAGATACTCGGAGAGAGCGCGGCTGCTCTCGAACAGCGCATAGAAACACTGGAAAAAGAAAACTCCACGCTTGTAGAAGCTAACGCAAAACTTACAAAAGAGATACTCAGCATGAAAAAGCATGAAGAGTTTGTAGAACATTGCGGCGCGCTTTTTAAGCGTAACTCCGGGGCCGGGTATCAATTGGTCGTATATTGTCCAAGGTGTAAGACTTCTACAGGGGCTGGAAGTAGCAATATGGCTTTTTTCTGTATACCTTGTAAATGGTACTCCAGGTTTAAGGTCAGAGACCTCTCTGAGGTTATGAGTACTTTGCCCAAGTGAGTTTTTCATAGTTAATTTTCCTGGTTATTTTTAAGTTTGGAACATTACTTTTGCCGGAAATGTCAACACCAAGGCACAAAAAAGCCCTTTACTGTTTTAGAGTAAAGGGCAGTGTAAACACAATTTCTAGATATTACGCCGAATGATAGAGAGCTACGATATAATCGCGGCCCTTGGCGGTCAGGCCGATGCGTCCACCGCCAAGCTCACCGAGGGGGTCACGCGTAAATAATCCTTTATCCGTCCATTTAGGCATTACGAACCAGAGCGAATCCGGATAAAGAGTTTCGGGCCGGAGAATACGGCGGCGTTTCAGGAACTTGAACAGGGTCTCAGGTTCGATACCGAGAACGCCGGAAGCAACGCCGCTGATAGTGTAAATCGGTTCAGCGTTTTCTTCCGGAGCCGGCAGAGCTTTGAGACCGGACAGGGAAGCCGGACGCAGGCCGCGCAAAGTAAGAGCCCGAATGATCTCCGCTTTTCGTCCGCAATGAGAAAGACTGCCGGTGCCGCGATGTTCCGGCAGCAGGCGAAAGATAATAGCCCGGAGCGCGGATGCGTTAAAATCTCTCCAGTCATTCGCCGCATCTATCATGCTAGGCGCTACAGCGCAAGGTTTCTGGCGTAATTCAGCCTCCATTTTGTTAAACGCCTCGATATACGCAATCTTGAACTGCATGGCTTTCGCGCCGGTGAACCCCATGGCTAACAGGGTGAAGCCGTCCTTTGTCATGTTATACATCTTCTGTAACCTGTTGCGGTTGTCATGGTAAGAGATACGCTGAAAATTCAGCGTATTAAAATCTGAGGGCATTTCCATTAATTCAATAGACTGAATTACATTCTTGTGTTGTTTGCCGAAAATATCGGCGACTTTAAGGCTGGTAGTCTGAGGCTTACCGTTGTAGAGCATGACGGCGTTCGAGAAGACGGCAGGGAGCATTGAAGTTGCGGCGGCGGTGTTGGTGTTCATAGTGAACCTCCTGAAAACTAAGAGCCGGAATCTGGAAGGCCATGTAACCTGTCCTCGTCAGCAGCACCTGTTACGAGTAATCCAAAATTCCGGCTCTAAACTCATGTGTTTTGTGCCTGAGACTGCTAATCTCTTACATGAAGGCGTCGAATACATGTTCGACAAACATTATAATACTATATTATAATAACTAAAGCAAGTGATATTAACTAAATAATTGTTATTATTGCTTATTTTTCACCGCTATGAACTTGGGAACTGTTCGGGCCGCGCCGTTGACCGAGATATATTTATGTGTGCCGGAACGGATACCTGCCATAACTACCTGCTGGTCATCTATATATTCAGATGTATCTATGCCGGTGATGTAGACGATACTGAATGAATCATCAATTTCCTTGGCAAACTGATTTAGTGAGATTTCTTCTTTATTTAATTGTGAAGCTGTTGAATTTACTTTGTTTTGTTCTTGAAGGTTCTTTTTGTATTTCGTAAAACCATAAACAGACTTTATTTTTTCTTGTATTGAAGTAGAATCCTTTTCGTACCAGTCTTTAGCATTCATAGAGCCCAGCAGTGCGCCGTTTTCCACGCCAATAACTTTAAAGATGAGACATTGAGCATTCTGGGATAATTTATTTTCTTTAGTTTTCTGAACTGCGGTTGCCTGCTCTGCTTTTTCGGCTTCATCCCGCTTTTTTTGCAGCAGGGCAATCTTTGACCTGATTTTAGAGGTAATCTCACCGGTATAGTTTGCCGGCCAGTCTTTAAGCGCGATTGTAGCCGCCCCGCCGTCATAGTTTATTTCAACGCCGTCCGCGCTGCATCCGGTAATTTCGTGATTCTTATATACCTTGCCGTTTGCGATGAAATCAGGTCTGGCAACCGGAGCGAATCCGGAAGATTTAACTCCCTTCAATCCGTTGGTGGTAGTTGAATTGTCGTCAGGATTAAACTTAGCCATATCGGTCATTCCAGCGGCACGGGCTGACATGGACAGAAAAAGCGCAACGATTAGAATGCTATATTTCATGGTTATTACTCCTAGTTTAGTATTAATATAATACAGAATAAACGGAAAGCAATTTTAACAGGGATGGACAGGATAGACAGGATTATTTTTTATTGGTCTTTTGCTTGAAATCAACCATAGGAACGCTCATATTTAAACGCTGCTGCCAGGCGAGCACTTAAACAGGAGACGTTACCCATGGATAAAGAATCGTTCATTTATGAGACCGTTGGTAAATTATTTGTTGAACTTGTTAAAAATGATTTGTCAGTGCTGGATGAAGGGGCTGGCAAATATAAATTAAAGATCAATTTAGACAATGCCTATGACTTTCTCGATAATTTTTATAAAGAAAGAATCAAATCACGTACGAGAGGCGTTCCAGCTTAAATCAAGTCTTTATAGTTCTCTGCAATAGTATCATACATATCGCCTGGCAGCAGCACTAATTTTTCCACGGCCTCCAGGATTGCCTTGCGAACGGCTGGGTGATTCAAGAACTGCGGACTTTCTACCGAACGGATAATCTCCGCTGACTTGACAACCGCGTCCTGAAAACGCTTTTCAAATTCTTCTACTTCCTGATCTCTATTTTTCCGGTTTGCCGCTCTTTGTTCTACTGTTAGCTCTTCCATCTCTACTCTCCTAGTTTGGTTATTTATTATGGGGACTTATCATTATCCAGTAATGTCAACATTAGAATTTGTCAGGGAAGGTGATCATACCGCCCTTGCCGATGGTCTTTATAGCCTCGGTAGATTCCTTGATAGCATCAACCACTTTCTTCTGCGCTTCGGCTTTTTCGTTCTTTTCCAACTGTTTTACGAGCTTACCGAGGGAGATTGAATCTTGCATCCCTTTGCTGCTACGAGAATAATCTTTGCCGGTTTCTTTCGCAATCTTGTCATAAATAGCCCTGTTTTCAGCATTAAGGGAGGTAATTTTCTCAATCTTGTCTTTAGTGGACATGTCTTCATCGCCGTAAATATCTTTAGCATATGAGGCCATGGATGAAGTATACTTCTCTCTGGGATTGTCCGCGGCTTTCTTTGCCTCCTCTTTGAGTCTGCCAAGTTCAAGGAGTTCCTGAGTAACGGCATCCCGGAGCAGTTGAATTTTTTCCTTGCTGCCCTTATTGAGTATTTCGTTTTCAAGCTCACGCCTCATATTGTCGTATTGCCGCTGCTGGGCTAACATTTTTTCATTGGCAAGTTTATACTCATCGGACATATCGAATTTACCATCGGAGCGTAAACCGGCTTCCAGGTATCTTAGTTTGCGGTCTGAAATTTTCTTATTTTCATCAACTACCTTCTGGATGCTTTCAATGCGTTCCTTATCGATCTCCTGAAGCGCGGCTTCCTGTTTCTTGCGCATTTCAGTCATTCTATCATATAGTTCAGTGCGTTTGGCGAAAGATTCAACTGAATCATCCTTGGCGAGTTTTTCTATCATCATGCTTAATTCAGTCATGACATCGCCGGCCATTTTAACCTTTTTCTCCGCGCTGGCGGCATCAAACTCACCGTTCCAGTCAGTTTCAGAAACATGCAGATTATACTTATTCCTGGAATCCGCAAGCTCTTTATCAACTCGTTTCTGCTCCAACTTCGCTTGACGCTCTTTGTTCATTGCTTGTAATTTTTTATCCAGTCCGGCGCTTTTTTCCTCGATAGCATCCAATCCATATCTCATACGGCCCCAAAATCTTTCCTGCACTTGAGTGAGGCCGGTTATATCGGCAATCCATTTTCCAGTTAAAAAACCTGCGGCACTGACAGTGGCAATCAATGTCGGAATGCCCAGAGCGGCAGCGATACCGCCTGTGGCAAATAATGTTCCGACAGAAGTTCCAAGCACTGTTCCGGTTCCTGCTATTGCGCTGCCTACCCCCCCCATTATACCACCCCTAGCGGCCATTCCCGCGCCCCGAGTCGCTATTCCGGCAGCAATAGTATTAACGCCAAGGAAACCGCCGACCGCTGCCGCTCCCGCAGTTCCTTTCTGACTTGCGCCATTTGCAATATTGGCCGCGGTATTGGATATAGTTGCCGCCGTATTCGCTATTGTGTTTGCGGTTTTCAAGGCAATCAGGGCATTTACTCCGGCATATAATGCTCGGAGACCGGTTAAGGCGTTTTTTGCCAGCAATAGACCGGCAACCAATGAGGCTGTTCGGATGATTGCGGAAATAGTGCTTTTATCCCAACTGTTGAAAGTTAGCAGCAATTCTTTTAAAGTCTGTGACAAAGCAGTAACAGCAGGAGCCAGAGCTTCGCCTATATTTTCCTTGGCATCTGAATAGGTGTTGTTTAATTGCTCAAGAGCTCCTTTGTTCGTTTTGGCCGCATCTGTAGCCATACCGAAAGAGCCTGCGCCAATTCCCATCAGCTGCTGAAACTGCTCTGCTTTTGACTTCGTGGTGTCAAGCTGAATACCCATACGCAATAACTGCTCAGTGTGTCCATTTTGAGCTCTCGCCAGCAGGGTCATTGCCTGGGGTAGATCGAATCCGTAGCGCTCTCCAAGTCCAATAGCCGCCTTGGTAACTTCGTCGATTTGAGAAGAGGTAAAGCCAAGGCTTAATCCGTGCCGCATGGCAGCGAGTACAGCGTCATCTTCATGAACAGTAAGCCGCTGCATTTCTTCGGCAAAACTCTTGGCCGATGCAGCGTTACGCTCGACTTCCATGCCGTTTGCCCGGAGCGCGGAGGAGTACATTTTAACGGAAAATTCGGCTCCGTTAAATTCAGAGACAGCGGACTTGAGAAACATAGTGCCGCCGATAGCGGCGAATGCCTTTAACGCATATCCCTTAATTTTATCAAAAATTGAATTTGATGCAGTATCAATGCCCTTTAATTTGGACATATACGCGGCATCATTTAGAGTTAAATATGCCCCTATTTCTCCCAGGTCAAACATTGAAATCCCTCAGTTTTATAGATTTTACAACTTTCGCTTTATTTTCAGTGATCGCCTTGGCTCTATCAAGCGCGGCCTGAAACTGCGATTCAGAAAACGTAGCTATACTCTTATCAAGGATTGTAAACTCTCCGCGTCTGCGTTCAAGGAATTTATAAGCATCGCCGCCGTTCATCGCGGCCTGAATTGCCGGAACCTGCATTTCAAGTGCTGCATCCGCTCGGGTTCTGGATATAAACTCATCCAGCGCGTAGAAAATATGCAGCGGCTCTGATAGCAGGGCTTCTAAAGTATAGGCAGGGAACGCTTCGAGAATACGCGCCGCCATGAAGTCGTAATCCAGTTCCGCTTTTTCTTTTCCGTCTGCTGGTACGATACTTTTTTTTTAGAGTCTCCTTCAGTATCTCCGGTGCCGAACAGCAGGTAGCGGACCAGTGCCGCCGCTTCGTCGAACTCGAAACGCTCAAGCTCTTCGTGCTTTTCAGCCGGCAGAACTTTCTTGATGAGATTGATGAGCTTGCGCCGCGCCTTTACC
The DNA here is from genome assembly GCA_037144075.1 of Lentisphaerota bacterium. Classification (GTDB taxonomy): domain Bacteria; phylum Verrucomicrobiota; class Lentisphaeria; order Victivallales; family Victivallaceae; genus CAIPAT01. The sequence goes on along the minus strand of JBAWXM010000079.1, from coordinate 9,697 downwards.
AGAGCCTTCAATTCAGCTTCCCGATTTTCACCGGCTGCAACCTGATACATCTCCTGCAGAATTTCTTCAAAGATATCATTATCGGCGACACCCAGCATTTTGCATTCAAACCAAGTGCCGTCGCAATTCTGAATACCCACAGTCCGCTTGCCGAATTTTGGAAACATTTTCATCTTACGACACTGCCCCTTCAGCAGCGATAACTTCCATAAAAATCCCGTCCGTATCCGGCAGAATTTCAAAGGTGAGTTCAATTTCGTGCTCCTTGGTTCCGGTCAAGGAATAATCACCCTGGGGAACCAGAACAGCAGCCGGAAAACTGTAACAATCTTCATCGGCGGCATCAACCGGAGTAAGCAGCAACGCCTTGCGGTTTGCCGATGCGTAAATATCGGAGCCGATCAGATCAGCCGTGATAGCCTTGTCAGCATCCAGCAGCAGCGCAATCGCGCCGGTGATTTCCTTGAACTGTGCAGTAACCAGAATTTTAACATCGGTTACGATCTTGCGGACAGCGCGACTACCGGCCTGATCTACCTTGCTTTCGTAGAATTCCGGTTTGATGCTGATTTTTGGGCCGTCAACCGTGCCGCCAAGCGCAGTTCCGGCGAAAGATACGACAGCGGAACCCATTTTAAATTTAGTCGGGTCAAAATTTTCAGACATTTTTCAAATCTCCTATTTTGTGATTGTAGCTTATTGCCTATTAATGAGTTGACTTGTCAACAGTCAAGGCATACCGTGAAATTTAACGAGCAGAATTCAGTAATAACGCCGCCTTCGGGAGCGCGATAAGCTCCGCTTCCACCCTGCTTGAGAATGGCACGGAAGAAAACCTTCTGCCCAGTCATGCCGGCTTCCACTCCATAAACCGGAATAGCCGCTTCTGCTTTTTCCAGAATTGCCAAGGCTACATCACGGTCTGTAAATTTACCCAAAATCTGAGCGTTGAATTTTCTCATAGACGGCTCGTTCGGGGTTATCTCTATTCCCAGCATAACGCCTATTCCGTTCTTGCCGGAAGGAATGCCGCCGCGAAAAATATCACCATCCACGGTTTTATTCAGAACGCCGGCCCAGAATACCGTCAACGCTTTTTCAACCTTGATTATGTCCATGATAAACCTCGCTTAGAGTTTGCAGATACTGGTAATAATATCGACTATTTTCCTGCCAGATAGCATGATAGGATTTATGATATATTTCTTTCCGACAGGCTTGCCGGTTTTTGCCATTTTTGCCAGGGAAAGTTTGCCGAGATTGTAATTATTTTCGTGCATGACAACCGCATACCGAGAAGAGGGTGCATTCGCCGCAACCGAGATCACCGCCGCCGTAACGCCTTCCGATTCCTGTACGCTTCCGTGTATGTCATTCGTTAAATTGCCTTCGTCAATCGGGGCAGCGTCCTTCACTTCCTTCTCAAGATACGAGGCAATATTCAGCATCGCTCTTTTTTTCTTCGCCTCTGATTCATTTATCAATCTTCGGATGCCGTCTTTCAACTGCGAAGTATCGAACCTGAAAACTTCGTCTGCCATAACTACACCCCCACGCACTTATAGCCCACAATCTCGCCCTTGGCGTTCTTATAAGTTTTTACCGCTTTCAGATCGTAGGTTTTGCCTTCACAGACAATTTTCGCATTTACAGGCGGCTTGGCAGAGAGAGGAGCCACAAGGAATATTACTCCGTCCTGTACCTTGCCGAAATAATCAATATCTGCCTGCGAGAAGTCCGTCATTCTGGCTTTACCTGAAACCTCCGTAAACGTCTGCTTGCCGTCCACAATCGTTCCGGTTGGGTATTTTATGGTGATTGAGGTTTTGCACACTTTGACGATCAAAGAAGCCATATTTGCACCGCATTTAATCCATGTTTAGAAGTGGAGCGCTATAACGGAGTTGAACCGCTGTAAGATGCTTGGAAAGCACCTGCTCTATCGTTGAGCTAATAGCGCAATAGTCACCGGAGGCAGAAAATCTATTAGGCTTCTTACCATTCAAAATTCTGCTCCGATAGATATATTCCAATTGTCAACACATTAAGAATTAACGCCGTCTTTCGGAGAGCCGTCAGTGTTATAGTCCATCTTTGCCAACTCTTCCGGAACCGGAGTAACGCTATGGGTGCAGTTCGGATGAAACAGGCCGGCAGCAGTAGCTTCGTCAATCGTAACCAGACCTTCAGTAGCTCCGGTGATAGATAGCAGAGTATTTTCAAATGGAGCGCACTTATCGCAGGAATTGCCGGAAATGGAAACTCGGACAATATCACATTCATTATTCGCGCAAAAATCAAAAGAGCTCTGCCTTCCGGCGTTCATAAGCTGCGTTCTGGAAAGCATTTCAAAATAGTTCTTAGCTTCCCATTTTGAGCCTGCGCTGTCAATAAACTGGAATCCAGGAACATTCATCGCTCTGTCAAGCATCAGCTTCGAGACCTGCTTTCTGGTCTCTCCGGTCAAGCTGGTCTGCCGGAACACGTCCGCGCTGATACTGCGGAGAGCTCTGACATGAGTTACCGCCATTCGCTGAGTAGCACCGGCAACGGATTCAAAGCTGTCCTTAAGAAAGTAATCTATTCTGGCCTTGTCTATCTCGCCGATGATCTTATTCGCGCTATCAGCGGCAAGGGTTGCCTTTGCGGAATCATAGAACGTTTTCATAATCAGCGGAAGGGTATCGCGAAACTCCTGACCTAAATCAATACCAAGCCTGGCATATTCCGCTCGCATGGCTTTTTCAAGTTCAACGAGGTTTCTTCCAGAATACGGACTGTTCGGGTATCTGCTGGCATGAGCCACGGCCCTTGCCATAATCCGCGCTTTAGCTTCCTCGTAGATTTCAGAGAAGGTTTTGGCGGCTCCATTAACCAATGTTACGCCGTGAGAATTTGAGCTTTTTAAGGCCATGATAAACCTTTGCTATATATTGAGAGGCAAAAGAGGCTTAACCCCTGCCTATGACTACGGTACGCCTCGTTTGGGTCTGTTTCGCCAGTTTAATGAACTGTTCGGCCCGTGGAGCTATTCCGGCATTGGACCCGATGAGCGCGTAACTGTTCGACAGATCGCCGCTGATATTCTCGCCGGTGGTAACTTTGCCCTCGGTCTGGTCGGCATGATTACGAGATAGAAAAACAGCCTGTTCACACATGGCTTTATAAGCAGCATCACACTCGGGGTCAGCACTGTCCAGTTGAGCAATAACGTCATTTTTTGCCATTGCCAGGCAAGCCGCTTTTACATCGGAACTTAATCCTGTCCAGTATGTTTTGTCCAGATGCTCGCTGAAATATTCAGTTGCGAAAGTTGCTAACACGCTATCAGCCATTTTTCTTTTCTCCTTGCCTGATTGAATCAAGTATCTGCTCTTTGGAATATCCGGCAGGAAACTTTTCAATCCTGATTCTGCCGGCTCCGACTTTGAATATCGCCCTCATATAGTCTCTTTTATCGTCAATACGAAAGAGTTCAATGCTTGCCGGAATTGAATCTGCATGGTCAACACAATCCTTGAATATCTTTTCATACTGCTTTACGATCTTAGTAACATCATGATGCTTTTCTGCAAACTTCCTCGCGCCGGATGATAGCTTCTTTTGCAGCTTTTTGTCATCGCGGACACGTTCTATTGCTTCCTGAATGCTTTCGACTGAACGCTCGCAGAACAGGACGTTTTTGCCGTCAACCATCATTTCGCCATGAAAGCCGGCGCATCGGGTGGTAATGATAGGAATACCGCAGGCCGCGGCCTCCATGAGAGTGTTACTGCATCCCTCTCCGAGTGTTGGATGAACAATGCAGTCAATCTGTCCATAAAACAACTGTCTCATCTGGCTATGCTCTATCTGATTCTCTTTATACAGCGCGGTTTTAAGCTGAATACGAGCATTGAAGCAAGCATCTGAAACAAAGTCATAGCCTTTATATTCGCGGTATTTGGGATTGGAGATATTGCCGCAGAATCCAACGGTAAACGGCCTGTCAAGGTCGCTTTTAATCGGGGTCCATTCTTCCAGGTTGATGCCGTTCGGAATCATGAATGCATTGTCATTTACTGACTTCGCTATCTCGTACAGCTTGTTATTGGTGGCTATCAGGCAGAAGCATTTCGACATTTCCAGCAAAACAGGCTCAAGGTTATTCGCGTTATCAAAATTCTGGTTTCCTCCAAGCCTGCAAACGGTCCGTATCCGCTCTTTAAGCTTTTTCAGCAAAGTAATATTCTGGCTGAGTATCATATCATGCCCTTCAATTTTTATTCTATCACCGTTATTGAGGAAAACGCGGTTGAAATCTATAGCGGAATGCTTTTTCATTTCCGCGAAAATCAATCCCCAGCTCCACGCAGGAGTAAACTCAACTGACAATACTTTCATCACTCCTCCTTGAGAAACGGCTCATACCAGCGGCTTGAATCAACGTGAGCAATCGTCTTTTTATCGCCCTTGATACCAGTTTTGAAGAAATTAGGCGAGCAGACAAATTTCACATCTGATTTCTCTTTGCTGTCGAACTGGTGCTCGTGCTCCGGCATTGCTTTTGCAAAGTGCCTGCACATGTGATCGAACGCCCAGTTTGCCTGCCGCCTTATCCAGTTAATCTTCATTTGATTGCTTTTTTTACAGCTTCCTCAATTTCCGCATGGGTTGCGGTCGCCTTCAAGTTCAACGTGTAATTCTTATCACCCTTGCTGAAACTTACGGTTTTTCCGGCCTTTGTCTGGAACACTTTAAGTTTGATTTCCGGCATGGTCTTATTCTCCTTATTTTTTGACAGCGTATTTTTTGAGCGCTTCGTATTCGCGGACCGTGGTGCAATGGTGAACTCCGGCATAGTAGCTGCAGCAAAGCTCTTCACACCAGCCGGAAGTTTCAAAGTGCAGGGGTAGTATTTGAACTGCAACCGGTTTTACTTCCGGAGCCAGTTTTTCTTTTATGACAGGGGGAATATCTTTCTTTTCGTCAGGATTCTGTTTCTGCTGTTCCTGTTTGGAGTTGCTTTCATCAAGCATCTTCTGCAAGTCTTCAATCTTGCTGAATCTCAGGCTTTTCTTCGGCTGAATGCCGCGCTTTACGAGTTCGTTATAAATCTCTTCTTTGCTCATGATATAGTTACCTTGTGGTTTTAAAAAGCTCAGGAGCGTTTTACCGCCCCTGAGCCATGTTGGAAGTTAGATTAGGAAACTTCGCCGGTTTCCAGATTCAGCGTTCCGGTAATCGGGAGGGCTGCGTTCGTGATAGAAACCTTAGTTTCTCTTTCGGACGGTCCACCGGTGATACCATAGATGAACGTATGATCGGTGCCAACATCTTCAACCAGGAAGCCAACGGAACCCTGGAGAGATTTACGCATTTCGCGGCTGGAAGCGGTCGGTTCGTCTTTCTGGGTGAGGCCGTCACCTTCAAGCCAGCCCTTCTTGCAGCTTGCCTGTTTGACAATGGCAATCTTGTCATTCGGGATGTCCGCATCAACCTTGACGTTGAGAATCGCGCCTTCGTAGTTGATGGAATCGATGTGCATTCCGGCAGTCCGGTTAGCCGGGTCGGTTCCGATCACTAGCGCGGCATTCGCCATGTTGAACAGGTTGATGTAACCCTTGACGGTCGGAGAGCACCAGATAGTGTCAGGACTGCCACCGGCATCGAACACTTCTTTCAGCGAGGCGCGAACCTTGGTTTCAGTCAGCAGGCCGGCAGCATTGTACTTGAATACGTTGCGATGTCCGCTGTTGGTGTCATTCAACTGCTGAAGCAGTCCAGAAGACATACTGCGAGTTCCACCGGCTACCGCCGCCTGTTTCACACCCCAGATCGCCATGCGAGACAGGTTTCTGGCAACACGGATTTCGGCTTCGCGGAAGAGCAGGATAGTCGCATTGTCCACGGCCATTCCCTGACGAACCAGTTCAGCATGTTTGGTCCAGTCGATGACTTCAAACACGGTCTGCACGTAGTTTTCATACGCGGACGTGGTTTCATTCATCGCTTCGACGCTCTTCAGGTCAACGTCATCGCCGGCAAACCCGATAACCTTATAGGCAACCTGGTCGGCATGGGTCGCCGGAGTAGTGGAACCTGCACCACGCGCCCAAACGCTGATGGTGTTCGCGGAACGGTCAACGGCTTTGATGATAACGACTTCATCCTGTACCTGAAGGACATGACCCACGGTCAAACCTTTCAGAACGGCAGCGGTCATTTTCAGGCCGGTTACATCATCAATATCCCAGCCGCCAGCGGCACCGTCGCCAATGACACCGTCACGGCTGGTAATGCTGCGAGAGAACACCTTGAAGTCTTTCGTCCGGATGCTGGTAGCAGGCGCGGCCATTCCCTGATAGAACTTGCCGACAAAGGGTCCGAGTTCGATTGCTTTCGCGATAGCCATGATAGTCGGACTGGCGATAGTTACGCTGTCCGAAAATTCGTTAAACTGTCCAAATTCAAAGGCCATAATAGCCCTCCTTTATTTTGCGCCGGTCGCTGCTGCGGCGGCTGCGGTTTTTTGCTCGGTATCGAGCTTGTTTACTTCGGCAGCTTCTGCCATTGTCAGTGTCGGCTTTGCCAGCAGTTCTTTCATGCGAGCTTCGCCGGTGCTTCCCTGCTGTCCTTCTGTCTGCTTTGTGCCGCCGCCAGGCTTTGCATTCGATTTGAAGAGATTCGGCTTGCTGGTCTCAAGACCTTTGACAAACTCAGTCACCTTCTTTTCGTCCGCGAGATCAACGTTGCCGGATTTCACCAGATAACCGAGATACTCAGGGTCTGCGAAATTATGCTTGGCCGCAACCTTGGAAACTGAATCATTGAATTCAATTTCAGCAATCTTAGCCGCCTTTTCATCCCGCTCTTTGAGAAGGGCCGCGTTTTCGGCTTTCAGCTTATTGATTTCTTTCTCGACTTCCTTTTTAACTTTCTCTTCTGCGGAAAGTCCGGAAGTTTTCAATTCTTCAAGCTGGGCTTCAAGCTCACTTTGCTTTGCAGTTGTAGCATCAAGCTGTTTCTGCAAATCCTTTTTCTTGGCGAGCTCTTCATCGAGGCGAGATTTCGGAATCCTGCTGTCGTCTTCTTTGTACGCAGCCAGATACGCCTTTTCCTCATCCGTGAGAGTTTCGCCTTTTGCGACCTTTTTGAGTAGCTCTGTCAGGTTCATCCTTTTACTCCTTTTTTAGTCTGGGGATGACTATTTTTAGTTACTTACGGTTTTTAACGTGTTCGCACACGACTTATACTATTTGAGTATTATTGTCAACATTACCGCCGCCAGTTACTCCACCTGTAGCAACCGGAAGAGTGGCCGGAGTGGATGCGTCTATCTCCTGGTTGATCGTGTCCTGTCTATCCTGCGGAATCTGGCGTATTCTGTTCAGCAGGGTAATTCCGGTCCGGTTTACCTCGCGCTGGAACTCCGGACTTTCAACGGACAGGCTGGAAATTTCCAGAAGTGACGCTATAGCATCACTCAAATCCAGCACGGCAAAGTTACGGTTATAGACCACGTCCGGAACAGCTACTGTATTCTTCCACAGGGTCATAATCTGCCAAGCCTGCTTCTCTGCCTGCTCAAGAATATCTGCTCTGGTCTGTAAAAACTGCTCAACGTGCTGATGGTCCCACGCTTTCGCCTCCGCTGTCTCAATCGCCTTGCTGTCTTTCTGAATCGCCAAACCTATCACGTCAAAAAGCTCACGGCGCAAGTTCTGATTTTCGCTTCTGATCGTAGTCGTTTCAACTCCGGATGGAGACACATAACGCGTAATTCCTTTCTCTTCATTCGTTTCCCAGATAGCAGCAGAACGAGCTATCACATGAGACAGCGATTCTCCTTGCGCTCCTTCCTCGCTGCTTTTCGGCTTGTTTCCGGACCGCGCAAATGCCTCACTGATAACCAGGAGCCCGAACATCTGCTTAACCGTGTTCATCTGCGCTTCAGATTCATTATTCAGGATAGCGTCAGAGATTCTAACCACATCTTCAAACCAGTGCTGAGCATTGATTCCATAGCCGTCAACTTCCTCAACTCTGACAAACGGCACAACACCCAAGCCGTGCTCAATGGTTTTGGAGATCGCAACCGCGCCGGCATTTCCTGCCCTCTGAAATACAGTCATATCGGTCCGCGTCCACAAACAGCGAACGGCAACCGTAACCGGCTGAATCATCGGGTCAGAGTTATCAACACTCTCTGCCTTGGTAAGCACCCATTGAAGTTTTCCGTCGCTGCCATAACACCAGTCAACCACGGAGAGTGGAGAAAGCGCGTAACAATAAGGACGGATTCGCTGAATCTGTTCCTGCTCTTTCGTTAATTCGCCTTCAAAGTTTGGCATATCAACGCAAAGCCATGCTACGCCGAAGACGTTGAGAATAGTCGAGAATTGCCGCATAACCTCATTGGTATTCAGTCCGGAGCGGTCAAAGTCCGCAACCAGATCGCTGTCAGAGCCTTCTCGGGTCGGTGCCTGGCTCAAGACGTACTGAGTAATCAGTTTCGCAATTTTGCGCGGATAGTTGAAGTAATACGCCCTGTTCTTGCGCTCTGCGAACTCTGGTTCAATCTCGGAAATATGCTTGATTAGAGCTTGCTGAATGTATTTTGACCCTCCTGAGTATGCAGATAAGGACCGCAGCCAAATCGAGCACTGCGATGTGTAGAATGGATTCTGGCGGCTGAAAATATAGTCGAGTGGTTGAACGTCTGGCATAAAAAATCTCCGCTTTTTGAATTTGCGTAGAATGTCAACACTAAAAAAGCCGGATTGCTCCGGCCCAAATAAATAGATACAGAACTATCGATTTTTATTTACGGCGACATTTTATACCTCGCTCTTTTTACTTTATCTATCATGCTATCATAAGTCTTTCAATTTCAGCTTCCTCGCGCTTTTTAACGTCACCAGGGAGCCATTTTTATCGTTCATGCCCTTCGGGTTCGCTTCTATTACTCTCAGGTTTTCGTTCATGATATACCTCACGCACAGTAATAATTAATTACGTCACTCTTCGCGTCTTTTGCGGCCTGAATATCCTGCTTGAGTGCAGAGATAACGTCTTCATCATAGTCCAGATTGTTCTGAACGAACTCTTCAACGTCTTCAATCGGGATTGCCATTTCTCCGCAAGCGGCATCATTCAAATTGGAATAGTCAACAAATTCATCCGTCATATCTCCGAGCCTGAAACTTGAATACGGAGCTACCTGCGTCCAGTAGCGTCTCGTTGATTCATCATATCCCGCGTCTTCAATCCTGTAAACTCTGGTGCTCATGGTTACTCTCCTGTGGTTAATTTGGTTAACTATCAGTGCGGAAGCTTACTTTCTGGCCTTAATAACTGCATTGATTAACGCTATCATCGCCTTATACTCTGCCAGATATCGCGGACTGTTTTCGTGAGTTACTTTTACTTTCTTTTTGAACTCATCAAATGTTCCATTGAAGCAACCGCATACCACTGTCATGGAAGGAATCTGAACCGTTGTAAATCTCAAACGGCTTCCGATTGGCCCAACACAGATATAATCATCTGTTCTCTGAGTTTTTCCTCCGTACACCTGAGCATTGCCGGACACCCGAGCATCGCAGTACACCCGAGCATCGCCGTACACCTGAGCATCGCAGTACACCTGAGCATCGCCGTACACCTGAGCATTGCCGGACACCCGAGCATCGCAGTACACCTGAGCATTGCCGGA
>JBAWXM010000078.1:0-17461 GCA_037144075.1 Lentisphaerota bacterium | reverse complement strand
TGAACGGCAGATTGACCGGGAATTCCGAATAGCTCTTCTGGAAGAATTTCCAGGCGCGGCTTACTTTCCCGGCGTTTCTGCCCCAGTCAATTTGGGCGAGTGAGAACAGGAAGTCATTCTCGTCGTCAGGAAACGGGAAAAATGAGAGTTCGCCGGCGGCTTTGTTCATCAGACCGGGATAGTTCCCGAAATACCAGCATTGCATTACCGTGCTGACTCCGAGCTCCCGCATAGCACGGTATTTTTTGTAAAGATTGCCGGGTACCGGTATGAAAGGAACCGTGGCGACCTCATGGGAACAGCCAACCTGAATTTTAGCTGACATCCTGGTTCCGGAATTCACGGCGGCACGGGCACAATCTTTGAAAACTTCACTTGGGCCGGGCCAGGCCAGCCAGTAGTCAAGGGCGGTTCTTTCGCGACCAAGCTGCATAACTTTCCCGTTGGACTCGAAATTGACCTGCAATGTAACATTTTCCGGAACATGAGCGGCTACGTCCCTCATCACTTGAAAATGATCTTCAATGCTTTTTCCGTTTTGTTCAAAGATATATGGCGTATATAGCCACGAGATCATTTCGGCCTGCGGATTTGCCCGGCGCATCCCCTTAGAGATTGATGACGTAACATCTGCAAAGACCTCCCATGGTTGACGTTTGGAACAGCGCGGACAGTTGCAGTCAAAGAAATTGTTGGTGGCTGAGTAGCAGTGGGTCGGCCTCTCTCCGAGATTAATATCTATCAGCCCACCGAGTTCCGGGACATTGGAGAATATGTGATAAGCCGAGTTCTCAAGATATTGCTTTGCCTTGCCGGTTGATGGACAGAAATATATAGCACATCCATTTTTGTGGCCTTTAAACTCCGGATTACCATTCAAATATGACATTGAATTAAGATATTCGGTGTTTTGCCCGAACCCCTGCGGCTCAATACAGAAGACATATATTTTTATTCCATAACGGGCGCATTTAAGCGCGGTGCGTCTGAGTTTTATCAGTCGTTTAGCGCTGTCTTTCCCATGCCCTGGAAACAACTCAGAGGGACATAGGTCGCGGAAACCCACTGTGAGCCACAGACCGTTAACCCCCTCGCTGGCCAGCCGGTTTAAATATTCCTCCGGATAGTAATCAATGTCATCCGCCAGTTCATCGCGGTTAATTGGCGGGCGCTTTACCGGTCCAAAAAAACAACGCGATATCCTGGTATTTATCATTGGTTCACGGTCGGTTATCCCAACAGGCAAAAACAGCCCGTCACTGCGTTTGATCTCGTCCTGTAGAAAATACAGTGCCCGGCGGGCGCCTTCAGTGTCGCCAGCGTAGATTGTGCATGAATCGGTTCGCGTATCTATGCGATAACTCTCAAATGGTTTTCCAATGTCCCGCTTTTCGAAGATGATTTTGAACGGCCCATGTTCGGGGATTCCGGCAGCTTTCAGGAACGCGCGAAAATCAGTTATCGCTGTGTCAAGAACTTTCCCGGCATCTGGGAAACGGAAATTCAAGGTTACGCCTTTCCCGAGTTCAGCTTCATTCCTTTTCTTCCTGCTCCGCCCCCATATTAATTTTTCATGTCGCGAGGCTTTAAGCTCATCCACAAACAACCAGTTTTCTGGCTGTTCCGGTTCCTTAGTGATAATCATGTTTTTGGTCCTTATATATTTGTGTTTTTTGCTGATTTTAGAATTGATAAATCTTCTTGATAAACCAAATTGATATCATAGCTTTATGTTAAAAAGATTTATGAAAATTATAGTTTTTTGAAATAGGTCACATCCTCGATTTTTATATTGAACCCGGCTCTTTCGTAAGCACGACGAGCACGAAGATGGGCATCGTCGAGCCCAGTCCTGACTTGTGCATAAAGCAAGCCTTCTTCTTTGAACCGTTTAAATACAGCGCTGTACATCTGCTGTCCAATTCCTTTGAGCACACATTCCGGATCAACCGCGTTATTTCCCATCTGTCCGATTTTCCGTTCCTGATCAATGCTGAAAGTGATAAACCCGACAATCTTCTCCTTTTCTTCACAGACATAGATCCAATCGGGATGGTGCAGCGCATGATGATTTATCTGCTCTTCTTTTGCGGTATCCCTATTGGGGATAAGCAATGAAAACAACTCGCTCCCGTATGTGTTCCGATACATGTCGTATATGTTTATCCAGGCGCGTCTGCCAATTGACACGATAAACGGCAAGTCTTCTGTTTTATATCTTCTGATCATGTATTTTTCTATGCCTATTGACATGTCTGTTCTTCGTTAATTTCAGCCTTAATCCGTTAAGGCTTTCCAGTCCTTCGCGACAAACAATTTGAAATCTGTGCATCGAGAAACGGAGCATAAACGTCTCTCCTGCTTGCCATACTCAGATGAAACTTATCTGACCATTCCAGACTGTCAGCTATCGATTTTGTACTTATATAGTAGGTATTTGAATTTTCTTCGGCTAATTCTGAAAGCACCGTTCCGTACTTATCAAAATAGTTCTGTCCGTTCGCCGGAACTTGAACCAAGAAAAACTTAATACCTGAATGCTCTGTGGCAACTTTGTTCATTATCGATTTAACATCATTTTTGAAAGTTGCTTCGGTCACGCCTCCGTTATAATCATTTACTCCAAACTGAATTACACAGAGTTGCTGTGCCGGATCCGTTTGCGGAATACCCAAAGCTTTACAGGAATAATAGGTGTTCATACTGGAAACGCTAAATCCACCGAATGCCACAGGCCAGATATTCCATTTTGTCAGATCCATGAATCTTGTCACACTATTCGCCTCTCCGGCCCAGGAATCTCCCAGGAACAACATGGCATAAGTGCCTGTCTGGGGCCAAGCAGACAAGGATCCGCCATCATCAAGAATGATATTTTTTATTTTGATAGATTCGTCTGTTACTATGGAAGAATCCTTGCGCCATTCAGCCCGCTGAATCACAATAGTATGCTCGCCTGTCGTGAGGCCACTGACCAGTGTGATCGTCTGATCCTGATCGGATGCCGGTTTGCGTACAGAACCAGAGACACGCACGCCATTGTCAACATAACAACTGTAAACCCCAGTCGCTTCACTCGATAGATTCACTTGGACGTTTAATTGTATTTGGGTCGTCCCTGACACCTTAAAACGCAGCCACGAACCTTCCCATGTAAGGTTTGTGCCAATGGAATCATCGACATATCTCCCGTATTTTGAGATTCTGCTATCGGTAAAAGGAATAGAGACAGATGTGGATGACTGTATTTTTACAGGAGTATCTTTTTTTGATCCACTTTCCGTCAATACGGCATTCCTAAACCATGCTCTTCCTGTATGTTCACGAAATAGCAGGCAATATTCTACTGATTTAATGGGTTTTTTAGGGGTATAATAACCTTCAACTTTTTCCCAATCATGCGTTCCAGGTTTAAATGTGCAGTTTATTCCACCTTCGCTGGAGTCGTCTGCATAATTCAGGTTAATATATATGGAATAACGAATTTTTGATTCACCTGAAGCGTCTTCAGCTTTGCTTTCTGCAGAAAAATAAATCGTTTTTATCTCTGTCTGATTAAGGACAACAGTTTGACGGATAGAATCTTTGACACTAACCTCATCCGCAGAATTAGGCCCCAATCCATCCCATGATTTTAATAAATTTTTCGTGTCAACATTCTGTCCCCATGATATCGTAATAAATAAAAATGAAAATAAAATTATTGCTACAATATTTAAAAAAAACATTTCGATTCCACTTCACTCCCACCTTTCTTTTGTTTCAAATTGTATTCCTGATTCCATGAAAGCTTTTTAACCCTTCACTTTTTTATTAATTCGCTTTGTCTTTATTTCGTTTGTCAAACCATACATTCGTTCCATCTCTTTCACGTCAGCCTCTCATCCCTGCCATCAGGCTTCCATTGGATTTCAACCCAGTTCACAACGATCTCAGACGAGCCCATCGTCACATCGATAATATTGTACCCGCTTTTAAGCGCAGATACGTCCGCTTGAAACACCGCGACATGATCGGGGCCGGGAAGTGGGGGAATACTCGGCTGTTGCGCCGGATGGCACCCAGACCCATTAAGCCAAACTGTCATGATCTTCGACGCAATCTGAGATGGAGCTCCGCAGCCCAACACAATTGAGGCGACCCCGCCTGACGGCTTGGGCCCTATGTGCAGTTTGAATAACCCCGGATTGTTTGCGGAACATGTTTTGGGCAACGGTGTCGCAACAGGATCGCCGATGGCCACAGTGGTACTATACGTCAAAACATGACGCCTGTTCTTTCCCTGCATCTGCTCCGGACGGCCCAGCTCATTGAGGATCTGCCGGTAATCCCGTATATAACTGATATCCATATTCACTCCCGTATCCCACTTGTCCTGAGCGTCCATGTAGTTAAAAAGATAAAGCCGGTCTATTCCGCGGCTCCAATACGACAGGGCGGCAGCACGTAAGGTCTCCAGCGAGTTTGTACTGAATCTTTTCTTGATGTCAAAGCAGCCGAAAGGCAAAAGCATTTCCAGACATGCCGCCAGAATAATTTTTTTCCCATCCATGCAACTGCGCCACAGTTCAATGGGCATATCCGCATCCAAGACACCAAAATAAGGCGACACAGTCAGCATGTCCAGCCAATTCATCCTGATCCAAGTGAATACATCCAGACCCAAATCCCAAGCCACTTGTGGCCTAGATGGCACTCGCACGGCCAACTTGATGCGACATCCGCATTTAGCCGATTTTTCATCCAGTATCGCCCGCACCTCACTCATGAATTCATTCAGGGCTGACTGCCCCTCCAGCTCCCAGCCCGGCTTTAAATTTCTGTAGCCCCGCATCCAGTCCAGCTCAATTCCGTCCATGTCATAACGGTAGCAAAGTTCGCGGATAAGAGACAAGAAATGACGCCTAACCTCAGGTCGTGCATAATCAAGCGCCTTGTCGGGTTCCTGATTGTCCGCCACCCGATGTGTCACCCTTCTGAAGTCTGGATTGCTCCTCCAAAAAGAGGAATGCTGGTAATTATGTTCATCCATGACACCATGAACATCATTCATGCGGACTGACATCCATGATGTCATTCCATTACTGCGGCATTGGTCAATCCATATCTGGTACACATCAATTCCCTTGGAATACAGCTCCCAGGCGGTATGCACCCATTCCCGGTCTTTTTTGCGTCTTGCCTCCGAGAGTGACGCGAATAGCGGCTGATCGTCCCCGGCATCCGGAATATATCCCGCCCAGATCGGTTCCCATGCCTGGCTGTCATAACTGGTCCGCATTCCATTGGGATTCAAAAACATGTCACGGACATTCGTCTGAGCATACCGAGCAATAAAACCTTCTATTTCTGTGACGCCCAGATTCTGCCCCGCGCGGGTAGCAAAAAAATGGCTGTTATCCTCGTTGAAAGCAATCCCCCATGAATCAGATTGCATCGTCATACATCCTCCTGTTTCCATTAAAATGATTCTGTCGGCAAAGACTTATCGCAGGCAAAAAACTATTCCTCTGCCCGCGACGAAGATCGCGGAACAATTTGTCACCACATCAAATATCTGTACGGGTCGCCCAAAACCCTGTCTTTTTCCATTGGCAGCAGTGCGGATCTGTTCGGTTTTTTTTTGGACATTATCCTGACAGGCCACTTTGACACCCCCCCGACTCCGGTCAAATTTGTCACTTTTACAGCTATCACATTGCCCTGCTTTAAAATTAAATCTTTGGGAATCAAGTAATTTCTGTAATAGCATGCGAGATTCAATGAACCGACGCTCGCATTATTTGTGGCTCCTATCTTTTGGCCGTTAAACCAAACGTCATCCGCGCCTGCTACCGCGCCAATCTCGAGCTCCAAGTCATTGTCGGCGTCTTCAGGCATATCAACCGCACAGCGATACCATGCGATGCCGTTGTAGGAGGTTCGCGGCGCATTGTACATATTCGGATTCTCCTCGGTCACCCCTTGGGATTCCCAGCTTTGTCCTGTGAAAATTTTCTTCCAGGATGAATCATTCAGCTTAGGATCAAACCAGTTTTCCTTCTCGCCTTTGTCGTCATGATCCGTTTTAAAACTCCATGCCTTTTGAGACAACTCAAAGGGAGACACAGTAAAAGAGGCGACATACTTTGATTTAACTTCCAAATTAGTGAAAAGATTTGAGAGCGAGCGTATAACCTTGCCGAAACTTCTGTCTTTATCATGTAAAGACGGATTTAGCTGGCATATTATAAGATTGCCTTTGCCAATCTTGATATTCGCAAGCAAGCCTCCGGCAAAGATTTCGCTTCCGTTCGGAACACTTGTAATAAGCGGAATATCTTCTCTTAAGAATTTGTAATAGAAATCCTCGGTGTTAAAACCTTTCATCAAGGGGTTATTTAATTCTTTGCCGCTTAGGATCGCCTTGTAAAAACGTTTATAATGCTCTTGCGGCAATTCAATTTTTAATTCAGGACTAATCCAGCTCAAGTTGCATTTCTCATCCGGCCAAAGCAAAAGCATGTTTTTGCCGCCATTCTTGACATAATCATTGAGCCATTGCTTTTTTATAGCAAGGTTTGTCTCGGAGGCATCAGCAATCAAGAGTTTTGCTGCGCCGGCCTCCTGGACTGATTCCAAGTTGAATCTGTCTATTATGTTTTTGTTTGCCTCACTCCCGCAAAAAACTGCTGCTCCATATGAGGTTGCTTTAAACTCATTTAAATACTTTATCATGTTTAATAAAAGTATATCCGCAGCCGGATTATTTTGATCCCGTCCGCAAATATCAAGCTGGGAAATCAATATGACACCGGCCCCCTGGTGAATTTCAAGCATTGCAGCCCACTCCTGATCAAAACCGCCCGCAAGAAGCGTTTTAACATTTCCGTATTGAGGACGGCGAACCGGAAAAGAAGAGATAATTCCCTCCGTCCCCCAGCTCCCGAACATTTGCGTGCTATAATAAGAACTGTACTCCGACGCAGGCTCCCACTGCGGCTTGGATTTGCTCATTGATGAACAGCCGCGCCATTGCGAAAAGTCATAATTGTCAAGTCCGCTCAGCAACGGATGAGACGGATTTTTAATGAACATATCTCTTAGTCTTAACTCTTTCATCCAAGGACCGTAAACAGTCTCTTGGTTTTGCTCCATTATGAGAACTTTTAACCCCGCTTCGATTTTATTTGTCAGAAATGATGGTCCGGCTTTCTCAAGAAAACTTTTCAACGAGTTTTTGCCGATGATTAGAATCTCCTTATCCTTTAGTGTGTCCGGCAGACTGACTGCGCGAGTTTTTACGCCGATTTTTGCTAATAAAGAAGAGCATTCGGTATTAGCAGCATCATAAATCGCGGCAGTGATATTATGTTGTATTTTAATTGCGGGAAACACTTCAATATTAAAACTGTCAGTGTAAGTTTTGGCGCTGTTCGGCACCGCAGCTTCTATACTCAACTGGAATTGCGTTTTTTCAGCAACTAGCGGAGCGGCTGTCTCAATTGGCAGCTTCAGCGTTTCGCCGGATGGCACTTCCACCTGATTAATTGTGCCGCGGGCAAGCGGCTTTTCGCAAGCTTTTCCTAATTGCCATGAAATATTGGTTTTAAACGCAGTCTCATTGTCATTTATCAGGACAATATTTTTTATGATTTTTTCACCGGAAATAAAAGTGTGGTCTTTTTGCCTGAAATTATCAGGAGCAGGACCTCCGCCGATATATATTAATACCGGGCTTAAGGCATCATTGACAATATCCTCAAAGAAGGATGCCTCTTTGTCTGTTGTTATGTCTTTGATCAAGTCTGCGCCATTTCTAGCAGCGAATTCAGATATTGGAAATATTCCAAACGGCTGTTTATACGGTCCAATCCTTCTTTCTCTAAGAGATGCCGGGTTGTAAAAGTCCTCAAATGATCTGCAATCATCGAAAACAGCCGCAGCAATAATAGGCTCCACAGACATATTGATGTGACAGCATCTTCCGCTCAATCCGTAGCCTCTGTCTCCGCGTAATTGCTCGCGTGTTCCAGCCGCAAGCAAAGCGCTTTCATTATAATTCCACTTGGATATTGCATATTTATTATTCGAGCCGGAAAGATATTCTGCGCTGCGGTCCCATCTTCTTGGTGCCTGGAAATTATAGTAAAAATGAGTCCAGTATGAGTCGAATTCATTCCTGGCAATTGGCTTGGTTCTGATTGGTTCCGCCCATTGATATGCTTTTGCTCCAAAGTATTGGCTTGCCTGCTCTACTGCCAAACTCCATTCCGCTCCTTCTCTGCTGAATACCAGCGGCGGTTTTTGCGCACCGGCCATCCGCCAAAAATCAAGATTATAACCGGTACCGGCCCAGGGCCAGCTTTCCATCATTATAAATGGCTTTGTTGTTGCCGTATTTGCCCACGTTTCTGCTCCGCCCCCTGATTCCTGAACAGGAAGGCCAAAGTCTGAATGATTCATTACACTGTAAACAGGCGGATGATTACCAGCGGTGTAATGCGCGACAATCCGAGTCGGGTCAATCTTTTGGAGATATTCTTGCTTCTTAGCGTTTCCCAGGCGCGTTTTTTCTCCCTCGATGCTCTCCAGCGGCAAATATCCGCTACCGAAAGTATGATAATTCCACTGAGACCAGCCGGCCTCTTTGCCCACATTCAGAACATCGCATATCCACATTATAACAGACGGGTGGTTTATCTGTTTCCGAATATATCGCTCCTGCTCCGGATAAACGGAAAAATTATCCACAGAAAAATAGGCTGTCCCGGGCATAACTAAGCTGTATAATCCCAGCTCATCCATCCAATTTAGAATAAATTCTGGCGCATATTTTATATTAAATCCAAGAAACACAGCGTTGAAACCTTTGTTTTTGGCCCATATAAACATCTCCCTGGTATCTTGGGGCGCAGCAGAATAAATTCGCAGATGTGTTTTAATTCCGTTCACTAAAATATTTTTGCCGTCAATTTCCACTTCTCTAAAACCGAACCTAGTCTCAAGCGAGTCGGTTACCACGCCTTTTTCATCAGTCAGGTAAACAATTAATTTGTAAAGATTGGGATGCTCAAAAGACCACAGTTTAGGCGAATCCCAGTTTGAAGATAATTGATACGTGTTTTTGCCGGATTCAGAATTACTCAATGCCCGACAATCTATTTCCAAGACTTTTTCATTATTTAAGCAATCTCGAATTTCAGCGCCGACTTGTATATGCTTGTTTGCTCCGCCTGACAATGTGAAGTCAACTAATATATTTTTATTTTTTACTGATGTTTTTACCGCGCATGATTCTATCGAGACAGCAGGTTTTTTTCGGAGCCAAACGTCCTCTAAGCCCATAGTTCCTGATGTTTGGCTGGATAACGCGCTTGCAATAACAAGAATTTTATTTTTCGCTCCGCCGTTAATCAGCTTGCTGATATCCAATGGCCCGCAAGGTGCCGTCTCATTTGCTTTACTGCCATTAATATACACCTCGCAGTTGACAACAATGCCGCGTGCCGCAATATCAAGTAATATCTTAGAATTTTCCCACGTCGATGGAATATCAATTTCCCTATAAAATACCCTGTGCGCCTGTGTTAATCTTATGTTATAAAAGAGCCAAGGGGTGAGTATAAGATTTTCGTTTTTGACGGTAAAATATGCGACAGGCTCATATCGTCCCGCCATCAGATCAATAGGAACAGCCAGATAGTTCCACTCATTCTCCTTTAACATTTGGGGAGCCTCGGTAAAAGTTTGCTCCGCCCAAATCCCGTTTAAACAAATGCTTTCACGCCCGAAAGTTTTTTCTGTTGCAGCAAGTTTTTTGTCCCATATTTTAATCTTTTCGCTTTTTCTTTTTTCCGGAAGAAGCGCGGCTGGAATTAAATATTCTTTGGCTGCCGCGTTATAATTCATCTTTGTCTCTTCTTCAGCCACATTTGACAATTTGCCTAAAAAACCTTTCATATAGTTTTTAACTGACAGATAAGACTCGGGCGTGCCTGCTATATAGCATCGGTTAAATTTGTCTGTGTCGCGGTCATTTATTATTATATTAAAATCTATATAACCCGTTGTGTTCTGTTTAATTTCCGGAAATAATCTTAACGGCAATTTCGCCTTAATGAACCAGCCGTTAAATGTTTGATCAAAGGTTTGAATTTTTCCATTAGCGGAGAAGATTTCCGTGTCCTCTGACGGAATAGTTTTTCCTAAGTGATCCAAGACGCGAATATATGGTTTTTTCTTTTCATTTCCTGGCGTTAATAACACCTGATAATCGCCAGATATCCTCTTGCTGGTTTTCCGCTGATGCGGCAGGCAGGATATAAACAGTTCAATTCCGTCATTTTCCCATTCGACGGCTGCGTCTGTTGAAAAAACATCATCTTTAACTTCAGCGACAATATATAAATTATTGTCATCTGTTTTGATGGAAATTCTTCCGGATAAATCTTTTTCGTTTTTCCAGGATGCAGGATCTGTGAAATTAGATCCCGCGCCGAACATAATATATTTAGGCGAATGCCAAATATGCAGTGCGTCTTCTGTGCCAAAATCTTCTGTTCTATTGTCAATCTTTATTATATTTTCTGTTTTTTCAATAAGATAAGATTTTTTGCCGGATGATGCGCTTTCCCATATCGGATTCTTTATAGTTTCTTTTAATTCTTCTGCGCTCAAGGCTTTATTGAGTATTTTCGCATTGTAAATATTCCCTTTGAATTTATAGCTGTATTGTTCAAAATTACCGATAAATAATGGGGCGTTGTCTAAAGACAATTTCCCTTTTACACTTTTAGCCCCTGCCAATTTCCCGTTCGCATACACTTTCACTTCCGCTTCGTCATAGACAACCGCAACGATGTTTTGTGTGTTTGAGCTGATTCCGCATTTGTATAGCTGGTATTCGGGGGTGAGCCCTTTAAGATTCACTAAAACGTCTCCGTTTGTTTTTAGCATTACAGAGTAACCGCCGTTGTAATTCCATCCTTTTGTCAGGATGTTTGCGAAGTTAAAAGTCTTTTCGCCGCAAATACTTAAGTCGCACGAGAACGATACAATTATGGTGAATGCGTCCGATAATTGAAGAGAAGGACTGTTTTCCACTCTTACATTAGCTTTCCCAGAGCAATTTGTGTTGTTTATTATAAGGCAGGGTTCATTGTTGTCATTGCTCCCCCATTTGCACACATCAAGACTCATGATCTTGCCGTTGTTGTTATTGCCGCTGGAATCATTAACAATATTCCCAGCCCCCTCTTTAAATTCCCAGAAGGCGGCTAATGATTTCTTTTCATCTGCAAAAGAAATACCGCAGAGTGCTGACGCGGCAAATAAAATCGCCATTATTTTTATCAATTTGCACATGATGATATTTTTCTTTTCTTAAGTTTATAAATATATTCTATAGAGCAGAAACGAAATCTCTTGTAGTTATGTCCATAATTTTTAGGTTGCCAATTACAACTGATTAAGTTTCGGAGCAATATTACCAAGGATTTGCGACTGAGCCGACAGGATGTATTTTTGCTTGATCAACAAAATCAACGTGCCCGTCAGCAAAAAGGCTGTTCATTCTTCCGCTATGAATAAAACTGTCTGTCATTTTAGTGCTAATTTCACTTTGTGCTGTATAATTAGCATTGCTTGCGCCAGATTCAAAAATGAACATTTTGATGGACGGGGTTGGTACTCTACCCAATTTATAATCAGGCCAGCCGGAACCGGTCTTTGCTGAAAATAGCCATGAAATAGTATAACTATATCGCCTGTTTGCCGTTCGAGCCGGGCAACTGTTAATATAAATGCCAGGGCCAAGCACCCATTGAACGTATGATATCCCTGGATTAAACTGTGTTCTGATCCAGCCGTCGTCTCTCCAGTTGTCTACTGTCGTGCCGGTACTTTTCACCATAGTCCAGGCAAAATGATAATCCTTGAATGCATCGGCGTAAATACCGACCCCGATGGACCATTGTTTTAGATTACTGCTACATTTGCTTGACTTCGCCTTTTCTCTTGCTTTTCCAAGCGCGGGAAGAA
The DNA here is from genome assembly GCA_037144075.1 of Lentisphaerota bacterium. Classification (GTDB taxonomy): domain Bacteria; phylum Verrucomicrobiota; class Lentisphaeria; order Victivallales; family Victivallaceae; genus CAIPAT01. Next base: position 5,440 of record JBAWXM010000078.1, on the reverse strand, counting down.
GCAAAGATGCTAAAATGGCGATGATGCTGATCACGACCAGGAGTTCGATAAGCGTAAAAAAATCACTTTTCCAACTATGTCCGTCTTTTTTTGATACAGCATAAATTTTTCTCATAAAAACCTCCTTGTGATAACCTTTTTTTATTTAGAAGTTAAAGTTATATTCATTTTATATTTCAAAATTAGTTCCCTCTATTTGAGAAGCTCCTTTATAAGATAGTTTATTTATATAATACACGACAAGAAACTTGTTTTTGTCAGTTTGAGTAATCCACGGATAGCCGGTGTCGATTTTTTCGGCATCGTCACGGACTATGAATTCTTCGGCGTTTTCAAGATTATCCAGTTCAGAGTTACACACCCTCAGCCGGACTCCATAAGGATTTTCGCGGTAGCCGTAGGCAATAATTATCCGGCCATCATCCATCTGGAATGATGTTGCCGGTTCTGCGTGAAAATTCAAAACTGTGGGCTGAGTCCAAGTGGCTCCATTATCATTTGACTCTGCAACACACATCCTGGCGCGCGGAAATTTTTCCCCGTTAAGATTATGACAGCGCATTAAAACAACCCACTTGCCGGACGGGGTGATATGCAGGCGAGGCTCCTCCAAAACGCTGATCCCCTTGCATTCAGCCGCAGTAACCATATACTGCCATGTCTTTCCATCGTCATGACTCTTGTACAGAACTATTGAAGAATTGAATTCCGGACTGAATCCGAGTTTTTGTCCGGCCAGGACAAGCGGCCCCCCGCCGGCGATTCTAACAATATTACCGCGATTATGGACCGTAAGTTTTACTCCGGTGGTTATCTCTATATTATGAGGCAGCGGTTCGGGTTTGAAAGGCCCTTCCCAAGTTTTTCCCAAATCAGGCGAACGCATAACATAAGAACCACCGGGAAGCATATATGTCAAGTATTTATGCAAATATTCATCCTGCCCTGATTTTTTCATGGCCTCGGCAACTTGATCCGGAACATACTGCCATATAAAACTGTTGGCATAAAGATATTTGCCGTCATAAAACAGGCCAGCGTCCTGACTGCATCCAGCGGCAGGGGAATAAATCAAATTCGGGCTGCCCCATGTTTCTCCGCTGTCTTCTGAAATAACAGACATGTACTGCGACATGATATCGCCGTGGGCGTAAAAGCCTTCAGGAATGCCTGGCATTCCGTAATAATTCGGGGCACGCCTGAACACCGCAACTATTTTACCATTCGGCAACGCCTGAACGGCAGGGAAAGCCGAGTAATATTTTTCATTCCCGTAAATCTTAATATCTTTGATTTTTCTGAACATGATCTGGCTCCTTATTTTATTTATCAAAATATTTAATGGTATTTCTGAGGGCTTCGGACTGTGTCTCAATGTCCGCGTCATTGCCGTAATTGGTTTTAAACTGAATCAGATAAGGCTGAGTCGCTTCAGCTACAGGACAATAACGATGTTCTCCGGGAATGATCTTCTTGAAATACGGTTCGGTGTAAGTGAGCCGCCAGGCTCCATAAAAACCATCTCCGCCAAACTCTTTAAATTTATTGTAAAAATCCGTCCATTTTATTTCGGGAGCATCAAGTTTTACGGTATAAGCCCAGTAGGAGTTTTCACATTCAGTCGGTGTCTTCTGTGGGATAAGCCATGAAGCGCCTTTGATGGCACCGGCGAATCCTGCTGCACATTTTTTTCTCCATGCCACGAACATTTCAAGTCTCTCCAGTTGTGCAAATGTGAAAGCGGAGCATAATTCCGACATTCTATAATTATACCCCAGGCAGACATGTCTTGTAAAGTCCGGTTTAACAATATCGCTCTTATTTATTTTTGATTTACCCGGTTCCGCGCTGACATTACCATAGCCCAAACTGGAAAATTTTCTTATGAATTCGGCATATTCAGGATTGGAGGTTGTTACCATGCCGCCTTCACCGCAAGTAATATGCTTGGAGTTCTGAAAACTGAAGCTTGCCATGTCACCGAGAGTACCGGCGACTTTGCCCTTGTATTTTCCGAAGAAACATTGCGCATCGTCCTCAATCACCGCCAGTTTGTGTTTTCCTGCAATTGCGTTTATGGCATCCATGTCAGGCGTAAGCCCGTAAAGCGCAACCGGCATTATAGCTTTAGTTTTGGAGGTCACGCATGCGTTGACGCTTTCCGCGGACATAAGGAATGTTTCCGGGTCAATATCAGCGAAGACCGGCGAGGCCCCGCAGTGCAGAACTGCAAAACTGGTGCTGGCCATTGTCAGCGGCGGAACAATTACTTCATCCCCCGTGCCGACCCCTGCCGCTGCAAGCGCAGCGTGCAAAGTGGCTGTTCCGTTCGCAAATGATATTGCGTATTTGCTCTCGAATTTTTCTGCAAAAAGTTTTTCCAGCTTAGCCGTAAAGTTTATCGAAGAACTTCCAGGAAAACCATTATCCAATACGGCTTTCAAATATTCATATTCTTTGTCGTTAACGCGCCATGACTGATTTAACATATAATACCTCTAAAATATTTCGTTTATCGTAATTTTTCTATTATTATTTTCTCTTGATTCAATTCCTGCAAGAACTACTCTGTTTAGAAACACCGTTTCTTCAAATGACATGGCCTTATTCCCGTTTCTTGCCATATCAGTAAATGATGACATCATATGGACTATGCTATGAAAATATGAACTCAGGTCAACATCGGTATAAAGCACCTGCCGCGGCGGAATATTTCCTGTGGAGTAACATGTGAACCCCAAAGGCAAAGATATTCCTTCTATGACCTGGATGACTACTTGTAAACCATTTTCATAATTGATATTGACTGTGTCTGCCTTGTCTATGCCGGTATTCTGCACACTCTCAATATCACGTCCGAAAAGACTGAATACCGGGTCCAGCAGATGCGGCGCGTAACGCACCCAGACACACGGGCTCATGCCATGAACCGCACGGACTTTGCTTGTGTCTATTTCCCGCTTTGCTTTTTCAATTTCCGGCGCAAATCTGAATGATGATGCCGTCAGCAATGGATAATCAGGACCCGTAACAGCGATAAACTTTTCCAGATCTTCCGAGTTGTGTGCCAGCAGCTTGTCCATGTATAAAGGCTTTCCAGTCCTTATAACCGGCTCCGCCATCTCCCAGTGGTTCCACATATCGTCTCTGGCAAATACCACGGCATCCACATTCTCAATCAAATCTTCTATTGAGTTGGCAATGTGCGGAATATTGGAAACACTTGCAACATTTTCAGACAATCCCCGGTCTTGCGTCCATATATGGGTCACTCTGGCATCTTTGATAAATTCCTGATTCCGGTGGTGTGTCTTTAGATATTTTTTTATTATTTCAAATGGGCAATTTTCATCAAGCGCTTTCTCATTGTAACCGTTAAACACTGCGGTATATGAGTAAGGATGCCCATTGCCCTCATTGATTCCGATTATTCCAAGTTTCAACATATTATCATTCCTACTTAAATTTCGTGAATCCGCCGTCAACATAAAGATTATGGCCTGTTATGTAATCAGCAGCTTCCGATGCCAGAAAAACTACTGCGCCTTTCAAATCATGCCCCTGCCGCCCCATTCGGCCCAGCATGGTTCGTTCTGAATACGCCCGGATAAACGATGCCGGTTGAGTACGCTCGAAGCCGCCGGGCGAAATTGCATTGACCCGAATCCCGTAAGCTCCCAGATAGGCCGCCGCATCATAAGTCAGTCCGATCATTCCAGCCTTTGCCGCTGTGTAAGCAATCGGATTCGGCGTCATGCCTTCCGGGTAAACACTTCTGTCTCTACCGAGAAGCGAAGACACCGATGCGATATTTATTATACAACCTGATTGCTGAGGCATCATTAACTTGCTGTATTCACGTATCATAAGGAATGTACCGGTAAGGTTGGTGTCAATAAAGGCATTCCACCCCGCCAGTGTTTCCCGTTCCAGAAAGCCGCAGGCCTCTTTGGAATGTCCGCCTGCGTTATTGACCAGTATGTCCAGCCGTCCGAACTCCGCTTTAATTTCGGCAAAAAGATCAATAATGCTCTGTTCGTTTTTCAGATCCATGCTTTTCGGAATAATCATGCCGGGATGTATTTCATTCAATCTGTCGGCCGCGTGAGTAACTTTAACCGGATCGCGCGAGGTAATTATCACACGGACTCCTGCTTCCGCCAGTCCGGCGGCAATCTCCTCGCCAAAATTCTGGCTGCCTCCGGTAACCAGCGCAATTTTATCGTTGAGGCTCATCATGGCAATAACATCGTTTTTTGACGCTGTCCCAATGTTACTGGTTGCTGACATCTTGTTTGGGCCCTTTAATATTCCATGGAATCTTTTAGTTTTGAAAATTATTACAGTATCAATTATACGCTTAATAAATAAAAAAGTCAATAGCATTATATATAAATTCCATGGAATTTATCGGTTTGTTATCATTTTTATCGGAAAAAGCCCAAATCCAACGCGAAATTCCACGGAATAACAGTTATATTCTATAAACGAACTATTTCAAATGGAGAACCAATATGCCGCTTGTAAAAAAAGAAACGTCGATGGAAATTGCATACAACCGTATTCTGCAAAAAATCATCAATGAAAGGATGAACCCGGGTACCCCACTCCGCGAAGATCACCTGGCCAAAGAATTCGGTTTCAGTTCGACGCCTGTCCGCGAAGCATTCCGCCGCCTCGAACACGAGGGGTGGATTCAAAGTTTTCCTTACAAAGGCAGTTTTCTGAAAAATTTCACCACTGAGGAAGTTAAAGATCTTTATCTGCTGCGCGAAGCCATTGAGTGCATTGCGGTTAGTCAGGCAATAGAAAAAGCAACGGCTAAAGACTGGGCTAAAATTGCAGATGCGCTACGGATGGAAAAAGAGTATATTGCCGCCCCTGAACGCGACGGCAACGAGACCATGCCTTCGCTTTCGCCTGACATTGATTTCCATAATGCGATCGTTTGCGCAGCACATTCATCACTTCTGTTATATCGCAATAACACACTGCGGGCACAACTCAACTGTATCTATCTCAGTTCCAGAATTAAAACGACCCATGAAGAGCTCATTGCCGTTTATGACGAACATTCCATGATATACCAGTCCATGCGCCGTGGATGGGGCAATATCGCCGAGGACTTGATTCGCAGACATATTTCTAGCGCCAGAATCAAATATCTGAAGCAACTTTAGGTGTTAGATTGTACAAGTCTTTCCGCACTTTAGAACTCACGCACTTTATAATTTTAGCCTTCCTGACTCTGTTCATCCTGTCCGTCCCTGTTAAATTGATATTCATGGTTCCAAGACCTGAATTTCAAAACTGCATTTTACCGCCCTGTTTGAGTTTGATTTCACAATTCCAGTTGACAAAATCACTAATAGTAAAAAGACAACTGAGCCCGCTTTGCGGGAGTTGAAAGTGGAAAGCGAGAAAAGTTGAAAGTTGTGAA
>JBAWXM010000077.1:0-17549 GCA_037144075.1 Lentisphaerota bacterium | reverse complement strand
TTGGAAACGGTTCTGCATGAGTGTGTCCAAAATGTACAGGACGGGTGTCCAAAATTGAAAGTTGAAAATTGAAAATTGAAAACACAAAGCGTTATGCACAACGGCTATCCAAAGTGTCGGAGTGGCTGTTAAAAACAAAGAAAAGGATTTCTCTGTGCCTTTGTGGCTTTGTGCGAGAAATGGTCCCGCAATGACGGGATGGTTCTGCACAAGACTGTCCGGAATGTCCAAAATGAGGATAACAATTGAAAATTGAAAGTTGAAAATGAAAGACATTAAGTTCAACGATACTCTAAAGTCTCGGTGTGGAGGTAGCGTGCGGAGTTTTAAGTAGGTCAGTTTCGCCGAAACTGGCCCATGAGGCGGTTTTGGCAAAACCGCCCTACTTTGATGAAGCCTCTTTGCACAGTGACTGTCCAAAATGTCGAAAAAGCTGAAAATTACAAAAATGTTATAAGTTAATGGCAAACTTAACCGTTTGTCGAAGAAGTTGTTTGAAAATCTTATAAAAACTAGATACCCGTTATGCGCAACGGGTATCTAAGAGTTGCGCTCTGTCAATAATCCTAAAAAAAGCCGGCCATTTATTTTCCGGCCGGCCTGGGCATGTCTTTCTCGGCTTCGGCGGCAAACACGATTATCCGCTGGCCCAGGACTACGCAGTTGTAAAGGGCGCGGCCGATCTGGGCGCGGGTCATAAATGAGTTATCCCCGGCGGCCTCATCCAGAGAGACTACGGTCTGGTTAAATGCATCGTAAAGTTTAAAAGTTAATGATGCATGCTCCCATAGCGCAGGATTGTCCAGATCAATGTCGGACGAACAGTGCAGCAGGAGTTTGCCGTGTTCCATAAAAACCCAGAATTCATTAGCCACCGGCGACAGCGGCGAAATGAAGGTTATCCTTTCGCCTTTGAGTTTTTTCGGATCAGCCATCTTCATCAGCACATCCGTAAACTCCTTGCGGAAAGCCTTTTTAATTCTCGCATTAAGTTCAGGCGACGGAAATTCAACGTCGTGGCGGGTCTTGAACAGGTAATCCTTCATTTCCTTAACATTCATAGTCACGGAGGCGCAGCCTTCAGGTATCTCGAATTCCTTACCGTATCTGGCAACATTATTAATCTTAAAGTATTTGCTTTTGACAGTGACGTCAAGTTCATCTATCCGGTAATCAGCCTTTTTCATTTTTACAGAAAGCTTAAGCGCCGGAATGATTATTTCCACATACTGGCTTTTGTCGCCTTCATCAAGTTTCACATCGAGGACACGGAATAGAAAAACCATATCCTCTTTTTCATTGATATTTTCGATATCAATTTCATCCAGATACCAGCGGTGAAGATGTTTTGCTACTTCGTAAAGAAATTTCTTCTCAATGACTTCAGGCGGGACCTGTTTGGCGGTGGCGGCTTCGCCTTTCAGCAAACCTGACGACAGCGACATAAACGTTAAAAGCAAGATCAGAATCAGTTTTTTCATTTGACATCAGCCTTTTTTTTGAGTGTAAAGAAGCGGTTTCCGCCGAGCGATCCGTTCAGCGAGTCCGGAATAAACACAAAATTTCCTCCGGGCCGGTAATAGTCCTTATCGGTCATCCACGCATAAGCGCGACCGGTAACCATGACTCCTTTGATAATCTGAAGTCCGGCAAAACGGTCAGCCTGTTCAATGCCGCCTTCGACATAGGCTTTCGCCAGCCCCTGCCCGTAATTAAGCAGTTCGGCGAATTTTCCCGGTTTGCCGCCCTTGTTTGCGATGTAAAAAAGATACTTGAAGCGTTTTTCAACGCGGGGATTCACTACGGCAACGCCTTGCTCGTTGCGAAAGAATCCATCGCACTGGCCTTCGGCAGTTATTATATCAATTATGTCATCGGACGCAATATTGGCGATATGTTCCTGCAGGTATCCCGGCGGAATTTGCTGTCTCCGGCAATGAATCACCCATAATATCTGCGTCATCGCGATTTTGCTGTCTTCGACGCTCTTATATCCACCCTCGCCCGGAAATGGAACTTCGTTAATCAGCAGCCGCGCAAGATATCCGGCGACAAACTCATTACCTTCCCCCGCATTTTCCGCCCTGGCAAGCGTGCCTGAAATCAGGCAAAAGAATAAAAGCGCCAGAGTCAAAAGCGCGGAAGTAAAGTTTTTGTTATTGATTTTCATGTTACATTCAGCATGAATGCATAGTCTCTAATATGTTCTATTTTGTTGATTGTTCCTGCTTATGTGAATGCTTTGCGCGGAGCTGGCCGCAGGCGGCGCTGACTTTCGAACCTTTCTCCATGCGGAGCGTGACTTGAATGTCATGGCGTTCCAGAATGGCATGAAAACTCCGGATTGCTTTATCGGGCGGACGGCGAAAATCAGCGGTGGTCTGATTATACGGAATAAGGTTGACTTTAGCATGCATGCGCCTGGCAAGCGCGGCCAGTTTTTCGGCGTCGCCGGGCTTGTCATTGACGCCGTCAAGCAAGGTATATTCAAAAGTAATCATCCGTCCGGTTTTTTCGCGGTAATATTCGCAGGCGTCGAGGATATCATTAATCGGGTAACGCAGTTTATCGGGGATGAGCGCGGCGCGCGCCGCATCGTCCACGGCATGGAGTGAAACTGCCAGATTCACCTGGCGTCCGAGGTCGGCCAGTTGGCGCATGCCGGGCACAAAGCCGCTGGTTGATACGGTAATCCGGCGGGCACCCAGGCCGACATATTCGGGATCGCAGAGCAGCCGGACGGCCCTTTCAAGATTGCTGAAATTAAGCAGGCCTTCGCCAATCCCCATGAACACAATATTGTCCGGCAGGCCGCCGGTTTTAGCGCAGCCGTGAAAAAATTGTTCAAGCATTTCACCGGCGTCAAGATTACGGACCAGTCCGTCCGCGCCGCTGGCGCAGAAGCGGCATTGCACGGGACAGCCAACCTGCGTGCTGAGGCAGAATGTCATTCTGTCCGGCGCGGGGATAATAACCATTTCCACGGCTTCGCCATCGTGCAGCCGCAACAGCAGTTTCACGGTGCCGTCACCGGCGGCGGCTTCGCTTTCAACAGTGGATGAGGCACAGATGAAATCTTCACCCAGAGCCTGGCGCAGACCGGGTGGCAGATTGCTCATCGCGTCCGGGATTATGATTCGTTTCCTGTATATCCAGTCCAGGATTTGAGAAGCGCGGAAAGCCGGCGCTTCATGCGCGGCAACCCACGCCTTGACATCTTCGGCGGCAAGGGAACAAAGCAGCTTTTTATTCGCAGCGCTCATTTCAAAGTTTTTTTCTTCTCAAGTTTAATCCCCTGCCAGAGACAAATCCGTTTGTCTTTATAGGTTTTCTGATTAGGCAGCAGATTGCGCCAGCGACGTTCCGGAACTTGCGGGAACTCGGTGCTGATGAGATAGACAACTTTCTGGTCAGCCGGAATTTCTTCAACAGAATTCACGGTGACGATTTTGCCGCCCATGTAAAAGCATTCTCCGTAGAGACCGAGATTCGGGCCTGTGTAAACAACGTCTTTCTCTGTGACATTCTCTGCTGACAGCGCTGCCCGCAGTTCCCGTCCAAGATTCTTCCTCGTCTGGTCCTGCGCTTTGTAAGGATGGATCAATGACCAGAAAAAGAACATCACGCCGCAGACAATGATCAGAATGTAAGACCAGATATAGGGCCGTATTTTCACATGAATCAAGGCGATGCCTACAGCCACCGACAGCATCCCCCATGTCATGCCTACTATGATGTATTTAGGATTATTCCTGAAACCAATGCCTTTCTGCAGGGAAAAAATACTGTTCCACCAGTCAGCGGGCAGCAGATAGAAAATTATGATTATGCCGCCGACGATGAAAACCGGGAATGAAAGCAGTTTCATCAGCATCAAAAACTTATCGCCGTACCGCCTGACCACCAGCCAGTAGTTGATGCCGGTCATAATCGCCACAGGCGGAATCAGCACCATGATGTCCCGCGGTTCAGTGAACGGGCTGATCCAGAGCAGAAAAAACAGTGAAATTACAATAATGCGCAGAAAACGGCTGAAAATCGGGGTCTTGTCCAGCGGGAAATATTCAACGCAGAACGGCGCCCATGCCAGCAGCGTCCACGGCATCAGCCGGATTGCCACGTCAAACGGAAACGTTACCAGATGCTCAATGTAAACCGCGATTGAATCCGGTTCAAATTCCAGCGATTTGAACGGGAAAGTATTTGCGAACATAATATGCGGAAACGCCCATAGCATGATAAAACCGACCAGCACCGCCAGGCCGATATAAAAACCCGGTTTATTCATTTTGGTCCAGATGCTCAGCGGACGGCGCATGAAGATCATCGGAAAAAAGAAATATATCAGCGCCGAAAACCCGAAAGTGTAGAACGCCAGGCCGGCAAAGAAAAGAGCCGCCGCCCACGCGCCGCTCCAGTTGCTCCTGCCGGCACCAAGCATAAACCAGGAAAGCCACGCGGCAGTCAAGGCCAGCAGCAGCAGCGTATTCGGATATCCTTCAATACTTTTCTCAACAACAATGCTGGTGCTGATCATCATCGCAGCGGCGACCGCCGCCGCCTGGATTCCGCCGGCGCTACGGGCGGCAAACCAGACCAGCACCGCAATTATCCCCAGCGCTATTATAGAAATAAAACGCAAAGTCATTTCCATGGGAACGCCGAATTCATTGTGGATAACGGCGGCATTCCACGGAAAAAGCGGGAACGAATCCTGAATGACCATGCCGTGCGCAAAGGTCATCGGCATGAAATAGTCCATTTCCATTGACTGCGCCGCAAAATATCCCTCCTGCCAGTAAAGTTCCCTGTCACCCAGCTGCCAGGGAGAATAAATAATCAGGAAAGCTGCAACCAGAACCAGCGCCGCGACAATCCATCCTGGAGTTTTTTCTTCATAACGCGGCATCTTTGATATTTCATCTCCATTTTATTAACATAAAAAATTAACATCGCCATTCGTAAAAATTCAAACCGGCAGAAACCTGTCAAGGCGTCCGCCGGAACGATTTTAAAAACTGAATAAACGCAGAGCTATTTCAGGTCGTCATTTCTAAGGTCATAGCAGAAACAACTGGTAATAAAGTCCACGATCTCGGTCGGATGAACATTGACTCCGATATCGCACAGCCAGCCAAAACGTCCGCCGAGAGACCAGAAATCTATGTCGTTATCGCGATATGCGTCGGCGCGAAAATCAGCAACCTGCCAGCCTCTGGAGTCAACTACTGATTTGCGGACCCAGCCGCAGGTGTCGTCAATAACTACATTCTCCGTATCGAAACAGACCAGACCGAACCTGGTGCCGTCGCGATAACCGCCGCCGACCTGCCGGTCAAAACCCTTCGTTACAAAATAATTGCTGCCATGCGAACCGCCCATCTGGAAGTACTGGGTCGCCTGGAACTGGCCTGCAACTTCGCCGCCGAACCCGGTTTCCAGAGAAACTATGTCCGAAGCGTCAAGCAGACGGTTGGGAATATACAATGCCGCATAACGGCCGACCATTTTCATATTTTCCACAAACTGATTCGGACGGTTCCGGTCAAAACCGGAAGTCAGGGCCTGCTGTTCTTTGCTGCCGCTCTTAGTATCATCGGCACAAAACGCCACAGAACAGGTCATCATGAAAACTGCACACAGACAGCTAATCTTTCTCATCGCGATTATCCTTCCCTTTTTTGCGCTATAAATTAATGATTAAAACTGAATTTCCAGGAATATTTACATCGGAAACGCCTTAATATATCCTTGTTAAAAACAACTGCAAGGCAAAACTCAACCCTGTTTTGATAAAATTCAACCGCCAGACTGAATCAGGATTGCCGCCGTTTTTGAATTTGCGCTTTTCATGCGCACATTTTTTGCAGTTTGCGGTTTTGCGGACTATATTATAAGCTACTTTTTAAATATTTATTTCAGAGGTTTCCCCTTTTATGTTATCTGATAGAAATTATATGTCGCCGCAAGGCGGCAATTCTGAACTGGCAGCCGGCGGCGTCAAAGCCGTTTTCGTTCTTATCGCCATCAATGTTGCCGCATTTCTGATGATTCCGGGCGATTCATGGCTTTACTCCGAACTGTCCATGTCCACATTCGGGATAAAGGATTTAAAACTATGGCAGCTTGTAACCGCCATGTTTCTGCATTCCAAAGTCAGCATCATGCATCTGCTGTTTAATATGTGGGGGCTTTATCTATTCGGCACTATCGTCGCCCCGGTACTGGGCGCAAGACGTTTTATAACACTTTATTTTATCAGTGGAGTCTGCGGCAATCTGCTGTGGATGCTGTTCAACTGGGATTCGCCGGCCGGACTGGTCGGCGCCAGCGGGGCGCTGTTCGGAGTCATGCTCGCCACCGCCATGCTTTATCCGGATAAAGAGTTCATCATGATATTCCTGCCGGTTCCAATGAAAACAAAAACTCTGGTGATCGTCTATGCCATAATTGAAGTTTTCAGCGAGCTTTCCATGCAGGACAATATTGCCCATCTGGCCCACCTTGGCGGGTTCCTTGGCGCTTATGTCTATATTAAATTTATCTTCGGCAAAAACGTGCCGTGGGACCTGTTCGGATTTCTCATCCCCGGACCTAAAAAATCTTTCACCGCGCCGCCCGGCTGGACTCTGCACCAGCAGCCGCAGGAGAAAAGCAATGATTATGAAGAACACCTGCGCAATCCCGAACAGAAAGTCACTCAGCGCGAACTGGACCAGATTCTGGATAAAATATCCCATACCGGCATCAACAGCCTGTCGGAAGCGGAAATGGGGATATTGAAAAAAGCCCGCGAACAAATGCGCAAGAATTAATCTGATTTTGAGGGTATTGCATGAAACTGGCAACCTGTCTTTTTGATTACCATCTGCCGGAAGAACTGATTGCGCAGTATCCGGCGAAAAATCGCGATTCTTCCAGAATGCTGGTGCTGGACCGCATAACCGGCGCATGCGAAATCCGCCCTTTCAGCGATATCATCAACTATCTGAATCCAGGCGACTGCATCGTCTTCAACAACACCCGCGTAATGAATGCCCGCATGTACGGGATTAAAAATGGAACCGCCGGTTCCGCCAGAGTTGAAATCATGCTGGTCTCACCTGCCGATACCGCCCGGAAAAGCTGGAAGGCGCTGATTAAGCCCGGCAAACGGACGCCGCCCGGAACCAGAGTGAAACTGGAGCCAGCGGACATAAATCAAGATCCCGGCGACGACTGGCTTACGGCGCTGGAACATCTGGACGACGGCACTTTCCTGGTCGAATTTGATTCCGACGACATTGAAGGCATTCAGCGGAAATATGGGCATATTCCGCTGCCGCCGTATATCCGCCGCAAAGACAGCCCGGCCGACATGGAGCGTTACCAGACTATTTTCGCCAAAAAACCTGGCGCGGTGGCCGCCCCTACCGCCGGATTGCATTTCACCCCGGAAATTATGGACGCGCTGTGCGCCAAAGGCGTAAAACAGGCGGAAATTACCCTGCACGTCGGCCCAGGCACTTTCAAACCGGTTTCCGTCGACGACGCCACTCAGCATAAAATGCACCAGGAAGATTTTCTGCTGCCGGAATCCACCGTTGCAATGATTAAATCCATACATGATTCCGGGCATAAAATTCTGGCGGTGGGCACGACCACAGTGCGGGCGCTGGAGAGTTGCGTTGACAGCGGCGGCGCATTGATTCCGCGCGCCGGCAGCACCGATATCTTCTTATATCCGCCGTATCAGCCGAAAGTAGCGGACATGCTGCTGACCAATTTTCATCTGCCGAAAAGCACGCTGCTGATGCTGGTTTCGACTTTCGCCGAACGGGAAAAAGTCCTGGCCGCCTATGAACTGGCGAAGAAAGCCAAAATGCGTTTTTACAGCTACGGCGACTGCATGCTTTTAAAATAAAGGGTGAACTTAAATGGCGATGACGAAAGAGGAAAAAGGCTGGATATGGTACGATATCGCCAACTCCGTTTATTCGCTGATTATTATCACCACGATCATGCCCGTATTTTTCAAAACATATGCCTCGGCGGGAATTCCCGACGCAACATCCACCGCTAACTGGGGGATAGCCAACTCTGTCGCCTCGCTGATAATCGCCGTACTCGCCCCTGCCCTCGGCGCCATGGCCGACCGGCCGGGACGCAAAAAACGGTTTTTCGCATTCTTCCTCTTTATCGGCGTCATCTCCACGCTGATGCTGACGCTGATCGGACAGGGACAGTGGTTCATGGCGCTGGTTATTTTCACCATCAGCGTTGTCGGGTACTCCGGCGCAAACGTATTTTACGATTCATTCCTGATTGATGTTACCACCCATGAACGGATGGACTGGATTTCGTCCGCCGGCTATGCCCTCGGCTACATCGCCAGCGTTCTGCCCATGGTGGTTATCCTGCTCATGTTTAAATTCGGCGGCGACAAGCACAGTTTGACTGTGACCAAACTGGCGTTCGTCATCACCGCAGCATGGTGGGCGGCTTTATCCATTCCGATGCTCAAAAACGTCAAGCAGAAATACCACTCCCAAACTGCCGAACATTCAATAACCAGCTCATTTCTGCAACTTTTCAAGACTTTCCGCGAAATCCGCAAACATCGCAGCGCGATGATCTTTCTAAGCGCATATTTCCTGTACATTGACGGTATCGGCACTATTGTGAAGATGGCCGTGCCCTACGGTCAGGATCTCGGCCTGACGCCGACCAGCCTGGTGCTGGTAGTCCTCGCCATCCAGATTGTCGCCTGCCCCTGCGCCCTGCTCTACGGACGACTGGCGGAAAAATATACAGCGCGGAGACTTATCGTTGCCGGCATTATCATTTACACGTTTATCACCTTTATCGGCAGCATGATCCCCCTGCTCCAGAGCAGGGATCACCGGCTCATGCTGTTCTGGGCGCTGGCCATGCTGATCGCCACCTCGCAGGGCGGAGTGCAGTCCCTGAGCCGTTCGTTCTTCGGCAAACTGATTCCAAAAGAAAATTCCGCCGAATTTTTCGGCTTCTACAATGTTTTCGGCAAATTCGCCACCGTAGCCGGTCCGCTGCTGATGGCAGTCATGATTGAGCTGACAGGGCAATCATGTTTCGGCTTTCTAAGTATCGGCTTCCTCTTTATCGGCGGCCTCTGGTTATTCCTGAAAATAAAACCGCAAAGCTAAATCAGTTTGTCCACCAAACATTTACCCGCCGGATGAGTGGCTCCCAAAGACACGAAAAAAATACTTCCCCGCAGTGGGCACGTATGTAAAAACGCGTCAGCGAATGTATGCGTCGGTGTCCGCGTTCACTCGCTGACTCATGCTTTATTTCATCCTGAAAAACCCCGTCCTTCGGGCGGGGTCATAGTTATGAGGCTTTGCCGAAATGGCGACCCTCGCTATATTCTTTCTGACCAAAGTCAGTTTCGATTTTAATCTGAGCCTTAAAAGGCAGGACGGAGATAAGCATCTTTAAAGAGAGCTTAAAAGCTATATTTGTCATTTCTGGTTCCTCTGTTATTGAGTTGACGCGGTTGGTCTGAATTACGCCATGCGTAAGTCTGTGCTATCGCGGCTTCCCGATGGGGAGCTATGAGCAATGCCCGCCCTTGGGGTGGTTTCGTGCCTCTTCGTGTATTTTCGTGGTTAATAAATGTGTTTCTCTGCGGCTTTGCCACGCCTGCGGCGGGTAAATGTCTTAGCGAGAAAAAGGATTTTAACTTATTGGGGAACTGTGGAACAAGGAATTTACCACAGAGGAAACAGGCGGACTCAGATGTTAAAACCGGAACAGGTGATGTAGAAATAGTATCCAATTCCTCAGCATGGCTGTCCAAAATTTTAAGAACGTGACTGGTGAAATGATAATGCCCGCCGTGAAATATTTCTCAGGCAGGCATGGTTTCTGTTGATTTATTCCACTGGACTGAAGCTGTCTTTGCTGACTCCGCATTCCGGACAAACCCAATCATCGGGAATATCTTTGAATTCTGTTCCCGGTTTTACTCCGTTATCCGGATCGCCAACTGCGGGGTTATAAATGTAGCCGCAGACATCACATACGTACTTTTGCATTCTCATTCTCCTTTGTTGGGGTTTTCAACTTTTGTTATTTTTCTGCCGGGTTATTGCCGGCTGCAATTTTTTCAATTAATCTTCTGCCCAATGCGGCGCCGGCATTGAAACATTCATGAAGCGCTGCCTGATCCGGCACGTATTTAGCTTTGATGCCTTCTTCACATGTCAGTTCCACGTCAGTTGCCGTCAAGTATTCATTAATCAGTTTTACAGACTCACCACTCCAGCCGTAGGATCCGAAGGCGAATCCAGTTTTATTCAACGGCCTCAGGCCTTTGAGATAGGTCAGGATATCCGCGACTGTCGGCAGCATCTGGTTGTTGAGCGTGGAACTGCCGATAACCAGAGCGCCTGACTTGAGCGCCATGGTTGCGATATAACTACGTTCTCTGGCCTTGAGCGAGATCAGTTCAACTTCAACTCCGGTGCTGCTTATGCCGTCAGCAATAGCCTTTGCCATTGTCGCAGTGGATTCCCACATGGTATCATAAACGACGATCGCGCGTTTTTCCGGTTTCTGGACAGACCATTTGCGATAGTGTTCGACAATCCAGCCGGGATTATTGCGCCAGCACGGACCGTGATCGGGAGCAATTATTTTGATGTCAAAGTCAAAACCCGGCAGCGCTTCAATGGCGGAAATAATTTTTGAGGCGTAAAGCATCAGGATGTTGGCGTAATACTTTGCAGCCTCCCATGCGATCACATATTCCGGATATTCATCGGCAAAACGATCCAGGCCAGCCAGGTGCATGCCGAATCCGTCCTGCGAAAAGAGTATTTTCTCTCCGCTGAGATATGAAAACATGCTGTCCGGCCAGTGAATCATTCTGGTTTCGACAAAGGACAGGGTGTTGTCTCCAAGGCAGATCGAGTCGCCAGTATTGACTGTTTCAATCTGCAAGTCATTGCCGAAGTGGGCTTTTAGAGCTTTTTCCCCCATCTTGGAAGCGAAAACCTTTTCCGGATTGACGATTTTTATCATTTCCGGCAGACACCCTGAGTGGTCCATTTCTGCATGATTGGAAACGATGTAATCAATTTGTTCAGGATCTATGACGGAACTGATTCTGGCCAGCAGTTCGTCCCTGAACGGGGCTTTAACCGTATCGATCAAAGTAATTTTTTTGTCAATTACCAAATAGGCATTGTAAGTAGTGCCGCGTTCAGTGGAATAACCATGGAAATTTTTAATTTCCCAGTCCACTGCGCCGACCCAGTAGACTTTTTCCGTAATTTTTACCGCATTCAATAGTTCTTTCATCTTGCTACCTTTAACCGGATTAACAGGATGCGTCAAATTTATTGGTTAAACCTGACGCATTACCCAATTTGCGGAACAGGATTATAACGGGGCGGCAACGGCCGCGGTTATATTGGCCATCGGCGACAATACGCGCGCGGCCAGCTCATTATCAATAATCATTAAACTATCTGTTGAGTTTTTAGTTCTTTTGATTTTTTCAATGATGGTTTTGCCGTTGCTTTCCTCTTCAATCTGTTCGGTGACAAACCACTGGAGAGTGCTGTTAGTCACATGGTCTTTTTCAGTTAACGCCAGGTCAACCAGATTGCAGATTCTGGATGTAACAAGTTGTTCGTGCTTATGCGCGTCTTCAAATACATCAAACAATGATTTCCATTCGGTTTTCGGTCTTTTAATTTCCTGAAGGGTTGCTCTGCCCTCGCGGTCAATGATGTAGTTAAAGAATTTATTAGCGTGAAAGAGTTCTTCCAAAGTTTGAATACGCATCCAGTGCGCGGCGCCTTTGTAGTTCATGGCTTCCAGCGCGGAAGTCATAGCCATGTAAAGGTACGAAGAATATATTTCGAAATTTACCTGATCGTTCAGTGCTTTTTCCATTGCCTTGCTCAGCATAGTACACCTCTTTTTATGATTATATTCCCGGCTCAAATCAAGCGCAGGGAATATGAATACAGATTATTTTCCGCCGGTCCAGAGACCATGCAGATTGCAGTATGAACGGACTTCCAGATGGCTCTGCAATGGAACATAAAATTCCGCTTCAGGTGCTTCGCCGGGCTTTAAATACTTGCGATTTACGTAAGGGCCGTTGGCAACTTCAATCCACATGATATAGTGATTTTCATCCATAGGGTGTGGAATGGTGCCGACGACAACCTTGATGCCTTTTTCATTGCCGGTCAATACCGGAACATGTTTCTCCTTGCCTGCATCACTGGTTTTAGCCTGAAGCAGCTGCATTTCATCGCCGCAACATTCAAGTTTGACGCACTGATCTTCCGAGGTAAGCACTTCCACGGTTAACCCGCTATGTGCGCATTTGTAAATCTGGCTTCTTTTCATAGTCATGATGATTCTCCTTGCTTAATGGTTTATATATTAATAGTTTTCAGAGAGAACGACAAAATATTCCTTGGGATGCTGGCATGCAGGACATTTGTTCGGCGGAGTTTTTCCTTTGTGTAAATAACCGCATTTCGAGCATTCCCAGGTAACTTCTTCAGACTTTTCGAACAATGTATTGTTCTCAAGGTTTTTCAGCAGTGCAAGGTAACGTTCTTCATGATGTTTTTCAGCTTTGGAAACAGTGCGGAAAGCTGAGGCTACACTTGGGAATCCTTCTTTATCCGCCACGTCAGCAAACGACGGGTACAGACTTTCCCATTCCATATGTTCGCCGGCGGCAGCCGCTTTCAGGTTTTCAGCAGTCGTCCCGACTTTGCCTGCCGGGTAAGCGGCAGTTATTTCCAGTTCACCGCCCTCAAGAAAACTGAAATAGCGCTTGGCATGGAGCCGTTCCTGATCCGCGGTTATATCAAAAATAGCGGCAATTTGAACCAGTCCTTCGCTTTTTGCCTGCGAGGCGAAATAACCATAGCGGTTTCTGGCCTGGGACTCTCCGGCGAAGGCTTTTAACAGATTTTTTTCGGTTTCTGTTCCCTTAATGCTTGACATAGAAATCCTCCTCACTGTTTAGTGTTTTAGCTAATAACATCAACTGTTATCTTTTACGGCCGCACTTACTGCATTTGCCGTTAAGCTCCAGTCTGTAACCTTCAAACTGCATTGATTCAATAATTTCACTTAACTTGCAATCTATTTCAGTCATTTCCTCATCGGGGATATCTTCGACACAATCACATTTTATACACCTTATATGATAGTGCCTGTTTACCTGTCCGTCAAATCGCTTTTGCTTGCCGGCGATTTCCAGCTTCTGGATAGCTCCGGCCGCCGATAACTGGTCAAGATTGCGATAGACGGTTCCCAGGCTGATCTGAGGCAGTTTATCCCTGACAATGATATACAGTTCATCCGCAGTGGGATGAGTCTTGAGCTTATTCAGTTCCTCAAGAATTATTCTGCGTTGAATTGTATTGCTTAATTTAATAATTGAAATCCTGGCTTTTGATAATAGTTACTATTTTTATAATACTGCTCTAAATATTCCATGCAACTGTTTTAATTAAAAATTAATGTTTTTTTATAATATACGTCAGTATTTAAAGAGATGGAACTCACGCAAAAGTAGTGTGTCTGTAGTACTGCTTCAGTAGATGCAGGCTAAGCAATGCAGATATTCTCGCCGGCACGGTGCGATATGCACCGTTACCGTCCCAAGCTAAGCTATGCAAAATTAAAAGTTAACGTCGCGGCGGGTTGCTCCGAACATGTCATTGATATGGCTCATGGCTATTTCCTGTTCCATGTCAACGCAGTACATCAGGTCGCGGATTGATATCAGCGCGATAATTTTACCGTGTTCTTCAAGCGGGATATGCCGGATATGATTTTCGCGCATTTTTCTTACAGTTGTTTTGACGTCATCGAGTACATTGGCGATAATCATGTCTTTGTGCATAATCTGATGTATCGGAATATTGTTTATATCAATGTTTTCCGCACAGCATTTGATAATGTCCTTTTCGGAAATGATACCGGCGAAAGCTCCATGCTCCGGAACGTATTTTTCAACCAGGGCAGCGCCGATATTTTCTTTTACGAACAGTTTGGCGGTTTCGGCGATCGTCGCATTGTAGCCGACAACATGCATCGGCGCTACTTTACGGTTTATTCTTTCTGCAAGAACCTTGATCATCTTCATATTTTAGTCCCTCCCGATTTTTCTGACGCCATAGCACACTTTGCTTTGCTATTAAGCAAAATAACACATCTGCGTATTTTTGCAATTATTTTTCAAATGGTTTCAGGGCAAAAATGACTATGTCATGAATATGCCATCCTAAAAACTGGCGTTGCTGCGGTGCGCTCCAAACATTTCGTTTATATCGCTCATGGTCTTGTCCTGTTCCATATCAATGCAGTGCATGAGGTCGCGGATCGATATCAGCGCAATGATTCGGCCGTGTTCTTTCAACGGAATGTGACGGACGTGATGTTCGCGCATCCGCCTGACTGTAGAGCTCACATCGTCGTTAACATCGGCGGTAAGCATTTCCTGCGTCATGATCTGGGAGGTCAGGACATTGTTCAGATTACTGCTTTCCGCAATGCATCTGATAATATCTTTGGCAGTTATAATGCCGGCGTAGAAACCAGGTTCAGAACTTTCTTTTTCCACCATTGCTGCGCCGATATTCTCTCTTTGAAAGTATTGCGCGGCATCCATGATAGTGGCACACTGGCAGATACTGTATAACGGCGGATGATTGCGGCTGACTTTTTCTTCGAGAACATCTCTCATTTTCATATATTAATATCTCCTGTTTATTCTGTGCAATCGCCTCGTCCTGGAAATGGACTGACGGGATTGTTATATTTTAACTTAATAGCATACACCTGCTTACGCAGTTATCTAGAAATAATTCAGGATATAATATTGCAAAACAGTAAGGAATCAACATGAGCGCGGGAAAATTACTGTGATGCTTTTTTTATTTTATCGAGGTCTTCCTGGGCGAATTCTACAACTTTTTCGAATTTTGGAATGTTATGCTGATCAACATCCATCAGGGTCTGGTGAGCTTCAACCACGGTCTCGGCAGTCGTTAACCGGTCTTTGTCTGATTCGCTTTCCTGCCAGTCGGCATTTTCCAGGTTTTCTTGTCGTTCAATGAAGGCAAAGAGTTTTTCAAGTCCAAGCCCGATCAGCAGATGGCGGTTATTGGCGTCGGCATTGATGATTTCAACAACCCCGCCGACTTTACGGGCTTTCAGCCCGATCATCGCCAGCACCCCCATGAACGTGCTGTCCATGCCGGTGCAGCTTGTCAGGTCAATACAGACTTTTTCGAACTTGCCTTCGAGATTTTTGGCAAAATTACGCAAAGGAAGTCCGTACTCAAAATTGGCACGTCCTTCCACTTTTATATTATAAACGCCCTTATTATGGGCTATCAGCAAATCAGCTCTTTTCATGCAAACAGCAACCTTTTTTACCTGATGCAGACAAATTTATTCAGTTTGTCTGCCAAATTAGATAACAACTATAGCACATATTATTCTTTAATCAATACCGCTTTGATTCTTCTGACGCCTCTGCTGGAACTCTCTTCCTTCAAAATTTTGAATTTAACGAGTTCGCCGGTATTGGAAGCATGCGGTCCGCCGCAGATTTCCTTGCTGAAGTCGCCGATG
Source organism: Lentisphaerota bacterium (assembly GCA_037144075.1). Taxonomy (GTDB): domain Bacteria; phylum Verrucomicrobiota; class Lentisphaeria; order Victivallales; family Victivallaceae; genus CAIPAT01. The sequence continues at coordinate 1,904 of JBAWXM010000077.1, read as the reverse complement.
GTATAAACTTTCACTTTTTCCCCGTAACGGTCACCGAACAGGCCGATTGCGCCTTCATTCCTGGCTTCCTCTACAGTCATTTCCCGGCAGTCAACAGTCAGTTTTCCGGCGATGGCTTCGTTAACCATCTGCTCTACTTTATCCAGGTCCTCCTGAGAAATCCTGTCATCATGTGAAAAGTCAAAGCGGAGACGCTCTGCGGTAATATTCGATCCGCGCTGCTCGACGTGCTCCCCGAGTACTTTGCGCAGCGCCGCCTGCAGGAGATGAGTTGCGGTATGCAGGCCGGCGGTTGCTTCGGAACTGTCCGCCAGTCCGCCCTTGAATTTCTGCTCGGCACCTTTGCGGGAAAGTTCCTGATGTTTGGCAAAGGCTTCATTGAAGCCGGCGCGGTCTACCTGAAAACCTTTTTCCGCAGCCATTTCTTCAGTCAACTCCAGCGGAAATCCGTAAGTTTCATACAGGAAGAACGCATTCTTGCCGCTGATTAGTTTCCTGGTGACATGTTCAGGAACCCGTGAAATCAGCTTCTCGAATTCCCTGGAGCCTTTTTCGAGAGTAAGCTCAAACTGGCTCTCTTCAGCATGCAGTTCTTCGATGATTTTGGCTTCATTCTGCTTTAATTCGCCGTAAACATCACAGAAATTCTCAATCACAACCTGTGCCACCGGCACGATGAACGCCTTTTCGATGCCGAGTTTACGTCCTTCACGGATGGCCCGCCGGATCAGGCGGCGCAGCACATATGACTGGTCAACATTGCCCGGCGTGATGCCGTCGGCAATGATAAAGACCGAAGAACGGATATGGTCGGCAATGATGCGCTCCGAGTTGGTGCGGACTTCCGGCGCGGCTACGCCGCGCAGTTCGTCTATTTTACGCAGAACCGGCTGAAAAATCTCTGTATCATAACAACTGGATTTACCCTGCAGCACGGCGGTTACGCGTTCCACGCCCATGCCGGTATCCACGTTCTGCTGTGTGGACGGCTCATATTTGCCTTCGGCATTTTTATTGTACTGCATGAACACGTCGTTCCAGATTTCAACCCAGAGCCGGTTTTTCGGGTCAAAGGTTTCCGGGGCTTCGCCGGGGCCGGTCCAGTAGAACATTTCAGTATCCGGACCGCATGGTCCGGTCTGGCCCGCCGGCCCCCACCAGTTGTCGGCTTTGGGGAGTTTGGCAATGCGTGGCAGTGGGATGCCGAGACGATGCCACAGATTATAGGCCAGATCGTCAAACGGCGCGTCTTCGTCTCCGGCGAAAACTGTGACTGCGAGCTGGCGGATTGGAATATTCAGCCATTCCGGACTGGTCAGAAATTCAAAACTGAATTGAATTGCCTCTTCTTTAAAATAATCGCCAAGCGACCAGTTGCCAAGCATTTCAAAAAATGTCAAGTGCACCGGATCGCCGACTTCTTCGATGTCACCGGTACGTATGCATTTCTGCACATTGACCAGGCGACAGCCAAGCGGATGTTTTTCCCCCTGGAGAAACGGCACCAGCGGATGCATGCCGGCGGTGGTGAACAGACAAGTAGGGTCATTGTCCGGTATCAGCGAGGCGCTCTTAATGACTTTATGTTTTTTACTGACAAAAAAATCAATGTATTTTTTACGTAAATCTACAGCTTTCATACAGTTATACTCAATCCATTGTTTGTTTTAATTAATTATAAACCTGTTACAATACTATTGAAGAAAATGATTTTCAAATAGTAATCGGCAAAAAGGATTCAGTTATGAAATTCCAGTTTTAAAGTTTTACTCTATTATTTAGGAGCCGTTCAAAAATAACTGGTACTTTCTACTGGTGTCTCGGAGGCACTTTCGGCTTTGCCGGTTTGTTACAAAGCGATGGCTTTGCTCCTCTCCGGCAACCCCCAAATTTCTCCCCGATAA
>JBAWXM010000076.1:0-17822 GCA_037144075.1 Lentisphaerota bacterium | reverse complement strand
AATTTCAAATTATAATTGTTTTTTATTAAAAAAATAACTTGCACACGGCGTTAAAATACAAATTCCTATACGATCGAGTTATTTTGTAACGTACCCTAACTTAAAAAACTTGCACACGGCGTTAGATAGTATTTATTTTTTCAACACTGTTTCTGATTATCAGCCGAGGCTTTATCTTGATGGAATCCGGAATGTTCCAAAGAGGGTCTTTTATTTTTGCAAGCAGCTCTTCGGCCGCAGCCCGTCCTATTTCTTCAGTCGGATAAAATACAGAAGTCAGCGCCGGAGTGTAATATGCAGTCCATTCTCTAGCGTCAAAGCCGGTAACTGAAATATCCGCTGGAACTTTCAAGCCAAGCAAACGACAGGCGGTGATAAGCTCTTTAGCTATCGCGTCTCCACAACAGGCAAAGGCGGTTATTTTATCTTGAAAACATTGGGTATTGCGAATTTCGGATATAAAATTCTCTTCCGGTTCTCCGCCTGTTCCGGCTATGTATAATTCAGGCAATTTTTTTTCCGCCAGAAAATTTTTATAGACATTGTAGCGTTCCTGATTCGCCGGCAGGCCAAAGCGTGGAGTCCCAACAAACGCAATATGGCGATGCCCCATATCATACAAATAGTTCATTACGGCCAGGAATCCGGCATTGTTGTCGCAGCCAAGATGTTTTGTTTGGCAATAACTTCCAAAATCAGAGTCTCCGACAAAAGCACAAGGAATACCGCGTTGTTTCAATTCGTTTAAATATGGGGGGGGCTCATTCTTATACAATGAATCAATTATAATCCCGCTAATATCTTTATTTGCCAGCATCTTGTGTATATTTTCTATTTCTGTTCCAACAGAATGATTGGACATTTCCAGCGTCAGGAGAAAATTTTCTCTTTTTATTATATCATTAATTCCGCTAAGATATCCTCCTGAAAATGCAGATATCTTACTTGCGGCAATAAAGGCTAGATATTTGTTATGTTCCAACTTGTGAATGGTTTGAGTTTTAGGCTGTTCAACGGTTATCAGGATATCTTTAATGTTGTCGGCATTTACATCTTTGATAAAGTTTCCGCTGCCCCATTGGGAATTAACGACGCCATGCCGTGCCAATATCTCTATTGCCTTTTTCGCAATAAACAAAGACACATCACAGGCAGACGCTATTTCTCTTAGGGTTGGAAGAGAATTCCCCTTTACTAATTGTTTATTATGAATATATTCTATTATGTATTTTGTCGTGAATTGTGTTTTATTCATGGTTTTTATCTTTCTTGTAAAAGTGTTTTGTCTATTGTAATATAATATAACAATAATCAATATTTTGTCAATACACACATTCAAGACAAAAAAACATTTTTTTCAACAACCTGATTTACAACATAGCCCAACCTAAATATATTTTTATTGGGTGGATGAAAATTATTTTGAATCTTTTTCATAAAGAATATTGACATTTTGTTATTCATAGTGTATTGTTATATCAATAAATTTTATAACAAAAAACAGTTGACTAACAGTTTTAGGGAGGCACGTATGCGTTTTTGGATTTACTTTGTGTCTTTTCTGGCGATCTCGTATGCGAATGGCGCCCAGATAAACAGCACTTTGGCAAAGCCTGAAGATTTCGACATTTTTTATGCCAAGAAGGAGCGCATTTATCTTACCGGCGAATGGTTATATAAGAGGGTCGCCTGTAATCATAATGAATATTTTGATGCGGTGCAAAAGAACCTCAGGTTTACCACTGCTGATTTTGATTCATCTTCCTGGGATAAGATGCAGGTGCCAAATTTCATTGATGCGGGAGAGCATAATCCTGAACTTTGCGGCGCCATGTTTTTCAAAAAAAACTTTACAATTCCAGCAGGGACGCAGGGAAAGCGTTTTATCTTAAAGCTTGAAGGCCTCGCCTGGGAGCCTATGATATTTATAAACGGGAGAAAGGCGGCAGAACTCAAAAATATTTTACCGGGATTTCCGACTGAATTTTTTCATATTGATGTTACGGAATATATAAAATCCGGTTCCAATAATATCAGCATAGTCATCTTCAAAAATGTTCGCCCGATGCGCGTACTGAACTCCGGCATTTACGCTCCGGTAATGATTGACGTTGTTAATCCGGTCTATGCAAGTGAAATGTTTATAAGACCGCAATTACCGGATTTGGCAAAAATAAAATGCCTGCTGATAAACTCAACCGGCAAAAAGCTGAATGCCGGGATTACGATAGAGTTGTCGCCGTGGAACGGGCAAGGCAGTACGACTGTGATTAATCATGGGTACAGGGAACTGGAGCCAGGGGAAAACCAATTGGAATTTACGGCAAAAATCAACAATCCGGTTCTTTGGAGTCCGGCAAACCCATTTCTGTATTCTGTAAAACTTAACGTGGACGGCAAATTGGCGGGATGGGAACGTTTCGGATTGCGCGAGTTTAATGTTGTCGGCTCGGATTTTTATCTTAACGGGAAAAAAATCAACTGCTACGGCATCGCTGCGGAAGAAGGACATTTGTCTTGTCTTCTGTATATTGAAAACGGCAATCCTCAATTCATTAATAACGTTGGCGGATGTTTGCGGAAGTATATAAAACTGCTCAGGCAGAATAACTGTACGAGCATAATGCGCTGGCCTATGTTTACTAAAATAATGAATGATATTTGCGATGAGGAAGGAGTGCTGAATTTTCATGTGATATTGCCGTTCAAACACTCAACGGATATGCCGTTGTGGATAAAACGCATGATAATAAACAAGAACCATACGGTTCCGGAAAAATTGTACATGGGGTTCTTTTATGAAAAAGTCAATGGGGAATTTAAGCAATGCGGCAAGGAGATTTTCGACCTTGCCGGGCGCGATCAGTATTTTAAATATTTGTTCAATAAGCTGGGGAAAAACATAGCCAATAATCCTTCTGTAGTGGGAGTTCTTACCGGCAATGAAAATTTCCGTGATTGCAATCAGGCATTTGATTTGCCGGTGCAGCGTAAAGCTTTATATGAAAATTGTCCGGGGATGGTATTTGCAGGGGAACACGGAATATCGGCAGAAAGTATGGATCTAAACGGAAAATTGGTTCCGGCAGTTCCCGCGCAGGATTTTCTTAATGCCGCAGGGTTGATGTGCGGTGGCGCAAGTATGGATATCAGTCATTTTTCTCTTTATCCCCTGACCCTCAAGTTATTTTATGAACTGTGGAACACGGATGTTTATCCTAAGCCAATACCTGTTTATGCGGATGAAGCGCTTTATTACGGGACTTGCAGAACCTGTAACGCGGAGCGTCTATGGAAGTTGACTAAAAAAAGTTTTTCTCCGATGTATAAAGATGGCAAATTAGATGTTCCGCAGATGGTCAGGATTCTTAGTAACCCAAATTATGCGGCAATACAGGGTACCGCCAATCAAAACGAACATGACAAAGCCATGTATGCGGCAGTGGACGGCGAATGGTGGGAGTATCGGCAACTCATAAAATTGGCCGGTTTGCATGTTGACATTTTTGATAAACAGAAAGTATATGAAATAGTTGCGCTCCGCGTCAAGAAAATGGTCGAGATGGTGAGGATGTATGACCAGTATATGCAGGGAGTCAGCGCTTGTTCCGGCCCATGGTTAAACTATGATATGGAGAAGTTGCAGAATCTTAATCCCGACGGCATCCAGTCAACCAGCCCTATCGGCAAAATGTTCAAGTTGGCCTATTCACCATTGTTCACCTGCCTTTCGCTATATGATAACCAGCATAATTTTATTGCCGGCAATAAATTCTGCACCAAAGTATATGCGTTCAACAATACCGGCGAGGACTCGAAAGATGCGAAAGTCAAGGTAACTCTATCCACTGAATCTGACAATGCGCTTTTCAGTGAAAACATAGATTTCGGATGTTTGAAAGCCGGAAGCAAAGTTACCATGGATATTACAATTCCATTGGCTGCCGACTTGAAAACCGGCGATTACAAGATTGCCTTACAAATGACTTCCGGGAACAAGGAAATATTACTTAATGATTATAAAGTATTTGTTCTCGGCAGTGCGGATGCTGCCATGAAAGTAAATTTCAGCCAGACGCTTTATATTCTCAATGGGAAAAACCGCGTTCTGAACGAAACCCTCAAAACTTTACTGGCTAACATTGACGGACTTAAAGTTAAATATATTGATGAAATAAATATGCCGGCCGATGGCAAATTCCTGCTCATTGGCCCCGACGCTTTGAATCATCTCAACGCAAAGAAGTTTGCCGGACTTGGCGAATGGCTCAAAAACGGCGGCAGAATGCTCTCATTGGAGCAGAGATTTGAAGGCACCGTCCCTTGGCTTCCCGAATCACAGATATTGCCTCTTCGCTCCAAAGTAAGCAAATACTTTCGGATGATCGGAATTGATCTGATGCCGGTAGACTTGGATTATCCGGCTTTCGACAAACTCCAGGAACGTTATTATTGGGAGACATTGAATAACAAGTATGGAGAAGTTTATGGGTCTTTGATATTGCCTTTGGATAAAGATGCCAAAGCAATTGGCGCAGATGCCGACAGAGGAGAAATTCCACGCTGTTTCGGGGCTTTGCTGGTAGAGAAAAAAGTTGGCCTGGGAACATGTATTTTATCGCAGGTGGAGGCCGTGAACGCTTGTGGTAAAAATGATGGAGTGGCGGTTAAATACTTGTATAATTTAATAAAACATCTTATTATGGACAAGTAAAGTAATTTTAGTCTTAAAAATTTGCACAGAAAAAACATATATTAGGAGGACGGGATCATGAGAAAAATAAATGACAAAATTGATCGGCCTGAAAAAAGTCAAAGGTTTTTAAAAGGAAACCGCTTAGATAAATTAACCCATCATATTGGAGCCCCGGTTATGAAAGAGTATTCAAGTTGTTATAAATCGAAAAATTTTACGCTCGTTGAACTCCTCGTCGTGATCGCTATTATCGCAATTCTTGCAAGTATGCTGCTGCCGGCGTTGAATAAGGCCAGGGAACAAGCAAAAAAAATTACCTGCACCAATAACATGAGGCAGCACGGAACCGGTTTTGCGGCATATGCGGTAGATTACGGGAATTTCTATCCGCCTTTCTATTTTATTCCGGTAACAGACTATACTATTTGGGACGGACAAATCTATGGTTATCTTAAGGGATGGGACTTGCATTCCCGCACTGCAATGAGCAATTGGTTTGGTTATACCAAGCAAGCCTATTATGATAATCCTAAAATGTCTATCCTGCGCTGCCCGAAGCGAGGATATAAAGCAGATGCATCAAACAAAGTTTATTCTTATGGTTATAACCTGTATTGCGGGGACAGCAAGCGCAACCGGGGTTACACCACTCCCATTGCTCTTTCCAGACTGAAAAAACCGTCATCAAACATGCTTGAACTTGATGATTGGAATTATGAGGCTTCGTATGGATATGCTGTGCTTATGTATCCAGAGGCTCCTCGCCATAATGATGGGCGCAATGCTCTTTTTGCCGATGGCCATGTATTGTTCAAACGTGATGGCGAGATCAGGGCTTTGCCTAAGAATGATTTATTCTGGTCAGCGCCGTAACAGGGGGCAATAGAATGAAGATAGATTTTTATTATGCCCCTTCTCCTGCACATATTGAATTTGCCGCAAATAACGGCTTTAAAAAAGTTGTGCTTGATTCGCGGGGACATGACAGCGACTTGGATGTCGGCTGTAGTTGCAGCAATCTGCTTTGCCTGATGCGGGAAGTCCCGCAGATTTATAACTTGCGCAAAAAATTCGCGGCTCAAATAACTGAAGCCAGACAGGAAGTAAGACAACGGGTTGATTTCGCAAAATCGCTGGGCTTGCAAGTTTATTTTCATTCATATGAAGTGTCTCTGCCATCGGAGGTGATGGAAGTTTTTCCTGAATTGACGGTAGGACATGTTTCAGAAATGCTGGCGGAAGATGAAACGGCTCGAGCGGACAGATATTTATGTCTTTCCAACCCCGGGGTCCGGCGATTAATCGAGATCAAAACCGCTGAAAGTCTGGAAGACTTTGCCGATATTGATGGCTTCATCTATTCGTTCCACGAAAGTAAAATGATAACTTATTCTCATAACTGTGATCAGTGTAAACAATATCCTGATCGTTTTCCGCTTATCGAATGGTTGAATAAAGCAATTGTTGCCGGCGCGCGTAAAATCAGCTCTAAAATAGAGGTGATTCCGCGGCTCTGGGGAATCAATCACGTCAAGGGGCTTGGTGGAGAAAGACTAGAATATCTGGCTGATTTCTATAACAATGACCACGCATTATGGTACTGCCGCCGCCCTCGTTCCCGGACTAAATATGTTTACGACCCGGAACCGGTAAATCATAAATTAAAAGAATATGCAGAAACAAATAATTTATCGCTCATCTACAAGGCCACCTGGGGCGATTATGCCCTGAATCAACCGCTGAACCGATGGGCAAACCAGTATGGCAGCGCGCCCCAGATTGTGGAGTTATCGCTTGAACATTGTGTCAGCGGCAGAGATATCCCTTTGATTATCAGTCGCCAACATCAGGAACTGATAAAAAAAACTCAAGGCAAAAATATTTCATATGCAGTTGTTCCGGTTAATTGGGGTCGAATCTGCGACCGGAAAACGAAAGAACCGGCGGCCTATCCGGACAGTTGGAGTTTGAACAAACTGAACTTGACCATAATTTCCAGACTGCTGCAAAACCCTGAACTGGATATATCACAAGGAATACGCGAGGAACTTGAAAAACAATATGGGATTGATTGCGGGGATGCGTTCGCGGAATTGTTGTTACAGACCGCCGAAGTTATGGATATGGCAATTAACATAAACGGCATTTCCACAGCCATGAATCTGGATTATCTGATAGCGCCGGCCAACTATACCTTACAGATGTTCGCCGGCATATTGCTTTGGTATGCAATCATGCATCCGGACTGGAAAGATCTTATCGCTGTTGACGAGGCCAATACCGAAAAAATCATGTCAAGACTTGAACGCGCTGTACATGAGGCCGATAAATTGTATGACAGAGCGCTTGCAACTATCAGCACAATGGATGCCGGAAATGATATAAAAACTGAATTTAAATGTTTTTTCAAGGATTTTAGGGATTTGGCGACAATGCTTGCCGTCAGCCGTCAAAGACTGTGGACACAATTTACCATGCAGCGACTGCGTCAGGTAAATTATAAGAGCTCAGTAAAGCTTGATAAATTGATTGCGGAAGAAAAGCGATTGATTTCTAGTTCAAAATATCTAAGTGATATTTTTAACAATAATTTAAAAAATATCTCAGGATGGAAATAACCCACGAGGGAGGTTAGCTCGATTTGACGGTTTTTGCGCTTTTCATCTATCGCCGTTTGGGGGATAAAAAGATTTTTAAGGACATTGGAGAGTTCAACATGGAGGTTGCATGAGCTTGCAAACAAATCAAAACAGTCGCGCTGAAACAAATTAAACTTTTTCCAGAGGAAGCTATTAAAAAAACACTTGCCAGTGAAACATTGCTCGAAATGATAAAAGCATGCGAAGCGGTTAGTGATTCGTTTCGCAAAATGTGGCACAAGTACTTCAAGCCATTTGGACCAGATTCGCCAAGGCGGACAAATTCTTCGCCTGAAAGAAACGCAATGCCGCATTAACGAATATATCTCCGGGATAGTTGATTCCCTCACTGAACTGGAAGAAAAAACGACTCAGCCGACCAATTGCAATAACTAGCTACAGGAAGTGAGCAGATTTAGCTTCCCCGTAGATTAATTTGAATTCAAAACTTGTAATCGCTAGTAAATAAAATCATTTCTTTTCAAACATAAGGAGTTACGAAGATGAAAAAGAGAAGCGTTACCACAATTTTAACCGCATGTGCACTGTTTGCTTTAAACTGCCAGGCAGAAGAAATCAAACCGGGTCGTGAAATTGCAAACGGCAACACAAAATATTTCCTCGAAGCAAACGGAAATATTCTGTATTTCAAACTGGACGCCAAGCAGGTATTTAAGGTATTGACTACTATCCTCGGCAGTTCCCGGAAACAGGCAATGGGCTTAAGCAATGGGAAAGTTTTATCTGAAAGTTTCAATCTTGATAATGACACGTTTAAAATGAAACGCCAGGTGGCCTTGGCAGATGGCGCGGTTGTTGTTGATTTAACTGTTGATATTGACAAATCGGGAAAAACCGATTTCACGGCGCAGCTTAACTACAAAAAGGATTTTACTTGGAGCGACAACCATAAACGTCTAGCCAATATGATTGTTATGGAAACAGCGGAACCGGTGGAATTTAAAGCGATTACCTGTCAGGATGAAACTTTGAACGGCAAGACTGAGGGAAAAGTGGATCGCTATTTCCTTAAAGAAGTTACTATGACCTCCGTTGTCGGGCCGATTACCATCAAGGCCGAAAATGACTCTACCTTTATTCGCTTGTCAAGCCCCGCAGCATTAGGGGCCAACTTTCAGGGCGCATATATTCAACCAGGCCTTTGCTCTCCAAAAAACAAAGGCGGCAGCGTACATTTTGAACAAGGCGACACTGAAGTCTTTAAATTCTCGGTTACGCCTGCCGGGGACAACAAACCAAAAGATGACAAATAAAAGTGTTTCCTATGACAACGTGTAAAATAATAAACGATGAGTGTTCCGGACAGAAATCGGGGGACGGGGGAAATAATATAACCGCCGGACTTGCGATACTTATGCCGCACCCCAAACGTGTTGATATTCATGAAACGGCCGTTAAAAATACCAGAGATGGAATAAAAATGCCCGAAAACTGGAATCGTTTACGTTCACACATCGACGGGATATCCGGGATGGTAAATATTGAGCAAAATTCATCTCTGAAAAACCATGATGAATATGTGATATCAAGCCGTGATGGAGTAATAAATATTTCTGCTGGAACTGAACAGGCCGCGTATTATGCCTGCTGTACCTTAAAACAACTTAAATGCTTTCACGATAGTCATTTCGTCGGCGATATTCATGATTGGGCGGATGTTGAAAAACGCATAATAATGATTGATCTGAAGCGAATAAGCTGGAATTTTGATTATTTGCTGGGACTTATAAAACGTTTTTCTGAGTTGAAGATAAATTATGTTCTGATTGAGTATGAAGACAAATTCCCTTTTGAAACAATTCCGGAGATCGCGGTCGAATCCGCATTAAGCAAGGAGCAGATAAGACAACTTAACGATGTTGCGCACGAATATTTTATTGAAATAATTCCCCTGGTTCAGAGCCTTGCACACTGGGAATATGTTTTGCGGCATGAAAGATATGCCGGATTACGGGAAAATCCACTGCTTTTTTCGCAGGGCTGTCCACTTAATCCCGGCACGTTTGAGCTATTTACGAAAATGGCTTCTGAAATTATTGCCGCGCATCCTTATTCCAAAATGCTTCATATCGGCGCTGATGAACCATTCCTGCTGGGCACTTGTAATAAATGTAAAAAATATGCGCTTGAACGTGGATTGAATTCGCTTTACATGGATTACATTCTCAAAGTATTGAACTGGGTCATTGACCAGAATATGATTCCGTTTTGCTGGGCGGATATCGTCAGGCAATATGACGAGGGACTACACCAATTGCCTGCGGCGGCGGTTTTATGTGATTGGGACTATGGTTCCACCCAAACGCGTTGCGAGCGAATTATTCTCAATCGCGAGGGTAAAAGCAGAATCAGTTATGATGACTTTTTAAGCTTGACGGAGAAGACCCAAAAACGGTTTGAAGCCTACTTGAAACCAGACAGAAAATCTAAAAAGTTCTACAGCTTTCCCTTTTTGCCGTTCCTGAAACAGCATACCGAATGCAAAGTGATAGGGGCTGGAAATATTAACAGTGTTGACAATATTTTAGCGCATACAGAAGCGGCAATAGAACACAATACGAATGGTTTGCTGGCGACTTACTGGGCGGCAGCCAACAGCTTGCGGCAGCCTTATACCATTTATGAGACAAGAATGCCGGGAGTAATAATGACAGCTGCAGCATGCTGGAATTTCGATTACGAAAAAAAGAATCGGAAAAACTTTTTTAAGCGTTGCGCCGGTTTTGTACTTCCTGGCAATGTGTCTCCTCGATGTCTTGAATTGCTGAATAATACCCAGAACATGCTGGCATCGGCAGTCGAGGACCATTTTGCCGGAATTGAACCAATGCCTTGTTCAAATAAAGATATATGCACAACCATCGCCAATAAGATGATTTTTGAACAGACCGCGTTTTCTTCAAAATGGCTGGCGAAACCGCTTTTTAAGTGGAATGATTATAACATTCTGGATTTGTCCAATATCGCGAATTCGCGTTTCAAATATGTCGCTGGCCAGGCAAGCTGGCCTAATGAAAATGCTGATCTGGGTAATTTTCCCAGAGGCAAAAAATGTATCAGCGGAATTATATACGAGTTCAAAAGCGATGGAAATAAAACTCCGCCATCACTTATTATGGTCGGGGCCGGGCCAGATGGAGTTCTTTTCCCGAATCGGATAACTATTCCAGTTAAGCAAAAAACGGCGGCAATCAGTTTTGTTCACGCGATAGTTGAAAACCTCGGCAATTCTGAAACGCAAGGCAGGTATATTTTTAAATATAATGACGGTACGGAACAGCAAGTCCCGTTATTTAACCATAAAAATATAGGTCCATGGTGGCGGATAATGAATTGTTCCCAGGCGGATATCGCCTGGGCGGGTAAAAATCCGGCCATAAGTTTTGGCAAGGTCGGGATGTTGAGCTGGACATATGTTACCGGCAAAAGCGATGTCGAATTATTGAGCGTGGATTTGGTTTGCAACAGTTTGACAACAATAGCTCTCGCTGCAGTAACAATTATTAATCCCGGCGAGGGAAACGCGATGCCGGAAAACGTCATACTGGAAATGAACGCCATTTATAAACGGTTGTGCCGACTACGGCAGAATTTAAAAGTCCTGTTGCCGGAATTTATCGGACTGGATTCTGTTGACGAAATTATTAAACTGGCTTTTAATAACAGTTTCAGCCGTTTGAAAAGACTGGAAGAATTATTTAACCTGAAAGTCAACAGGGGTGTTGCCCTGGAAACAGATGAAAGTTTTCTTGCCATCAGTCCCCGCCGCTTGAAAGGGCGCATTGATGATAGTTTTTGGCTCTTTCTCATTTTGAGTGGGTATCTATTTTATGTTAGCGGTTCGTAAGAAGCGTTAACTTTTGTGAAATCCAAGTCTCCGGTGACCAGATAAATAACGATTTTGAAGTACCTGAAAGTCTTGAATCCTCTGGCTTTGCTTTTTGCGCTTTGAATCAATGAATTTATCCCTTCCAGGATGCCGTTATTTATCCTTGAATCATACCATCGCATGACACCATCCCAGTGTCTCTTGATTGTTTTAGCCACGTCTTTCATTGGCTCAAGCCGACAACGGATTGCCCATGAGTACCACTTGTCCAGCCGACTTATAAACTCATTTTTGGTTTCAGATTTATAGATCTCCTGGAATGATTCCCTGAGATGAAAAGCTCTTACAGTTTTTAATCTTAACCCTTTCAATTCCAGCTTTTCCATGAGATATTTCAGTTGTGCGTCAGTCATATTTTCACGGTTTCTATCGAAGATATTTTTGGTTCCTTTCAACAACTCGTTCTCTTTGGATTCAGCTCTTCTTACATCTCCGACTGCGGCATTGATGATTTTTACCAGATGAAACTTATCGAAGGTGATTTTTGCATTCTCAAGATTATCGCTGATCCCTTTGATAAAAGCCGGCGACATATCGCAACTTGCATCAGTGATATTCTCTTTTTTACCTCCATGAGCTTCAAGGTCTTCCACAAAACGCTCCAAAGTCGTGTTGTCTTTGCCTTCCGTGACATAGACGGTCTTGCGTTTTTCCATATCAACAAATACTGTGACATAATCGTGATTCTTCCCTTTGCTGGTTTCATCAAGACCAATTTTTGTCATCCCGGAAAAATCCTCTTGCATTCTGGCTTTATCAACATAACATTCCAGCATTCGCCAGATTTTATTATCATCCACACTGGTCAGCCGGGAAACGGCATTGACCGTCATCTCGCTGCATAATTGCAGTAATAACGCCTCTAATAATAGCGTAAAACCATTGCTCTTGCCTTCCCATGGCGCTTCGATCTGACGAATCTTGCCATCTTCAGGTTTTACCCTAGGGATACGGCAATGCAAATAACATTCATGCTGAAAAAAGTTCAAGTGCCGCCAACTCTTTTCAACGGTATCGTAGACTCCGAATTCCCCGGAAATATGTTCTCCCTCTGAGATATATTTGAATTTAGCGCCAACCTCAAAGTTGATATGGATGTCAAGCCGGCGCTCCTTGGCATCGAATTTAATATCATCAATTAACCAAGGTTTTTTTATTCCAAGCGCTCTCTCAAACAGTTCTTTCATCATTGTATTTGAATCCTTCTTTGATGGTTTGAAATCCTTGAATGATGAAATATAATATATCTCAAGACGGAGGGGTATTCACTATTACCCACTCATTTTAAGAAAGAACCTAGTTTTTCATGTCATAAAATGGCGGATAAAAAGTTAAAAAGAGAAGGCGGAAATATTCCCTATGCACGACAAGCAGCAGAGATTCTGCCATAGTTCGGCAAGGCCGTCCAAAGAGACGGGAGTCGCCTCGGAGAGTTATAATCGGTTCATTGAAAGACAGACGTGACTGCAATTACGGCGAGATGTTATTCAACACGCTTTGCTAGATGGAATTGAGTTGGAATAAAAACTGAAATGTTGCAAAGATTGTAACCGCAGGACGGAAGATAATTTTTCAAAATTAAGATTTCGATGACTTTTTCAGAAAAAATTGTATTGAATACACCCCAATAGGCTTATGAGCAAGAAACAAGTCTTTAACAGGAAAAAGCCAATTCTTAAAATTGGCTAAATTAATGAAAGTTTAAATCATGAAAAATTTGAGTCAACTACAAAAACTGCTCTGGGAAAGTCCGGGCTGTCCCGGCTTCCATCGCCTCGCGCCTCGCTCAACGCTGTTTCCGTTTTCCGACGATAAAACCGCTCGCAAAATAAATAAAGAATTTTCACCATGGATACTGTCGCTGGCCGGGAAATGGAAGTTCAGATACATCAGTAATCCGGAAAATCCGCCCCAAAATTTCTGTTCTCCGGAATTGAAAGACGAATCATGGAATAATATCGCCGTTCAAGGTTGCTGGCAAATGCAGGGTTATGACCATCCTCATTATACCAACTCCGCAATGTCTTGGCTCAATTCGCCGCCAAGCGTGCCAAGTTGAAAGGATGTTATAATCAGGCAATTAAAATAAATATTACGGAATAATATGAAAAAAACAATTATACAAGCCGCAATTTCCTTTGCCATTGAGGATTTTGTAACCCCGGGGCACGATGAAGTCATGATGCGGATTTGCTCTATACTTGAGCAGCGCGGTATTCAGGGTTCATTTCACCTGACTGGTGAATTTGCCCGCTACCTGCGGCGGGAAAATCGCCACGAACTGATTAAGGTTCTGCGAAAGCATGAAATCGGCTACCACTCCAATACTCACGGCTGTTTGCCGTTTATCGGCGATGTTTGCGAAAATAACAATTGGAATGACGCCGTTGCCGTCCTGATGGAACAGGAATCCCGGGGCATCATGGATATAACGGAAATAACAGGTAAGCGTCCGGTATATTATGTACTCGAATTTCTGAAAGCGCCGCAATTGATAACTGCGATAAAGAAACTTGGCATTGATCTTTTCGGCATTGCTTTTCAACCTGGAGGACAGGCTTTTACAAATTACTGCGGAGGATTGCATCTGACCGCTCCATTATTCGGGGTGGAGTCCCCGCCGGAAATTGACCGCCTTGACGGGCTGAAACAGCGTTTTGATGAATTTTATAATTCTTTGGGTCGGGAAAATATCTTTAAAATATTTAATCATCCTTATAAATTTTTATATGACAACCAAGTAGAGGCCTGGCATTCAGTCAATCCTTTTTATGCGGGGTATGATATACATCAAGATTTTAAAGCGCCGCAAAAAAGTTTGTATTCGGAGAATACAGTCAATCAGCTTTTGAAGGACTTTACAGGTTTGATCGACTATGTTCTTGATAAAGGGGGCCGGTTTAAAACGACAAGTGAGCTTGCTGCGCCATATCGGGTTAAATATCCAGATTATGTGAAAATTGCCAGATTTACTGAACTTGCGGCAGAATTTGAGAAAAAATTTGATTGGATTGAAAACAGAAACGAGCGGTTTTGTCCGGCTGAGATTTTCGGCATGCTTGTCTATGCGCTGAACAGATATTTCATAAATGGGGTTTTGCCGGAAAAAATCCCATTGCGGAAACTTCTGGGACCAACCGCAATCATGAGACAGGGGAGAAAAGCTGAAATATCATTGAAAAGTCTACAAAGCGGTCTTAGGCATTGTGATGCGGAAATGGATTTTGAGGGAAGTATTCCTCATGCTTTGGAGTTATGCGGTAAATATTTCACTCCGGGAGATTTGCGCTTACCATTGCTTAAGCTTTTCAGGCAGATAAGCAGAGGAATAACCATTGATAAAGCGATTACGATATATCCCGGACAAATAAATCCGGACATATCGTCAAAATCCCCATTCTGCGACAATACATGGAGCCGGGATATTTATCCCCGGGGATTCTCCGGACACAATATCTGCGCTATGGCAGCAAATCAAGGATGGACGTTTAAACCATTAAAGATAAAACAATGACAAAAAATGAAAATTAAAAAAACAGAAAAGAAGTTTCTGGCAATTCTAAATGAATTGCTGAAGATTCCGTCCCCGCCAGGCCGGGAGGAAAAAATGGCACAGTATATTCAGAATAAAATTGCCGAAATCGGTTTTACGCCTGAAAAAGACTCTGCGGGAAATGTTATTGTTCGGATTGCCGCCAAAAATTCTGCCGGCCCCCTGACAATTATGGCGGCCCATATGGATGAAATAGCTATGGTTATTACTGCGATTACGCCGGAAGGCGATTTGAAAGTAATCAATTCCGGGGGGCTAACCCCTTGTAAACTTGGCGAATGTATGGTTGAAATAATTACCGATAACGACACGAATATAAGAGGCTTATTTTCAATGGGATCGGCTCATACTGCAGAGGCTAGAAGCGGGCAATGGGTTCCATCATGGAATGATGTCTGCATTAAGACCGGAATTACGCCAGCCGAGTTAAAAGCCGCAGGAGTAAGAGTCGGCTCTCCGGTTGTTCCAATAATAGACGGACGCGGGCCTTATTGCTTTGGTTCAAAAGATGATCCAATGTGTGCGGCATGGACTTTTGATGACCGTGCCGGCATCGCCGAACTCCTGCTTGTCCTTGAAAGATTGAGTACAGCAGACATTTCACCGGAAAATCCTCTGATATTTGCTTTCACCGTACATGAAGAAGGCGGTTGTCATGGAGCCAAGTATTTGGCTTTTAGAGAACGCCCGGAAGTATTTATATCCATTGACGGCTGCCCGGCGCTTGAGCCGGACGGCCTTAAAATCAATGGCTGTCCGGGAACATGGAGCAAAGATTGTTTGTGTAATTATAATCAATATTTGATAAAAGATTTTATTATTGCTGCGGAACTGGCAGGAACGGAGTTGCAAGTTGCGGTTTACAACAGCGCCGCGTCAGATGCGAGCGCAGTATACAATGCAGGTTTGGCCCCGAGAATAGGTTTCATCGGACATGTCAGGACCAATAGTCATGGCTTCGAGTTGGCAAGAGTTTCAGTTTTTTACAATACAATTAATATGATTTTTCAATATATCAAAGAAAAGTGTTAATGACTCAGCGGGAAAAAGAATCGCAATCCGGCCGGCAAGCTGTAATCGGATTCCTGTCAAAATAAGACAAGTCCAATGCGGATTTACGGTATAAAACTTGAAAGTTATGATGTAAGTCAATAGTTCAAAGCAATGTATATCAAGGCTAGAGAATAAAAAATTTATAGCAATAAAATGCAATAGTGTTTTCTAAAACTTGGATTTTCGATGTTAGGGATGGTCTCAAGTCCACAAAACAAACTAAAAATATAAAGCCGGGCGTGAGAACTCAAAACGGCGTTAAAAATCTATTGGGAAAATAAAATTATTAAAAATGGAACTCAAAAAGTAATTTCAAATTAGCGGGAGAATTAATTGAGATGCAGCCTTCAACGCCGATTCCGAACGGGACGCCGCTGCCGGAGCTAAGCGCCGACGGACATAAGATTTACCGTCATGGCACACTGGCTTACACTAAAGCCGGATTGGCCATGCTGTTCGCGTGGCTGCTGTGGGGCGACTTCTGCTTTACGCTGATGGAAGCTGTCGTACCCAGCATCCTGCCGCTGAAATTGAAAGATCTGGGCTGTTCCAATACGCTGATGGCGGTAATCCTGACCACGATTCCCGGTATTATGAATATGACGGTCTGTCCTTACGTCAGCTTTAAGAGCGACCGTTACTGTAGCAGATGGGGCCGCCGAATTCCGTTCATCATCTGGACGATGCCGTTTCTCTGCGCCAGTCTGGCGATGATCGGTTTAAGCGATGATTTTTGTGCCTTACTTCAGCGGAATTCGGAATTTTTACGGAGTTTTGCTCCGACTTCTGTTACCATTGTCCTGATTGGAATATTCATGCTGATGTTCGAGTTCTTTAACATGTGTACCGCCTCGATATTCTACTATCTTTTCAACGATGTGATTCCGCCGCAGTTTCTGGCGAGGTTCACGGGGATGCTCCGGATCGTCGGTTATGGCGCCAGCGCTCTGTATAATTGTTTTATCTTTGGCTATGCCGAATCCCATATGCGGGAAATCCTGGTCGGAGCCGCCATCTTATATCTGGTCGGATTCAGCCTGGTTTGCTTAAAAATCAAAGAAGGCAAATACCCGCCGCCGGATGAAAAAACCGCTAGAGCCAGTCGGGGTATTAAAGGGATTATCACGTTTTTCCGCGAATCGTTTTCACACCGGTTTTATGTATTCCGTTTTTTGTTTACTTCTTTTACTAGTTTTGGCGCCGCCATTGGAACGTTTATGATTTTCTTCAGAAAGGAAATGGGGCTTTCGTTGAATCAGATTGGCTGGTATCAAACGATTGCTTCAGTTGCAATAATGGCCGCCATGTATTTCATGGCTATTTTCGTTGACCGCTGGCATCCGCTGCGCATCTGTGTCTACGGGGCGGTGTTCGGAGTTGTTGGCTCCATAATGCCGCTGGTATGGCTTTTCGTTACGTTGCCGGGCAATTACTTTTTCTGGCTGGACATCGGGAATGCGATTATCGGCGCTTTTCTGGTTGCGCTGGTCCGCGTCGCCGGATTACCTGCTGCAATGCGGACATTTCCACCGTCAAGATACGGTCAGTTTTGTTCCGCGCAGACGATGCTCAGTTCAACTTTCACCGTAATCGCCGGAATCCTGGCCGGAATGTTTATTGACCTTGTCAAATATTACTGCAACGGTTCGGACTATGCCTATCGTTTTATCTATGCCTGGCAGACGATGTTCTATACCATCGCCGCGGTATTTATGGTGATGGTATACCGGGAATGGTATCAGATGGGCGGCGACAAGCATTTTCATCCCCCTGCCCCATGGAGTCCGGAAGGCTTTGAAGAAATGCCGATTGTGCCGATTGTCGGGCCGCAGACTAAATATCTTAATATATCATTCCTGTTGTTTGACGGGATCATGGGTCTGTCGGCGCTGAGTATTCCGGTACTGATGTGGTGGATTGTGGATGAGCACTAGGAATGGCCGGATTTTGAGCATTTAAAATGGCCGGAAA
>JBAWXM010000075.1:0-17964 GCA_037144075.1 Lentisphaerota bacterium | reverse complement strand
TGCGGGTTAACGTTGCCGACAAACCAAGAAAACATCTAGCCTTGCACTGCCGCGCGACTAGTTCAAAGCTGAAGCCTATCATAGCAGGCATCTCCGCCATATGCCTGTCCTGATAATTCCTTCTATGCAAAATAATAATCGGTTTAAAGCGACAAGGATAGTTTGAACTCTAGTTGTTAGTTCGTATATTTAAGAACAGTTAATAGAAGAATTTTTCTATATTGAGGTGACGCGAATGAACGCAGATGAATGCCAATTAAAGAAACTCATACAAAAAGGCGAAAACCTGACGTTGGAGTTTAAGGAATGCCGCCGAAGTATCAACCGAAACGTATATGAAACTGTGTGCGCTTTTCTCAACCGGCATGGCGGAACCCTTTTGCTTGGAGTCGCTGATTCCGGTGAAATTACAGGTGTTGATGCGGATTGCGTTGCGCAGATTAATAAGGATTTTGTAACTGCGATCAACAACCAGCAAAAGCTACAGCCGGCCTGCTATCTGTCGATTGATGAAATCCAGGCGGCCGGGAAGGCTATTTTACGCATTTATGTACCGGAAAGCTCTCAAGTGCATCGCTGTAATGGACGTATTTTCGATCGCAATGAAGATGGCGATCTGGATATAACTGACCATACACGTCTGGTAGCCGAACTTTATCACCGCAAACAGGCTACCTATTCCGAAAATAAAATCTATCAGTATGCCACAATCTCCGATCTACGCAGTGATCTGATTGCTAAAGCCCGGAAAATTGCGGGACTTCGTCGGGAAAACCACCCGTGGTCCAACATGGATGATCTTGAACTCCTAAAGAGTGCCCAGCTCTACCAGACTGACCCTGAAACAGGCAAAAGCGGGGTGACGCTGGCAGGTATTCTTTTGCTGGGAAAAGACGATCTCATTCTTACAACAGTGCCGCATCACCGTACCGACCTGATTCTGCGTAAAGTAAACTTAGACCGTTATGACGACCGCGACTTAGTCACCACTAATCTGATTGAGAGCTATGAACGCATTATGGCCTTTGTGGCAAAGCACCTGCCTGATCCGTTCTATCTGGAAGGAGATATCCGCATCAGCATCCGCGATTCTATTTTTCGGGAAGTGGCTTCAAATATTCTCATCCATCGGGAATATATGAATGCCTTTCCGGCCAAACTAATCATTGAACGAGGTCTGGTGCGCACCGAGAACAGCAACAAACCCCACGGCTTCGGACTTATTGATCCGGCCACCTTTTCGCCATTTCCCAAAAATCCGGTCATCGCCAGCTTTTTCCGCGAAATAGGCCGCGCTGATGAACTCGGCTCCGGGGTACGCAAGCTCATGAAATATGGTAAAATATATGGGAATCGCATTCCTGAACTTATTGAAGGCGATATTTTCAGAATCATCGTTGGGATCCCTGATGCTGATTCAGCAGTTTCTTCTCTTGAAACAGAGGCGAAAATGCGAACCGAGGCCCAGTCAAGGGCCCAGTCAAGGGCCCAGTCAAGGGCCCAGTCAAGGGCCCAGTCAAGGGCCCAGTCAAAGGCCCAGTCAGAAATGCTCTTAAAGGCTTTGAAGGATGTACCTCTCTCGACTGGTGAATTGGCAGGAATATTGGATATGAATAGTAAGACAGGTGCATTAAAACGAACAATTAAAGAGCTTATAGAACAACAATTGATTGAATACACATTACCCGAAAAACCGGGTAGCCGTCTACAAAAATATCGGCTGACGTCTCACGGACGGGCATGGCTCAGTAAAAAGCAATAAAGTAAAATATGACATCAAATTCAGTTTGGGATGAACTTTAATACTTTGAGTTTCTGGCTAATGGATAGCGAAAAAGTCTGGAGGATAGAACACATTGTCAATGCTGTAAATTGAATCCCGCAATTATGATCTTGCACTCTGCGAGTGACATCGTCTGTGACGCCGATATAGTATTGCCGCCGGGATGAACTATAGATTACATAACACCAATACATTTATACTGATCCTATGAAATTAAAAAGCCCGTCGGAGTGACGGGCTGAAATTGTAATGGTAGCGGGGGCAGGAATCGAACCTACGGCCTTCAGGTTATGAGCCTGACGAGCTACCTCTGCTCCACCCCGCATCATGTATTAACATGAATCTTATCAAGAGCTATAAATATAATACGCATTTAGCAAAAAACAACATGATTATCAATAAAAGAATACAATTCTGTTTAAATCGCTTTTTGTCACGGCAGAATTATTTCATCGAATCAGCATAATACGCTGGCGGCAGAATGTAAATACCGGGGAACTTGCGACAAGTGATAATTTTAAAATTATAGTCAATATCTACAGTTAGGAGTCGTTCAAAAATAACTGGTCCTTTCTACTGGTGTCTCGGGGACGCTTTCGGCTTTGCCGGTTCGTTACAAAGCTACGGCTTTGCTCCTCTCCGGCAACCCCAAAATTTCTCCCCGATACCCTCAGCATAAAAATACCACTTATTTCTTTACAACTCCTTAATTTTTAAAATTAAAAAAGCGAAAATATGAAAAATTAAATTGACTTTCCGCCAAAATCAAGGTAACATTATTCAGGAGTAAAAAAGAATGAATTTAAGCCCAAGACTCAAACCGGTAATTATTACTGCTGCGGTTTTTCTGCCGCTGCTTGCCGTATTGTGCTTTTTTTGTTTCGGTACCAGACGCGAAGCCCTTACCCCAACTGAAATAATGGCGAAAAAAGATTGGACCCGGGATGAACTTATAGACGCGCTCAGCCGTACATTCATGGCGCAATCCGACAAACGCCGCCGTAATGAGGTGCTTGAGCATCTGCGCAAACAACTCACGTCTTATCCGGAAAACGAGCGGGGGGATATCCGGATCAAGGCTTTGACCAATGCGCTGAACGGTTCGCTCGACCAGTTGCGCGCCGCCACGCCGGAAGACCGCGCCAAAATCCTTGATGAGTTAAATAAAACTGCGGAAAATAATTATCAGAAAGTATTAAAAATGAATCCGCAGCAGAAAGACGCATTGAAAAAACAGATTTCCTCTGAAGAAGGCAAAGCCGTTACAGAGGAAATGACTAAAATAATGACCTCAAAATTAACGCCGGATGAACGCCGGGACTTTGCGGCGGTCAGTCAATACTGGATTAGAACACTTAAAGAATTATGAGGCCGTCAATGCGCATCCGCAAATTCACACTGATCGAACTGCTGGTCACGATATCAATTATAGCGCTGCTGGCCGGGATATTGATGCCGGCGCTGGCGAAAGCCAGAGAGCGTTCCCGCAAAGCAGGCTGCCTGGGCAATCTGCACCAGATCGGCCTGGCATTGAATATGTACTTGCAGGATAACAAGTTTACCATGCCGTACTGCACAATGCGGCCATCCAGTCCGCCGGACAATGAAAAGACTTTTCCTGGCATCGCCGCAGTATTGAAACCATACGCCGGCAATACCGGAATTTTTCTCTGTCCCGCCGATGTCGACAAAAAGTGGTTTACCCTGGAAGGTTCCAGTTATGAATGGATGTCGGAGTTTATGATCAACGGACAGAACGTGGATGAGAAAACTTTTGTAATTTTTGAATTCAAAAAATTCATCCTGATGGATTACGACAATTTTCACGGGGCGTCCGGGAAGCTGGAATCAAAAAATTATCTGTATTTGAATGCCCGCGTAACCGGTAAACCGGAGCTGCCGCAATGATTCTGGAGTGTGAAAATCTGTCCAAGTCATTCGGCCGGAAAAAAGCGGTGGACAATATATCAATGACGATCCGGTCAGGAGATATTTTAGGAGTGGTCGGCCCTAACGGCGCCGGCAAAAGCACTTTATTAAAGTTATTCACCGGCTTGATCTGGCCGACCTCCGGACATGTTCGTATCTGCGGCCATGATGTTAATTACGCGCACCGGCAGGCCATGAGCAATATCGGAGCGATTATTGAATGGCCGGCATTTATTCCCGATCTTTCCGCACGCTGCAACCTGGATATTTTCTCCGGCGGTCACGGTCCGGAATATGAGAAAAAAATGGCTCATATCATCGAATTTGTCGAGCTCAAAGACCGGATGCATGACAAAGTCGGGCTGTTTTCCACCGGAATGAAGCAGCGGCTGGGTATTGCGCTGGCACTGCTGCCGGATTCCCAGTTTATAATTCTGGATGAGCCGACCAACGGACTGGACCCGGCTGGAATTGTCGAAATCCGTACAATCATCAAAGAGTACAACCGCCGCTTCGGAACGACGATCCTGCTTACCAGCCACCTGCTGGCGGAAATCGAAAATGTCTGCACCCGGCTGGCAGTGATCAAAGACGGTAAAATCGTTGCTTTCGGAACATTGGACGAACTGCTGTCCGCGGAAAACACGATCAGGATCGTCGCGGAGGATTTCGACCAGGCTACCGCATTATTGCACCGGGTGTTTGAGGAAGGCTCACTGCCGGTGCTTTCAGTCGTCTGCGAAAGGCCTGAAATTCTATTGCGGGTCAGCGGAGAGTGTGCGGCTTCGGTCAATCATCTGCTGGTGAGTAATGGGCTGAAAGTGAGTCATTTGAGTCAGGAACGCAAAAAACTTGAAAGTTTCTTCATGGAAGCGACAGGATACGGGAAAGAACATGCTGAGAGAGATTTGGTTTGAAATTCGCAAAATTGCTGTTCAAAAGAAGAATTATGTGATGCTATTCGGTCACCTCTTTTTTCTTGCTTTATGCTATATCGGATTCAAAACCTCTAATTTTCGTTTTTTTGAAAAAGAAGTGGCCGATACCATAAAATTCGACAACTTTCAACGTTTCGTTGATGGCCTGTTTTTTGCCAGAGTTGCCCTGGTGCCGACCTTTCTGGTGCTTATGCCAATCTTCATCTGTACGCTGGCCGGCGATATGATTGCCGGAGAAATACAGGACGGAAGCCTGAAAATGTATATGGCCCGTCCGCGTTCCCGCACCAGGATTATCCTCGCCAAACTGTCGGCTATATATATGGTTAATCTGCTGTACTGCCTTTATTTTGCGCTGGTGGCGCTCGTCATCGGGTTATGCCTCCGCGGTTACTCCGGAACTCAACTGATATACCTGCACGGACTTGGACTGGGATCGGAGATGGTATTGATGTTCCCGGACCAGGCGCTGGCCTGTTATTTTCTGGTCGTAATATATTATTCGATCTCAATGATGGCATTGGGCAGCATCGCTTTTTTCTTTTCCACGATTTTTGACCGGATGAGCGGAGCCACGGTTGCCGCCATTACCATTTATTTCGTCTGCTATATTGTGGAGAAACTGCCGTTCGCTGACAAAATAGATCCTTATCTGCTGTCTAAAGTCATGAACGGCGGAAGTATTTTATGGCTTGCGGATATTCCATACGGACGAATGGTTACTAATCTCAGCACGCTGTTAATTTACATTGCGCTCTTCAGCATGCTGTCCATTATCAATTTCAATATCAAAGACATCAAATGACAACGCTTCAATCATTTTGCGTATCAGCTTGATGACATAAAACACCGGTCTTGATAAACTCGCAGTTGAGAATTTTTTCTTTCAGATCGGCAACATTGTAATAATAATGGTTACTGGCTTCGAAGCCGATGCGCGAGTCGCGCATGACCACTTCAATCAGCCGCCTTGCCAGTTCAATTTCCTCGTCGAGTATGCTAAAAATCACTTGCCGGTTGCCGGACCCCCGCAACCGGACAAACCTGATTTGCAGATAAGTGCTGCGGAAATGACAATAAGCCGCCTCCGCTACATTCATAAGATCTGACAGCGCCGCGGCGTTTTCTGAAGTCACTATTTCAGCGGCCAGTTTGAGTTGTTCCAATCCTTCAGCCCAGCCAGCGCTTAATTTTCTGAACTGTTCCTCAAAAATATCTTCCGGATAGTGATTCCCCCGCCATGTTGCGAGATCGTCGTATGGGAAGCCGATCATGGTTGCCGCATAGCCGGTCGGTTTTGCAAAAAGCAGATTCATCGGCCCGAAATTCTGCGGCGCGGTGTAAAGTTGCGGTGTGCTGTTCAATGGAAATTCCTCGAATGCCCGGTCAAAGCAGGCCCATGCCTGCAAAACCAGCGCCGCGCATTCGCTGCCGTATTTCTCTGCGGCTAACTTTTCTTTCGGCAGTTTTAATAGTTCCAGATTGCCGCCGGGATATCCGCCCAGCGTCCAGTTCAACATCAAATCCCTGACCCCGGCGTCTTCAAGATTGCGCAAGTGCTTTTCCACCAGTCCCGGCGCTGGAATATAAGGTATCGCCGAACATTCCCAGGTATTGTTCAACTGTACCTTGGCGACAGTTTTAATTCCATGCTCCGCGGCTTTCCGCCATAATCTCAATGCAATCGGCCCGGGCCCGACCTTGGAAATGGAGTAATCAATCACGGAACCCGGTATGCCCATTGCGTCGGTGGGCAATGCGGTTTCGCTGACACACATCAGTTTTACGTCTTTGGACAACAACGCCACCGCCTGTTCATCCCACTCCGGCGACCACGCCCATGTCCAGGCAATCACGTCAGCTTCAGGTTTTACCCGGTGCGCGCCTTCGGCCAGCGCCTGGTTGAGTTCAGCCACGATTGCCGCCGGGCCGCGCTTTGAACACAACGGGCACGGCGCAATTATATCCTGCGGACGGGAGCAGCAGTTTGTCAGATTTTCCGACATGGTAATGGTAAACAATCCGCCCAGCTCCGGCGCCTTGCGGAATAATTCTGAGATTCCGTCTTTAAGGGCGTTAAGCACCGGCGCTTTGCTGGTGCATAAGGTAAAACTTAAGCCATCGCGAGACGGTACTCCGCGCCAGCCCGCATGAGTCTCAAAAAAGTCCGGCGGCATTGAGCGCGGCTCGTTCAAGTAGAGATAAACTTTAATGCCATGCTTTTCAGCCTTTAGGCATAATTTTCTGAGATTGGCGAGGCGGGTCTGCCAGCCGTCCGAATATTTGGATTCGCCCAGCCATGGCACTAGGGTGTAAAGCGTTCCCTGCAACCATACCGCATTGACTCCGGCAGCCGCGTAATCCGCCAGCAAACCATCCGGATATGGATCAAGTTTTTCGTTGAGCAGCGGATCGCCGTAAACCGCCGAATAAGAATAGGTCATGCAGAGGCCGGAACGGCGATCTTCAGACGCTGATTCCTTATTGGCATGACTGCCATAACGCTTTAAAAATTCAAACGGGCTGTCACTGGCGGACTGATTCTCGGAGAAATATTTTGAAATCGTCTTTTTCAGCGCCGCGGTCTGCCGAACTTCATCTCTTGTAAGCGGAGCATAATGAACCGGAGCGGTTTCGGGCTTCATATTGCCTAATTTATGCCATAGAAAATCATCTTCCTTGAGTATATACGCCAATTCATCAGGAGTAAAATCCAGCAATTCCAGCAACTGTTCATAAGGCAGCAGATGCCAGTTGCGCCGTATAATGGTGAGATATCCGCGTTCATGCCACAGCGGGCATAAACTGTCGTCTTGATGCAGTCCCATGCCCAAAGCAAGCTCTTCGATCTGCATTGGCGTCGCCATAAGAACCTGCGCCATTTTTTCTACTGGAACCAGACCCCAGTTGCGCCAGATAACGGCTTGCAAGCGTGTCGGGAAATGCGGAAAATCCAGAGCCTGCATTGATTTCCCTGACGGCAGAACATGGATACTCATTATCTGCTCCTTAACTTTTTCGATATTCCGTTATTACTTCAACAGACATAACCGCGCCGGGATCAAGTACTGACGGACAGCCGCCGACAGCTTCGATCTCCATAAAACCGTTCATATCACTGTACACGCTGTAACGGGTTTCTTTATCTGAAGGCCTCATGGACGGAGATACATCAGCGATATCAATATAATCCATATTGTCCGGCAATTTTATTGCAGACCGTTTAATTTCAAGTTTTTTATGCGGCAGGCGAAGTTCAATCCATGGAACGGCTGGTCCGATTCCAATCTGATAACGTCTGGATGAATCGGTTCTGGCATGAACCAGGCCATCTTTTGCGTAACGGCAGTCATCACTTGGATCGTACATGTCCCATATCTCCGCATTGGCGGTCGGAAACACGACCTCGCAGCCGGGACCGCAGTCAAACTGGCAAAGCGTCCACGGAGCCAGTATGCAATCTTCGCGATTGAGAGTTTGCGCGCCGGCATATTGAATGGATTCAATAACTTTAACTGTCAGGCATTTATTGTCCGCCGCCACCGAAATATCCCGGCTGAAAATCGCCGGAACGCCCATGCCGGACGCATTGACCAGGTCTATTTCAGCTTCGATTCTCGCCCGATTCGCGGTTTGTTCCGTGATAATAAATCTGGCTCCGGTCAGTCCCGGCGGCACCCGCCAGCCGCCGGTTCCATATTGATAGCCCAGGCATGTCCCTTCCGGGGCGGGCCACAGGCCGTCGCCGCCGGGATTCAAGTATCCTGAACGGGTGGTTATTCCCAATATGGCGGCAGGATTCACCCGGTTGACAACTTCGCCGTCCATTACCGAGTACAGGCGGCCTTCCAGGTCAAGCCCGGCAATGACGCCATTTTCGGCAGCGCCAATTATATGGCTGCGTTTGCCGCCATTTTTGAACAGTTCAATCAGCTCATTGCCATTCATCGGCAACCTCCCCGGCGGTTTTAAAAACTCCGCCGCGTTTTTTAAGTTCCAGCAGTAAAATTTCAAATTCCCGGCAGGCGACATCCCCGCAATTTTTTGTTATAAACGGCTGCGGGGTGACGCTGGCCTCGCCGTAATCAAT
Source organism: Lentisphaerota bacterium (assembly GCA_037144075.1). Classification (GTDB taxonomy): domain Bacteria; phylum Verrucomicrobiota; class Lentisphaeria; order Victivallales; family Victivallaceae; genus CAIPAT01. The sequence continues at coordinate 9,224 of JBAWXM010000075.1, read as the reverse complement.
CGATCCTTGAGGCATTTCATAGAATTCCCATGGATGAAAGTAAAAACAGACCACCGGACGTTTGCCTCTGACTGCGACATACTCCATGAAACTGTCGGCCTTCTCCAGCACAGCCGCCGCTGATACAGTGCGGAACAACGGCCATTGGTCACGGTCGCGCTGATATGGATCATTGCTGGTCATCGACAGATCGCAGAAATTCGGAATTTCCACAATCTTCATGCCCCCCTGCTCGGTCCATGCATTTTCGGACGGATGATAGGGATAATAAAGGTTTCTGTAATAATAAAGCGGCAGCGATGCATCGGATTTGTAGCCCAGCGATTCCAGTACGTTAAGCACTTTCGTGCTGCCCCAAAGCCGCGGACAACGGAAACTCACCGGCCTGACGCCGGCCACTTTCTCCACAATCCTGGTTGCTTCGCGGATGCGTCCTTCGACTTCAAACGGAAACACCGGCCAGTTGTTGGGCAGCGGAAATATCGGATCGCCCAGCGTTTCATGCACCAGTCCGTGACAACCGGTTTCATGTCCGGCGGCACACACATCCGCCACTGTTTCCAGATTATTTTCCGCCGCATGGCCGGTCCAGAAATAGGTGGCGAGGACATTTTGGCGCCGCATAATTTCAAGCAGACGGGGAGTGCCGTGCCGCACTCCCTCATAATTGCCGGTAAAGGAACCGATATCGGTTTCCATATCGATTCCCAGCACCACATCAAATTCAGTTTTCATGGCTGCGAATTCCCATATAATTCAATTAACCACAAAGACACAAAGGCACAAAGAAATCATTTATTATCATAAAGAGCATATAAAAAATGTTTCCAGCCTTCAATTTGTGTCTTTGTGTCTGTGGTTAAATTACATTTTAAAATACGGTTAAATTGCCGTATGAATTTTATCCATCTTTGCGCTGAACGGGACTGCGCCTTTTTTCGTTATTTCATAGCCGGTTTCAATGCGGACGCCGTGGAATTCCGGATGCCCGAAGAAGCTGACGTCTACACAGACAGTCATGCCGGGTACCAGCACGTCGCTGCTGCCGGGACCGAAGAACGGAGATTCCGCCTCATGCAGTCCGATAGTATGGACAAACGGGCAGACCAGATATTTGCTCAATTTATGTTTTTTGAAATATGCTCTGGCAGGCGCATCGATTTCGCGGCCGGTCTTGCCGACAACAAGCTGCTCTTTCGTCAGACAGAACGCTTCGCGCAGATATTTGATGCATTCTTTCTGCCGTGCGGTATACTTTCCGCTAACCGGCAGTGCGTCACCCATGACTCCGGCGTAACCGTTGACTTTAGGGGCCAGGCCGATCATGACCATTTCGCCATTCTGCACTTTCTTTGAACTGGCAGTCGGCACAACAGCATTGGCGCGGGCGCCGCTGCCGACAATCGCGCTGAAGCCGAATCCGCTGGCGCCGCGGCTTCTGGCTGCAAATTCGCCGGCGGCGGCGATTTCAATTTCCGACACGCCATCGGTGATTTTAGCTTTCATCGCGTCATAGCAGAAATCAGCCAGTTTGAACGCGGCGCGGATCTGTTCGATTTCCCATTTGGACTTATTATATCTGAGCTTGACATAATCGTCGGTCATATCCACCAGTTCGACTCCGGCAAATCCGTCAACAATGCCTTTATAACAGGCGGCTGGCATTCTGCCGGCGCCGACCAGACCGACGCGTTTAACTTTACCCAGCGTCTTTTTCAGTTCGGTGAACAATGCGGGGAAATCGATGATCGTGGCGTTAGGATATTCTTCGTCCGGCACCATGAATACCGGAAAATTACGGGTGGCTGTGATTGCGCTGTCCATCTGCGCGAAAGGTTCGCTCTCCGGGCCGCCTAGCAGCATCGGAGCGCCTTTGCGCGGAATCAATACCGCGCCGCTTTCAAACTGCGGACACCAGCCGGTCAAGTACCAGCCGTTACCGATGTTGAACTCATCATAATAGACCAATGCCAGATCGAGCTTTTTAGCTTCGAGCAATTTGCGGACATTGTCCAGACGTTTTTCCGATTCCTGCTGAATTAAATACCCCATATGCAACCTCCTGCATTTGCGGGAAACTATCAATAACAAGACAGTTTTCCCATGTGATTATTGGCACAAAAAAACGGTTCATTGATGCATCAAATTTTTAAGCTCGTCCACAATACTGTAAAGACATTCAGCAGACAGTGCTTTCTCTGACTTCCAGAGCCGGCAGCAGCCGCACCCTGCATGGCACGCGGTGATCGCCGCCTGCTTCCAGCACATATTTTATCGCCATCCTCCCCAGCGCTTCATAATCCAGCACAACCGTGGTCAACCTGGGGAAAAGATGTGTTCCTATCGGGAGTCCGTCGCAACCGCAAACCGCGACATCCTGCGGTATTTTTAAACCGCGTTCCAGCAAAGCCCGGTAAACTCCGGACGCCATTTCGTCGTTGGTAAACACCGCATCAAACTTCAACTTGGCATTAAGCGCGGCAGCTACAGCGTCATATGCGCTATCCGCGGTAAAATCAGTATGCAAAATAAGCTTGTCATCAACTTTTATATTCCGGCAGGCCATCGCTTCACGATATCCCTGCCCGATTTCACGCGAGAAAAAGTGTTCCGGCGCGCCATTGACCAGTAAAATTCTGCGCCGGCCGCAATCCGCCAGATGCCGTACTCCGACCCTGGCCGCTTCGCTGTTGTCAAAAGCGAACGAACTGTAAGGAATTTCAATCGACGGCTCGCCCGGATTGTCCAGCAAAACAGCTCCGGAATTGGCTTCAAGCAGCGCTTTAAGCTGTTCAATAACAAAACTGCCGACAATCATTGTTCCGGCGGCATCAGAATTGCGGACATTTTCCAGCAACTGTAAAAACTGCTGATAGTTTCCGTCGCAAGTCCGCACCACGCATTCATATCCATTCTGCGACAGTTGCTGTTCTATCGATGTCAGCAACCGCGAATGAAACACTGCCATACTGCGGCCCATTGTTCCGGCGATCAGTTGAACTTTCAATACCGGTTCATTACCGGTTGCCGCCGGACGCCCCATGCGCGGTGAGCGGATGTAACCGAGCCGCTCGGCGACTGCGACAATTTTCTGCCTAGTCGATTCTTTAACTAGAGAATTCCCGCGCAGCGCACGGCTTACCGTCATCGCGCTTACTCCGCATTCCCGCGCCACTTCCGCTATCGATTTTTCTGTATTTACTTTCATATTGTATATTATAACATTAAATATGTTAAAGTAAACATGACATGCAAAAAAAAGACAAAAATAATGTGCGGGAAATTATTCTGCAGAATACATTATTCAAAAATTATTTCAATCAAAGCTAAATCGTGTTTTTTGATTTTCAGCACAAGAGTATTGGCGGCGCTCAATGTCAACTTATCATTAGTTTCACTGTTAACGGCGCTCTTGATGGACTTGAAGCCCAGTTTGGCGCAATCAATCTTAACCGGAATCTCGCCATCTCCGCCATAGTTGCCGATCACTAAAAGCATTTTACCACCACGCAGGTAGGCGCTGGCAAGCAGATTGCCGCTTTGCGCCTTAACCGGAGTATCATCCTCCCAGTAGCCGATGAATCTGCTGTCCAGCTCGGCTTTGCCGAAATCCCAGATTATCTGGTAGATCTTCTGCATCGCTTTTACATCAGTGCCCTGACTGATCCAGACGGTCGGCTGGATCTCGTGCGGCAGCAAACACGCCAGCATTGTGCGGGTTACCCATGGTCTTCTGTCAATATTAGCGGACTGGTTATTGTCAGTGCCGCCATTATCATTAACTACCGAAGAAAATTTCTTCTTGTCGACTTTAGACACAATTCCGTCAATTGCCGTCGGAAAAAATCCCCCCTGCCGGCCGGCGACCAGCGTCAGCAGATAGTCCGCGCTGTAGCGGTCCTGATAATCAGTATCCCCGTACTTCCATTCCAGATCCATGGTGGCGGTGGCAAATGAGAAGCATGCCAGTGATAATGAATTGGTGTCATGAACAAAGATAAACGGGTCTCTTTGTTTTTCAGCAAACATTGTCGCGAGACGTTTGATATAATTGCGCATCCGCCACAGTCCAAATGATGGCTGAATATTATGATTGTCATCAACATAGCCGTCACCCGTCGGCCAGCTCCATTTGACGGCAAAGGCGGTGTTGTCCAGGTAGATACCGTCAAACCCGGCGTCAATCATTTTGCTGTCGTAATAAATCGCATAATCCCGCCATGATTTTACCGGATTAGTCTTTGTACGGTATTCCCACTCATCTTTATAAACTGGATATTCCGGCAGAAAAAGCGTACTCTCATAGCAGCATGTGTAAAAATAAATTAATGTATTCTTCTGTCCCGATAGCGCCTGCATTTGGTTGAAACCGCACTGAAGCATGGTCAGCATCCGGTTTTTACCTTGTTTATTCGCCGGAACTTCCTTGCTGGATGCCGCCGCCAGCCTGGCGAGGTATTTCTCAAGAAATTCGCGGTCAATGATTCCTGTTTTTCTCGTCTCATCCAGTTTCCTGATAATTTCGTAATCTTCAAAAGCAGGATAACGGCCACTACAATCAAATGGGTTACCGAAATACATAGCGGCATAGAGAGCTTGCAGGAATTTGCGCCCCGGCAATTTAAAATTAGCATAATTATCGCTCCATGCCCGCCAATCCTGCGGCATCGGTTTCACCGGAGTAGCCAGCAGGGTAAATACGATCTCCCGTTCCCGTCCAAGGGGGGCGTGATTAATTAAATTCAACCGGATTGATACAGCGCCGTCGCTGCCCCGCCACAATTCCACCGCGTGCTCGCTGCGGTCAGTTGAGTGTATCCAGTCCTTGTCCCAGTCGGCGGCATAGCAAATACCTTTTTCGGCGCCGCCAATCCATATGTAAGGAATAAAATTTGGCAAAGAATGTGGAATCGTGCGGCACCCCCAGATCAAGCCTTTTCCTGCAGGAATCTGACCAGCCGGGTTGGAACGGTTGCTGCTGCCTGCCGCATGAAAAAGTTTGGCTACCGATTTTTTGACAGGTATGTCGATATAGAAACTGTCGATTTTTTCCTGAACTTTTTTGGGGGAAAGTTTTAGCGTAAGTTTAAGTAACCCGTCATAGTCAAATTCTCCGCTAACTTTCATTTTCATCAGTTCATTTTCAGAATCGGCAACATATTTAACCATATCCTTCTCCTGAGCAATAAAATTCACTCCGGAACTCTTCCATGAATAAGTTTTACCGTCTGCGGATACAATGCTTTGAATCGGGCCTGCCAGAATTGATTCATCTTTGGCAATAATCGTTTCCGGAAATCCGGCATCATTGATAGTGTATTTCTTCAGTAACGCGCTAACTTCCCTGTCATTGACCAGCAAAGGAGTAAACGGCGGCACAATAGTTTTGCTCATGCCGATTTGATTATTCTCCCACTGATATTTTTTAACGATAAATGTTCTGCCTAAAAAAGCTCCAGAAGCACCATCCGCCGCGTCGAGTTTAAGATATGTATAATATTCGCCATCCTTCAATTCCGGTAATTTTATTTCTTTGCGTAAAATAATACTGCCGGGAATCCGGTTGAAGTCTTTTTCTATATTATAAACAACTTGTTTAATCACATTGCGGGATGAGTCAGTGACCAGCAGCGTGACTTGTGGATTTTTTGGCAGCAGATAAGGGTTCGCTTCCGCTTCAACAACCAGCGCTTTGAGTGATGGGAAATAAGTGATTCTCCCGCCTAAGCCGCCTTTGCCTAAGCCCATCATCGCAATTTCTTCATCGGTAAGAGGCCGGTCATAAGTTTCTAATTTGGCAATCTCAAAATTGTTTTCCATCTTTTCTGTGCCAATCACGATATCGCCCAGCGTCTTACCGTTCAGTGATTGTCCAAACACGGTTTTTCCGATCAAGACACCATTGATATAAAGCGACGCGCCGGACGACTCCAGATTAATAATCACATTCTGCCAGCCCTTAAATGAATCAGGCTTTTTTACCAGCACAATCTGCTGGGTGGCATCGCCCTTCTGCCATGGAAAATATTGGAATCCAAGCAGGAGATATTTATCACTTTCATGCAGGTAGATATGGCCTTCCTTACTGTAGTCGCTCTTAAAATAAATCCGCTTCATATCGCCGGCAAGCTGTGTATCTGGCTTGAATTTAAGCACGACAGCACAGGGAATGGCTAACTTTTCGCCGTTATATTTTATCGATTTGCCATTCACAATCGACACCTGTTCTCCTGATTTATCACTTATCGGGGCATGGAACTTTAGCGATGACCCTAAGTTTGTCCATTTCTTAGCCGGGGGAGCTTCAAAAACGGCGCACCGGTTGAAAATAGTTTTTCCATCTTTTAACACTTTAGCGTTAAACTGATAGTCCTGCGTAGAATTATCTAAACTGAAGGTGATCTTTTTACTGCCGTTTGGCGGAATTGAGATTGGTTCACTTTTGATTTTATCGCCATACCCGGTCTGTGCGGTCAAATCCATGACATTACCGGCAGGGTTGAAAATAGTCAATTCAGCCTCTGCGCCTCTGAGCGTGTTCCACTTCGGGAAAGATTGCTGTACGGATGGCAAATCTTCAGCACAATTTAAGACTGCCATCATTTCCGGATTATTAAAGGCAGCCGCAGACGTAAATGCCGCTTGATGCCTGGGGTATTGAAAATTGCGCGCGACAATCATCTTCCATTGAGATGGCAACGGCATTTTATCCCATCCCATCTGATTTAAGGGAATAGATAACTCCATCTCCCAGAAACCATCATTAGTAAGACGGCTTTTTTGCATGATATCGGGTTTCCATTCATCAGTAGAATATCCCCATCCTGGTTCATGATGTCTGCCGTAGAATAAGCCTTCAGCGTTAATTATCAACTGAAAATAACCAAACTGGAAGATCCCTTCCTTGCGCCCGGACGGCGGCAGAATCATCAATTCCGCCGAGTCATCGTTCAATACATCGGCGCTGAGCCTGGCTTTGGTCAATAAACTGCCGTTAGGCGGCAGTTCGCTTTTGATCGCAATATATAGATTGTTTAAATCATATCCGGTCCATATTTCTACTTGCCGTCCATCAGTGATTTTACCGCCTCCTGAAATTTTACATGCCCCCTGATATTCCTGTGGATTGATTACTCCGTCAATGACCGGCGGAGTTTTCAGCGGCGCCCCGGAAATAATAGTGTTATTCTGGGCTGAGGCCGCAGCAAGGACAAATCCTGAAATGACGGAGATGAAGAATTTTCTCACTATAAAACCCCTTTCAGTGATGCTTATTAATATTCATATACTGCGTGATTACTACTTTTTCAGATTCCATATCGGGCTGCTGCTCTGAATAGCGCTGGGCGGCAGGTATTTTACCGACTTGACGCTGCCGTCGGCGCACAGATAAGCGTTGTTGCCGTTATGCCGGAATGCCGGTTCGGTCTTTACGCTGGCTGTTCCTGTGGGATAACAATAATAGGGTGGAGTAAGAGTTTGTCCGGTAATTTGTGCCGTGTCCATAAGATAAATGAGCTGTGAAGGGGTCTTTATCTTGTTGGATTTGACATAACAAGGACTCGAGTTGGCGAAAGACATGGCATTCACTCCATACCCCCAGAAATCATAATACCCGGACGGAACAGTAATCGTGTCAGTATAAACTGATGCAGGGCAGCGATATAATTTATGCAGGGCGGGAGGATTACTTTTGCCTGGAGTAAGATATAGAAAGTTAACAGTTCCATACCACGTTGTTACTGTGTTTCCCGGTGTGGTATATGGTATAAGATAACCATAATAACTGTCCATGTAGAACTGATTGTAAACTCCAAATTGCTTGAGATTGCTGACACAGGATATCTCGCGGGCTTTGCCGCGCGCTTTATTGAGCGCCGGCAGAAGCATCCCGGCAAGAATAGCTATAATAGCTATGACAACGAGCAATTCAATGAGTGTGAAATTCCGTTTTCGTTTCATTTTTCGGTCTCCTTTTTTTGTGGTTTATTTTGTGAAAAAATGTTTCTCCGAATGAAGGTGGCGGGGATTAATATTTCTTTTATTGCATTGGCCGGGTTGTCAATTTTCTCCAGAATCAGAGCCGCTGATTCACGACCCAGGAGATGCATATTGGGGTCAATAGTGGAAATAGACGGTTCGACATTCAGTCCGGAGAAATCTTCAATATTATCGTACCCGATGATCAAAATATCTTTATCCACTCCCGCCTGGCGGAGCGCGTCTCCAACGCCCAGAGCTGTCAGGTCTGAAGCACAAAAAATTATCTTATATTTAAGCAGGGTTTCAAGTTGCTTTTTAGCCATTTCACAAGCAAATGTCCGGTCAAACATAAAATTGCAACCAGGCGGTCTGTAAAATAATTTATGAACAGTATAATCTGGATATAATTTAGATGCGACAGAGTACAGACTTGTAAATTTGACCTCGGTGCTTTGCCCTGCGACGCCGACATAGAGAATTTTATCCCCGTATTGCCGAGGTACGCTCTGCAATGCATCTGCAAATGCCTGATCCATGTAAACTTTTACGGAAGTAAATTGGGGTGCTTGGGACGATTGATGCGAAAACAGCGTTATGATCGGAACTTTAGTTTTCTTGAGTGAGTCAGTTACTTTTTGACTTATCAATGAGTTGCCCAGAATATAACCGTCGGCGGAATTGGACATCAAAAAATTGATAACTTCATCATCTTTGCTTTGATCCTTGCCGGATGCCCAAAGCAGCAGCAGCAGATAGCCATGCTGCTGAAGACCGCCGCAAAGTTCACGGACAAACAGTGCAAAAGGAGGCGAAGTCAGATCATGCTCGATTGCGCCTAGAATTAATCCAATTTTAAAATTCTTCCGGGATGCAAATGAACGCGCTGAGGAACTTGGCCGGTAATGCAGATTATTCGCAATCCTCAGAATCTTCTTCTGCTGAATGTCGCTGATCATGCCGGCACTGGCTTTATTCAATGCACGGGATACCGTCGAGGGATTTACCCCGGCCAGTTGCGCAATATCGTTCAAAGTAGTCTTCTTAGTCATTGGCATTGTCTATTTTTCTTTCGTATGATAATACTATTATACATGAAATTTTTATTTATGCAAGCACTTGCATAGATAAAAGTCCAAAATATTGAAAAGAAAATTTGCATAACATCAAATCTATTGTTTAATTTCGCAAGTTTGAGATAGTATCTCTGATTTGCGCCCCCTTCACTTCGCGCTTGCGCCATT
>JBAWXM010000074.1:0-17988 GCA_037144075.1 Lentisphaerota bacterium | reverse complement strand
AGCACAATGGAGAAGAGCAGAATCAAAGTCTTGCCCGAGCGCGACCCGCCGAACAGGAGCAGATTCCGAACCGTTCCACCGATCAGTTTCAGCGCCGTCCGCTGGTCTTCGGTAAATTTAAACACATCAGCCATAAATCAAACAAATCCTTTGTTTACCACAGAGTTCACAGAGAACACAGAGGAATACAGTTTTAACCACGAAAAGCACGAAAAACACGAAAGTAATACATGAGTCAGCGAATGAACGCGGTGTATCCGCATACATTCACTGACTCCGGTTTTACCTCTGTGTCCTCCGTGTCCTCTGTGGTAAACATTCCCGGTTTTCATGATTTCTCATTTTCAATTTTCCATTTTCAACTTTCAATTATACTATAAGAGGTTTTGTCAACAGAAATTGAGGAATCAGGCGAAAACAGGGCAGGAAAGTGCATTTTTGAAAGTTATGGCTCGGACGGTAAAAATTGATTTACCGATTTTCATTGTCTGAATACTGAGATATTGTTTTGGGCTACATACTGGCTTGAAAGCGAAACTATTTTAAGATATATTCAGAAGTTGTTGTCAGTTCAAATGCGTAAATATCAGAAAATTATAATACATGAAGGGAGAAGGAATATGACAGACAGTCTGAAAAAAGTTAAATCATCTTTTTTTGACGATATACGGAAAATTCTATCCGAGGCGCGGAAAAAAACTTACACCGCAATTAATTCCGCTATGGTTGAGGCCTACTGGGAAGTAGGCAGACGCATTGTTGAAGAAGAACAAAAAGGAAAGGAACGTGCAGATTACGGAGATTTTTTATTAGTAAATCTTTCTAAAGAATTATCATCTGAATTCGGCAAAGGTTTTTCTTACGCCAATCTGAAAAATTTCAGGCAATTCTATTTAACGTATCCTGATTACAAGAAAAGCTACACACTGCGTAGCGAATTGAGCTGGTCGCATTATCGCCTGATTATGCGCGTGGATAATCCGCTGGCTCGCGAATATTATATGAATGAGGCTGCCGGACAGAATTGGAGTACCAGGCAATTAGATCGAAACATCTGCACATTTTATTATGAACGGCTTTTATCTTCAAAAGATAAGAAGGAGATGCTGGCAGCCGGAAGAAAGTTTGCAAAAAGCCCGGCGGATGATTTTATAAAAGACCCGTATGTTCTGGAATTTCTGAATCTTCCGGAAAGCCCGATGCCGAAAGAGAAAAAAATTGAATCTGCGATTATCAGCAATCTTTCTTCGTTTTTACTGGAAATGGGCAAAGGGTTTTCCTTTGTCGGCAGACAATACCGGATCAGCACGGAAACAACCCATTTCTATATTGATCTGGTTTTTTATAACTATTTGCTGAAATGCTTTGTTTTGATTGACCTGAAAATAGAGAAACTCACGCATCAGGATGTCGGCCAGATGGACATGTACGTCAGGATGTTCGACGACCTGAAACGCACAGAAACCGATAATCCGACCATCGGTATCATTTTATGCACAAGCAAGGACGAGACCACCGTAAAATATTCCGTCCTAAAAGGCAGCCGTCAGTTATTCGCCTCTCAATACCGCCTGATTCTTCCATCCGAGGAAGAACTGATTGCTGAAATTGAGCGCGAAAAACTGCTGTTCGAGGAAAACAAAGAGTTTGGCGATGAAGCTGGAAAGGGATGAACTATGACGGTAAAAGAATTGATGCAACCCCTAACACCTAACACCTAACACCTAACACCCGTTACAATCGCACCAGCAGAAAAGCGCCTCGCGTCGGGGATTGTTCGTCTGGCCATTAGCGACGCGATGTTTGTGGGGATTCGTTAGCTTTTTAAAAAAACAATCTTTTTTGCTGAATTTTTGCATGAGAATATTGACTTATGCAATATGTTGCATTATAATTACATTATATTTAATATTAACTGGGATTGATTGCATGATAACTAAAAAAACATTTTCCGGCGAGCAGTCCAGCGTTGCTATCGCCCAAAAACATACGAAGAAAAATGTTTCAATATATGACATCGCCGACAGACTTAAAATATCACCGAGCACTGTTTCAAGGGCATTGAACGGACATAAAACTATCGGCGCCGAAGTTTCAAGGGAAGTTATAAATGTTTCCAGAGAGATGCGCTTTGTTCCAAGAAAGAAATTTAGAACCGTTGCTTTGGTTATAGGCGAAATGAGCCGTTTTGAACCAGTAGGTTATTCAGGAATTCTTTCTGTTTTACTGGCCAAGCAGTTTAAAGCGCGCGGTTTGGTACTGGAGCTTATAGACGTTAATGATTTAGATTATCTCCGGATTTTATCTTTTGACGCCGTCGTCGGGATTGTTTTCGAAGACAGTATGACTAAAATTCAGGACATCCCGAATTTGCCGGTTTTGACTATAAACTGCCCGATGCGGGAATATGGGTTTCACAGTATTTCGATCAATCACCGGCAGGGAGCGCGGCTGGCGACTGAATGTCTGCTGAAAAACGGGCACCGCAATATTGCATTTATTGAAGACAGGGAAAGCAACTGGGGGTCTGTTGAGCGTTTTTGCGGATATAGAGACGCGCTAAACGACGCAGCAGTGGATTTAGACCAGAATATGGTTTTTTATGCCACGAAAACAAGGCTTTTTGAGATAGTGGATAAAATTTTCAGATTCGGCGGCACCGGGATAGTGAACTGCTCCGAGGATATTGCGCTGGAGCTGCCGCATTATTTACAGAACATATTGAAAAAGAATATTCCCGATGATATTTCATTGATAACTATTGAAACAAATCCAGTACAGAAGTATATGACGCCCCCGCAGACGGTAATACATCAGCCTTTTGAAGAAATGTGTGCGCTAATCGCCGAGAAGATACAGGAGATGATTGTTCATAGAACGGACAAGGTGTTTGACATTGTCCTTGAAAGCAGCCTGATTGAATACGATTCAGTCAAAAAAATAAATTCCATATAGAATAAAGGAATAGAATTAGAACTATTTCATCAAGTCAGTCTTTTAAACACTAATGTTTTTGTGAAAGGAGGGTCCAGGCATGTACTCAAAAATGAATCGAATGCTGAGCAAGAAGAGCCGGGATGAAATTTGTATGCACAATTTCATCGTCAAGGCGAAGCAGGAAAGTCACAACTTATTGATGATTAAACGTTTTACATTAGTAGAATTGCTGGTTGTGATAGCTATAATAGCAATTTTAGCATCAATGCTGCTGCCGGCACTGAATAAGGCTAGAGAAAAGGCGGCGGCCAGCTCCTGCGTCAACAATCTAAAACAAATCGGCGTTGCTGCCAATATGTATTCCAATGACTTCAAAGGATGGTTTACATACGAGAATAATTTCAATAACACCTGGGGCAGGAAGTATGTAGCAGGCAAATATATTTATGCTGACGGCAAGGTCGATCTCATTAATAACTGCAATCTTCTAGATTTAACAAAACCTATCTCCACCTTTGTATGTCCGACCGCTGCTAAAAGCGCTCCCATGTCTTACAGTTATATGATGAACGGTTACTCTGACGGATCCTTGGGAACTAATCCCTATTACAGCATCGCCCATCCCGCAAATCAGCCAACTCATAGAATACAAGATCCCGGCGGCACTTTCCTTTTATATGAGACACTTACTTCGCTCGGAAAAGGGGACTGGAATAACAGAAACGCAAAATGCGATACCCGCAGCGCATCCTTTCTTTACCCATTCTGGCATGGTCAAGGCAGCAATTTTCTGTATTGCGATGGTCATGTCAAATTGGTGGTCAGTTCCTCTATTCCAATATCAGGCGGATTCCATTATCTGACTGATGCACCTGGAGTAGGCAGCAAAGGCCCATGGACAACGATCAAAGGCGATTGAACAATCATTCACATGACATAAACTATATACAGAAATAAAAAAGGTTTTATGAAGTACATTAAATGTAGTCTGACAATGTTCCTGGTATTTACGGTTCTGTTGTTCGCAGAAGTAATGCAATCCGGCGAAATTCCCGCGAAGGACTGGAAAATCGCCAAAGGAGCAAAAATTACAGACGGCATGGCAGTCATCGAGGTGCCGGCCGACTCCCGCGTGGGAGATATTGTCAATGGACAGGTGCAATCGCTGGAATTGGCTAATGGAGTATATAAAATCAGGGCGTTCGTTAAAGCCGAACCGGAAATGAGCATGGGTTGCAGACTTGTTTTGACTGTAAGGCCCGCGGATCCACAAGCCGTGTACAAACGCTTTCGTCACGGCCGTGATCAGCTTACGCCGCGTCCGAAGGAATTATGGCTGGCGGTTGCGGAGAAGCGGCCATCTCAGCATGATGCGGATGGCTGGGTGATGCTTGAAACGGAGCTGGCGCTCACCGCGCCGCAGGCCTGCCAGATCGCCGTGGGCTGGAAAATCGGGGAATCTCATATTGGTGGTAATTCCTTAAAAAAGGAAGACGCACCCTCGCCGCTTGACCGCTTGACGCTTAAATCGCTTCTGGTCGAAAAAGCGGACATGCCATTCTCCGTAGGTAAACTTCAGGCTGACAAAGTTGTTTATAAGCCCGGGATGAAGCCTGAACTGTCCATCCCCATTACGAACACCGATGACAAGCCGATCCGTCTGTCATATCAGGTGCGTATGGCGAAAGACCTCGAGTCTCCAGTAATCGTAGCAAAAGGCGAGGCGGCGGCGGCAGGCTCGGCTGTCACGGATGTCAAAATTGCTCTGCCGGTACTGGAGAAATTCGGCGGATACCGTTTTGATTTCGACCTACTGGACAAGGATGGAAAGACTGTCGCAAGCCGTGAGCGTTCGGCCGCCTGTTCGAGCTCATACAACCGTATAGGTATCGGCGGCATAAACCATGGAGAATATTTGACTGCATCCATAAACGCCACCAAAGAAATGAGCGAATTTGCCTTTGCTAATGCACGGGAAGATTACATCAGCTGGTTTGAACTTGGTTTCTGGGCACCAGACGATTTTTCAAATCTGACACCGGATAAGGACAGATATTTGTCGAATGTGATGAGCCCGCAATGGCGGACTGGTATTAAGAACATCGCCGCCGCATGCCGGAAAAACGGTATTGGTGCGTTTGCATATCTCAAGGGTAATTATGCCGATGGCCGTGACGGCATGCTGTTTGTGCAGAGACATCCCGAGCTTGCGACATATCAGCGGGATACCGGCAATCCAGCGGGAAACCAGGACATGGAACGGATTGTCAACTGGGACGATTATGAAAAACGGATTGCGGAGAAAAACGAGTCAGGCATCGCCACGCAATGGTCATGGGTGTATCTCGACGCAACGCGTCCGTCGGTGGTTGATGTCTGCGCCGACCAGACAATAGCTTCGAAGGAGATGTTCGGCTGGGCCGGCGTCCGCTTCGACGGTGATTTCTCAGTTGCAAACTCCGAGACATTTTTCAATGGCCCCATCCGCAATCTCAAGGGCAAGGTGATGGCTACTGCGAAAGACGCCGATTTAACGTTTGCCGCCAATATAAACCGCTACAAGCAAAAGGTGCTTGAAGCCGTTCCCGGTTTTGAATTCGGATTCAACCATTACCTTGGGGACAAGGCGGCGGGGGACAGGGTAACGGTTGGGGATGCGGCTGTGGCTTCGGGTGACTCGATGGTCATGAACGAACCGATGCGGGGGTTCGGACATGATAAAGAAGCCCCTTATAACAAATGGGACGGATTCGCAGATATCGTTTCCTGTCAGTCCAGGATCTGCAGGACATTGGGTGGATTTCTTCAGATTATCGGCTGTTACGAAATGAGAGCCGATGATTATCTCTACCAGAACATCTATGTGCTGGCAGCCCAGGCCAAACCTTTCGGACCATTCTATTTCAATACGCCTTATAACAATCGTCTCTCCAGATTTGTCACGCGGTACGCAGGCATTCTTTGCGCCGATCTCAATCCGATTCCTTCTCCGGAGAGCAGGATCACTTTGGAAGGTCCGGCCAAGCTGGAATGGCAGCGTTATGCAAGCTATCTGGACTCATCCAGGAAAAACCGATATTATGTGATCCAGATGATCAATCCTCCAGTCAACGAGCGAGCTGTCGGCAAGGAGACCCGTTGCCTTTTGCGCCAGCCGGTCAAAGATGTCAAAGTCAGGCTTGATCTGGACTCCTTTGAGACAGCGGTTGAGGCGTGGCAGCTCGATCCCTGGTTCGACGAAGATCAGATTGCCGTCAAGGTCACGCCTGGCAACGGCGGAGTTGACATGACTTTACCCCGTCCTGTCTCTGTGTGGTCGGTACTAGTTGTCAAATGCGAACTAAAACCAACCCGCTGAGGAGTACGCTAAAATGAGAAGTTCACTTACTGGTATTGTTTTAGTCTGGTTTGCATTCTGTCTAACTGTTTCATCGTCAGAGCTTAAGAAGATTGACAGCGACAAGTCGGCGAAATGGATAATGGAGAACGACAAGGTCCGGATTGAAATTGATCCGGCACGCGGAGGCCGCGTTTCACAATTCATTGACAAGGCGTTCCCCGAGCCTGTGATCAAAATGCATTCACAAGGTTTATTTGTGGATCATCTAACCCAGCAGGACTGGCCCGGCGAACTTTGGGAGAAACCCTACGACGTGAAAATAATCAGCAATAGCGGCACCGAAGTGGCGCTCGAACTTTCCACCGTGTTCGATGGGAAATGGAAAGAAACCATACAGCCGGGATCCAAAGGGGTGCTTATCAAAAAAACATATCGCCTTGCGGATGGCGAATGCGGGCTGCGTGTTGAGCACCGGCTGGAAAATCCCGCTGGCGGGACAAAACAGTTTTCCCTGTGGATACAGAATATCCAGCAGCTTGGGGCAGATCCGAAGAACAACATGGCGGTCAGGCCTGCCAAGGCTGGCGTCTACCGCTTCAAGATGCTGGAACAGGCTATGGGAGAAAGTTGGAAACGATACAAGGATTCTCTTGAAGCAACCTTTACAGTGCTCGATCCGGTTTCCGGTCAGGCGTTGAGTTTCTTCCAGGACTGGAACGATCTTGATGCTCACTATTGCGCCGGAGCGGCGTTCACCATTGAGTGGTTCATGATGCCGGTCTCGATACCGCCTGGAGGTTTCTGTACCACCGCCTCGCAGATAATCAGTCGAAAGGTGTCTCCTGACCTTTGCGCCATTTCGCCGGAGCTATGGGCCGGGGCAAGCCTAAACGAAATGGAGAACGCCATCAAAGTGACGGTCGGAGGGGATGTTGCCGGAAAATCACCTGAGATGAAAGGAGTAATTCATTATCGTTCCGCCACTGCCGACCGGTTTGAGCGGTTGAATCTGGAATCCACGTTGAAATTTACGCTGAAAGCAGGAGAGAATATTATTCCGCTGCCCAAAGGATGCGTACCGCCGGTCTTTCTTGCCGCCGAAATATCTGCAGCCGGCCGGAAACTAGCTGTCAACGAATTTCTGGGCGGTGGAAAATATCCCAGGAACGAACCTTTGCCAGGCTATCCTCCGATCTGGGATGTTCAAATGCCGGAGAAGAATCCGCAACTGATACGACCTGAAGAGCTGGTTTTCGGAAACAATGCCGGAACAAAGGCTCTTCTTGTCGATGGATTGATGTGTCTTCAAATGAATGTTAAGGCGGCTCTTGAAGAATGTGGAATTGGCGTAGATAAGGCATATCCCGTTTCCGATACGAAAGAATCTGGTCTCAGTGGTTTTCCCGGAGCCTATGATGAATTGATGTCGCGCCGGCTAATCGTTATGAACAATGTTGATTTCAGACTTCTTAGTCTTCCGCAGCGGCGCATGCTGCAAGACTATCTGGTGACAGGCGGCGGAATGATTATTTTCGGAGGAACTGCAACTACGCTAAAATCGGCTGAAAAGAATCCTTTGTTTCCTGGAGAAGTCAAGCCCGCCTCGGATGTGGTGAATACCGGTGTCGGAATACGGAAATCAATACAATCCAGGACGATTGACACCGCTCTTTTCCCTGAATCAGGTACCTGTGTTTTCTGGGGCGTTCCGGAGAAATACGCTGTTGCTACCATAGACGGCAAGCCGGTTATTTCTGTCATTGAAGCTGGCAAAGGGCACATTGTATATTGCGGCCTTTCAGTAATGGGCGAGACAGTTCCCGCAGACTACTGGCAGTCGAAGCAATGGTTCGCTCTTGTCAATAAAATGGCAGAAATGGCCCTTAAATAATTAGTGTTCTCTAAAGACCCAGGCTTTGTAAATCTTGAAGGATATGCCGGGGCTGATTTAAGAGGAGTTGAATATGCGCATTTTAAATTTGATTGCAGTTTTCACTTTTTTATCGGGGATTGTGACGCTGGGTGATGAACCCGTTCCGTCCATTCCCATTGCCGGCAACGGAATTAACGATGATGCGCCTGGAATACAGGCGCTTCTGGACTCCGGCGCAGGGGAAGTTCGCCTGCCCAAACCAAAGGTCTGTTACCTCATTGGGAATACTTTGCGGATCAACTCGAATCAGACTTTGAAGATAGACCGGGATGCAGTAATAAAACTCAAACCCCATGCGGCGAAGCCAATGCTGAGCAATTCCTCCCATGAAAAGGGCAATGAAAACATCTCTGTTGAAGGAGGTATCTGGAACATGGACAACCTCAATCAGCCGCTTACAGAGTATCAGAAAACCCGTAACTGGAAACACCCGTACGAGGAGACCTCCTACATTGGGATCCTGATGCGTTTCGACAACGTCAAGAACCTCCGGCTGGCTTCACTTACGCTTAAGGATCCCGTCACCTTCGGAATGCAGCTTGGACGTCTCCGCCAATTTACGATAGAGGATATAGTGTTCGACTACAATCTCAAGAGGAGCAACATGGACGGGGTTCATCTCAATGGCGACTGCCGAAAGGGATTCATAAGGAACCTGACAGGCGCGACCAACGACGATATGCTAGCCTTGAACGCAGACGACGGCACCTTGTTCGAAATGACTCGCGGCCCGATTGAGGATATAAGCGTGGATGGATTATTCGCAGAGAATGGATATACAGCAGTTAGGTTGCTTTCCGCCGGCTCTCCGATACGGAGGATCAAAATATCTGGAATATTCGGGACGTACCGTGTCAACGTCGTCTCCTTTACCAACCACAAAGTCCATCCTGGAGAGGCAAGTACCTTCGACGATGTAACTATTGACGGCGTGTTTGCATCGAAGACCGGTGATGAGAAGTCAAGTCCCATCTGGATCGCTTCACCTGCGAAGATTAGTTCTCTGACTATTCGCGACTACCATCGTATTGAAACTGCTGTTCCGGTTCCAGACATCCTCATTGATCCCCAGTGCCGTATTGAAAACCTGAACATTTCCGACTTCAGCAGCATTAACAAGACATCCGGACAATATTCCGCATTGGATAACAATGGGGATATTGGAGTCCTCAACATCGCCAACATGTTCTTCAAGGCTGAAGGCGGTGAGCCAAGAGGGGCTCTTTGGGGAGGCAATGGAAAGGTTGAGAGAAGGAACGTCGTAAATGTCAGCGGAATAAATCTCCTCGCCACGACGTCGTCAGTAAAATGAAAGGACTGCGAATTGATATGCTAAAGAAAGTGAAAATCTTGGTACTGGCGTTTTGTACTGCGATTCCAGCCTTGTCACAGGCAGATTCCGACAAGGATATCCTGGCTCTGACAGACGATTTTTCGGACGGCAACATCCACACAAATCCGGCCTGGGTGGCCGGCGATATGAACTGGTTCAATCCTTATTTTGTCGAGAAACTAGACGGCAAAAACTGGGCGACTGCCCGGCAGTACGGCTCGATGGGCACCTGGTTAACCCTGCCGCCAGAGCGCATCTGGCCGGTGGCCCTCGATCCGTTGCGCGGCGTAATGAAAGTGTCTCTGACCGTCCGGTTCAAACCGGAAACCCGTAACAATTTACTGTCAATGCATCTGATTGGAACGCAGAGCGGCGGAAGAATTGAAGTGCTTTTCATCCCGACCGGGTGCATTGAAATAAGAATGAGACAGTTTAAGTATCTGACAATTCCGATCCCCAAAATGCTGGACGGAAAACCTGTAAAGTTCACGCTGCTGTTAGGCAGTGAGAACGGAGTGTCGCTGCAGCGCGAAGGAAAAACGGTTTATACCCTTGACCCGAAACTTCGCGATGAACTGCGGAAATATCTGCGATCTTACGACCGTCTCGCATTTATCGGAAGCGAACATGTGACCAGCGACAACCCGTATTTCATGTCCGAAAGCTTCAAAGATGCGCAAGGATACTGCTGGTTCACAGATATTGAAGTCTGCGGATTGCCGGAGCGCATTCAGATTCCAGCCGGGCTTTCCTTGGGAGCAAAGCCGCGAAGCATGTTTGTTATACGCGGTTTCGGAGGCTTCGACACGACCTGTTTCAGCGAACTTGTTGCCGCAGGATGGACAGTTGAACAGGCCAAGCCTTCAGTAAACCCGGACATAAAGAATCTGGCAATTAAAAATCTTCTACGCTTCAAATGCGTGGTGATTGTTGATGTTGCGGCTACGAAACTGGGACTTGACGGCTGCGCCGCTCTCCGTGAGTATATCCGGCTTGGCGGCTGCGTGTTCATATTCGGCGGAGCGAACACCCTCAATCGGGGGCGCTACTTCGGCAGCCAGCTTGCCGAATGCCTGCCGGTTGATGGCAAAGACGGTATGGACTCGCTTGTCATGAGCAATGAATCAAAAAATCACGAATATGTCTTTGATGTAAAAGCTAAACCCGGCGCGAGCTGCATCGAGGGTTCGCCACAACTGATCATAGTTAAATTCGGTGAGGGGCGGGTGATTGTAACTCCATGGAGCACTCTTGGCAATCCGCCGGAACCGTTCTGGCGGACAGCGGCGTTCGCGAAATCACTGGCTGACTTAATCGAGTCAAAATAAGTTTATTTAAAGATATTTAACTTTATGAAATACGAAGCAGTAATATCTTAACGGGAGCGGGTTAATTCCGGTGCCGGAGCATATCATTCATCCGGCTTGCTGGACTATTTTTTATGCCAGAGTGTTCAGGTAAATGTTTGAAAGGAAACGTTTCATGAAACTGAAAAATGATCTACTTGTTGTTGATATTAACGACCTGAATCTGCATGTTTCTGTTACTGATCAGCGTAACGGCGCAAATTGGCAGACTCCGGGACCTGGTATTTCTCTCTGTACATACATGGTTCCAGAGGAGTGCAACCACTGGTATGACAGTGACAGCACCAGAGGTACTACCGACTGGCTGGGCAATCCGATAAAGGATTGCGAGATTTGCATTTGCGGACACAATCCGACAAGCGTTGAATACCACGTGAACTTCTGTACAATCGAACTGTCGTTCAATGTGCGGTTTGAACTGGAAAACATGCGCTTGACCGTGACTATTCCTCCTGAATCTTGGGACTACCGCGGTGAATTGTTGTATGAAGTCCAGTCTTTAGACCTCCTCCCGCAGTTTGGAGCCCGTCCCCGCGGCGCTGAAGGCTGTCTCGTTCTGCCTCACGGAGGCGGAACATTACGTTATTTCAAGGATCGGCCTGAACGCGGCGGCTCCATGTACGATGCATTGAGGAGGGGGCATCGCGGCGACTATGCCCGCAGCCATGGAACCGGCATACCTGATCCGGTTGCGCACCAGACCTACGCGTCGCCGGTCTACGGAGTTAACAGCCAGTGGCGCGACATGATATGGTTCCCGCTCTGGGGAGTCGTTTCCGGCAATGCAGGGTTTGCCGCTTATGTTCCATTCAATCATGGGGATGCAGACACCGCAATCATTGTCACGGCAAACTATGGTGTAGAACAGCTTTGTGCCGTCCACGCGCGCTTCCATTACCGCCAGCACCCGCGCGACCAGCGCGTGGACGAACCCCGCCGGCTGGTCTTTGATTTTCTGGAAGGACAGGTTCCTGATTACAGCGATATCGCCCGCGTCTACCGAAACTATCTTCTCAATGAAGTGGCTGTACCGGCTCTGCGGCAGAAGGCTGAGACCTCGCCTGAAGTAGCCTACCAGGCCGGTGCGTACATGTTCTGCCCGATGATGGGGCTCAAACGCTTTAAATGGTATGCCAATCCTTACGCGGACGGCAGCGGTCCTCTGGATATTTATTTGACTTATGACGACCTTATTACAGAAATGCGCCGTTCCAAAGAGGCCGGGGTTGGTCATGCTGTGGTTCAAATGGTCGGATTCAACCGTGATGGGCACGACGGCAGTTACCCGGACATCTTTCCGCTTGAACCGAAGGTTGGCGGCGAAGATGGATTTTCTCGTTGTGCCAAGTCGATGCGGGAATTGGATTACAGGTCATCTGTTCATCTCAATCTGCGTTGCTATAGCCGCAACTCACAGAACTTCCGTTACGAGACCGTGATGCGCGACCGCGACGGCGGTCCGGTAGTGAATCAGACCGGTCCTGAGGGCGAAGATTTCAACGCCTGCCCGTGGGCTGCTGCTGCTCCGTTTATTCAAGATATTCTTCCACGTTTAAAAGCATTGGGAGCGGACGGCGGCGTTTACTTTGATTTTATGCTTGGTGTACTTTTCCGCTGTTATCAGACACGTCACTGTCATGGTGTAACCAGACGGGACTACATGAACGGAGTTTTGAAGTTTTTCGAACAGGCTAAACATATATTCGGTTCCGTTCGCGCGGAAAATGCGATCGCACCGGCGCTTTCCATTACAGATGCCAGCCATACAATCATTCACCCCCGGCGCGGCGAGAGCTATCTGGCCGACAGTGAATTGCGTCAGCGGGGGCTATTCGACGAATCCGTCGCGATGATGGTTGTTGTCTACCATGGTCTGGTTTTTTACTATAACGAACCAATCACTCTTGGCGAAAGGGATTACTGGGACATGGTGTTGTACAATTTGTCGATCGGCGCCGGGCCGCGTGACGAACTGCGCGGCAGTTCGCCTCAGTTCGACAGGTTGCGCGCACTGGAATACAAACTGTTCTGCGAGCAATTAAAATGGCTGCGGTTCGAGTTTATTGACCGGATAGAGCGTTGCGGCCAGGTCGTGCGCACCACATATTCCGACGGCACGGTGACGCTTGTGAATTTCGGCAGAGAGCCGGCGACACTGGACGGCTGCACTTTGTCGGGGCGCGGTTTTCAAATAAATCCCGGGAGTCCAGGAGGCAAAACCATTGCAATGGGCGAAGACATCCTCCTGAACGATCTGCCGCCGGCGCCGGTACCAGACGGCAACCGGTGCGTTGGCGCTCCGCTGCGCGGCGCTGCCGATGTCGCAGCACGAGTTCATGAATTTACCGTTGCCGAGCGGAAACCGAACCCGGTGACAGGATGATAATAAGAATGAGAACGAAAAGCATGATTAAAACAGGAAATAATTAGGTCATTTATTTATGAGAGCATTATAAAACAAAGGAGGAAACATGGACAGAATACCAGTGATACTTGACACCGACATCGGAGAAGATATTGACGATTTATGGGCGCTTTGCTATCTGCTAAAATGCCCTGAACTGGATTTGAAACTGGTGCTGACAGATCTTGAGGATACGGTCTACAGGGCGAAAGTAGTCTGCAAATTTTTGGAAATTGCAGGAAGAACAGATGTTCCTGTCGGGATTGGCATCAGGCAACCCAGCGATCCGATCACTAAAACCCATGCACAGTGGATCGAGGATTATGAGCTTGACAAATATAGAGGAAATCTTAGACGCGACGGAGTTGACGCCATGATAGAAATCATACGCGCCTCCGCAACCCCGATAACGATAATCTGTATCTGCCCCATGCCGAACATCAAGGCCGCCTTGGAGAAAGCTCCGGACATAGCTCCCAAGTGCCGGTTTGTAGGCATGATGGGAAGCATAAAGAAGAGGCATTCCGGCGTAGACGGTGCAATTGCCGAGAACAATATAGTCCGCGACCTCCCGGCATCAAAAGCGCTCTTCGCTGCTCAATGGTTGTCTTTTTCAATAACTCCTCTTGATTCCTGCGGAAACTTGAGACTGCAAGGGGAGAAATATCAGGCGGTAAAAAATTGCAAAAATCCGGCGACTGCCGCACTGATTGAAAATTACCGGCTTTGGAGTCGTATCAATAATAACTTTGAATCTTGCAGTTCAATTCTCTATGACACCGTTGCCGTCTATCTTGCATTTTCAACGGAATATCTGGAAATGGAAAAATTGAAACTAATTGTCAATGACGCGGGCTTTACGCTGGAGTCAAACACAGGCGTCCCGGTGGATGTTGCTATTGGATGGAAAGACATTGGAGCTTTTGAAAATCATCTTGTAGAACGTTTGACAAATTAACGGAGGCGTTATGGAATTCAGATTAAACAAATATTCCGGCAATCCGATATTGGAACCCAGGCGACGGAGCTATTGGGATTCAGCGCAGGTGCGCAATCCGGCGGCAATCATGCACGAAGGAAAAGTTCATCTTATTTATACTGCGGCCGGAGATATTGATATTGAACATAAACTCAGGCTGGGCCATGCTGTGAGTTCCGACGGATTCAAGTTTGATTTTGTCGGCGAAGAACCATTTGCCGAGCCTTCTTCTGCCGAGTTTGACGGCTTTGATGCAGGTGGAATGGAAGATCCTCGAGCGGTAAAAATAGATGATACCATTTATATTTCATATTGCGCCCGTTCCGTTCCGCACTGGTCATTCATACAGGGGCGGCGGCTGGTCAATCCGCCGACGACCGGCGCCACCTGGACGCAGAATTACCGCCGTGGCGGACTGCTGACCTCCAATGACCTGAAAACCTGCAAACGCCTGGGGCCTGTAACCACCGATGACCATTATGACTGCAATATCATCCTTTTCCCTGAAAAGATAAACGGTCAATATGTAATGCTGCACCGCCCGAGCTGCTTTAAGGCTGAAATTGAATCCGGAGCGCAGGAAGTGGCAGGAATCAACATATGTTTTTCTGAAAATTTAACCGATTGGCATAATGATCAAGTCCTGCTGACTAATAAATATCCATGGGAGACCGGCAAGATCGGCGGCGCCACTCCTCCGGTAAAAACAGAATGCGGCTGGCTTACTTTATATCATGCGGTGGAAAAGCGTCCTGACAACTGCAACTGGCATCAGGATTATCTCTTCTGCTATCGCACCGGAGTGATGCTGCTTGACCTTGAAGATCCACGCAAAGTGCTGGCACGCGCTCCATACCCGGTCATGGAACCGGAGACGCCATATGAGAAATTCGGCACGGTCAATAACGTCGTTTTTGCCACGGGGATTGTGCAATTAGATGATGAATTATTGGTTTACTATGGCGCCGCCGATACGGTGATCTGTGTTGCAACAACCAAATTAAGAAAACTTCTGGACTATGTTTTGAAATACCGGCATAAAATTTAACTTTACTATAGCAGGAGTGAGAAAATCAAAATAATTCCTTCATAAATCAAACATATTATGGAGCAGGAAGGAAAAACACTTGAGAATAAAATTGTATTATGAGGTAATTGCAGAAGGATTCAGGAGTCAGAAGTCAGAAGTCAGAATAAATCCGGATTTTAGTTCGATTTTCATTCTGAATTCCAGATTCTAAATTCTAAATTCTAAATTCTGAATTATAAATTCTAAATTCCTGCAAAACGATAATTTTGCAATTGCTTCTATGGATATTTTATTCCAAATTTAAAAACCTTCTGAAGATTTTTAAGTTATGAATTAATCACGCTAAGATTGACCCAAATTTTAAGAAAGTAGAACTCATGGCCACTGTGCAAAAAACAATTTCCACTGCCGCATTATGTGTTATCTCCATCGCCGGTTTTGCCGGATATGCGATTTATTCCTGTCCCGGTAAGATCACCGACAAAACCACCGGCTGGAAATTCATTCCGTCCGCCAATCCCGGAGGGCAGGTCTATAATCAGGCTGAAGGCTATTATCCGGATAAAGGCGGCCAGTTGCTCGGTCCGTCTGTTCCTGCCGGCAGGAATGAGTTTGAGTTTTACTCGCTCAGTTTCGATGCCAAAGCTCCGGAGAATTGTTACTGGGGGGTATTTTTTAACGACAAAGACGGAAAAATGCTGGTTCCGGATGTCTATGCCAATGTATATGCCGGCAAAGAAAAACGGCATTACGAACAAGTGATTTACGGACGCGAAAATGCTACAGGGATACACCCGTTTTTACAGTCTGTCAAAGGCATTGAAGTATGGGATATGCAATTAAAGCCGATTTCGGCGAATGAAGCTGCCGAATGGTGCGACCGGCTTTATGAGACGCTGCCGCCATTGTCCTATATTCCTCCGGCAGACCGGCTCAAACTGCTGCCGAAAACTATTGATGCAATGCAAACCGGCAGGACGTGGCGGGTGGTGATGCTGGGGGATAGTATTATCAACGACACGTTCAATTCCAATTTCCAGTCGCTGCTGTTGCGGGATTATCCGAAAGCCGATCTGAAGTTCATCTGTTCGGTGCGGGGTTCTACCGGCTGCTGGTATTATCAGTACCCGGAGAATTTCAACAGTTATGTAACTGATCTAAAACCTGATCTGCTGATCATCGGCGGGATCTCCCAGAAAGATGATATTGACGCGATCCGTAAAGTCATTGAGATGACCAAAAAACAAATTGGTTGCGAAATTTTATTAATGTCCGGCCCGCTGGGGAAAGACTGGCGGAAACATGATGATAAAAACCTTGATGCAGCATTACAGGCGCAGACTTGGACTCCAGATCCTTTTGTGGAAAGACAGCGAAAACTGGCAGAAGAACTGCATGTCGAATTTCTGGATACCGCCACATTTTGGCATAATTATCTTGGACAGTCCGGCAAACCGTGGCAGTGGTTCCAGCGGGACACGGTTCACGGCAATGACCGCGGCAAGCAGATTGTCGGGCGGATTATTGAAGCGTATTTCAGACCGTAATTTGCCACTGAAGCAACTGCAATCTATATACGAGATCAGTCATGATCTTCCGTTGCGTATTACGGGGTCAAACTTCTTTTCCCGTGTTTTCATTGCTTGACTACCGAGAACAATATGTTGCTTTGCTGGAGGCGCAGCACAATCAAGAAGAGCAGGATCAAAGTCTTGCCCGAGCGCGAGCCGCAAATCCCTTTTAATCGTAAATAGTGATTGGTGTTTAGTGATTAGTGATTAGTTAATTGCCAGTCACCAGTTACCAGTTACCAGTTACCAGTTTCACCATGAAGGCCCTGAAGGTAATGAAGATAATACATAGGTCAGAGAATGTATGCGGATACACCGCGTTCATTCGCTGACTCCGGTTTTACCTCAGTGCGTTCCGTGTCCTCTGTGGTAAACATTCCCGGTTTTACCTCTGCGCCTTTGCGTTAAGTCGTCCCCCTGTTCTCATACTTCCTCAGCCATAAATCAAAATCCTTTTTTCGTCAACAAAACACATCCCGCAGTCGCGGGACTAACCCGAGAGTTAGCAGAACACAAAAATACATTTTTCTCGCACTAAGGCGCAAAGACACCAAGAAATCCTTTTCTTAACCACGAAAGACACGAAAAACACGAAAAGAATCAAAAACCGGAGTCAGCGGATATTTGCGTTTCACGCAATGATCCGCTGACTTGTCTTTTATTATTTCTTCATTTTCTGTATTACTTTCGTGCCTTTCGTGCTTTTCGTGGTTAACATTTCCCCGGTTTTACCTCCGTGCCCTCCGTGTCCTCTGTGGTAAATATCCCTGTTTTCATAGCTCCCCTGCTTGCTAACCAGTCACCAGTCACCAGTCACCAGTTATGCTTTTTTACTAATTAGTGATTTTGTCAACCGGAATGAAGAAAGGAGGCTATAACAGGCCGGTAAAATGAAGTTTTGAAACTCAGGTCTTGGAACGATGAATGCCAATTTAACAGGGATGTACAGGATAAACAGAGTCAGGAAGTTCTAAAATTCTAAAGTGCGGAAGTGCTAGAGTGCGGGAATACTTGGACCACCTAACACCTAACCTCCGTTACAGACAAGCTCCCCCGAGCCGTTGATTATGCATTGAGTAATTGGCGAAACGATG
>JBAWXM010000073.1:0-18081 GCA_037144075.1 Lentisphaerota bacterium | reverse complement strand
CAAGGGGGAACCTTGAACTGTCAAGGTTTCCCCTGCAAACAAAAAATTGTTTCCTTTACTCGCCACCGGCGGCTCGCCGGGCGTGATCCAACGGCGAGGCGTTGGTCGCCAAAGGCGAAATCAAGAATGCCGCTGCGGAGAGCGGCGTTCCCTGGTTTTTCTTCATGCATCTTCATGCACTTCATGGTGAAACTTTTTTTCTTATCCTGCAAATCCTGTCCATCCCTGTTAAACCTTTTGGTTGCGGCTATGCCGCGCTAAGTTCTTCATGGTAAAAATGTATTCCTCTGTGTCTTCCGTGCGCCCTGTGGTAAATATCCCCGGTTTTCCTCTGCGCGACTCTGCGTTGAACTCCGCGAAACTCTGCGGTTAAATTACCCGTTTTTACTTTTGCTTTCGAAACTCAGGAGCCGTTCAAAAATAACCTTTACAGCTTTGCGCTTCTCCAGGATGCGCCTGCACTCAAAGTAACTCAAGCTTTCAACTTGATAAGCAGACAGGGATGCTTGCGGTACTCTTTAGCAGCCCCGAAATCACTTCGGGATATTGCGCAAAACATGTAAAGTTTATTTATGAACAACTCCTGAGCAGTCCAGTCTGCTGATCTGCGGTTCCTCTGATTTCTGCCGGTACTGATGTATTATATTAAAGAAGAATATGGACGAAATGAATTTGCTTTTTGCCTCAAGTTATTCTATAGTCATGAATTGTATAATTTTTTTATGAATATTGCGTCAGCAGGAAATTTGAACAAAACAGGATTGTAAGATGTTTTTTTTCAAGTTAAAATTATTGCTGCTGATCTTTATCGCCGGATTTACGATATCCTGCGGATTTGCCGCCGTGCAGCATGAGATCAGAATCGGGGTGCTGGCTCTGCGCGGCAAAGTTATCTGCCTGAAACTGTGGGAACCCACAGCAGTCTTTCTGACCGCCAACATTCCCGGATACAAGTTTAAAATAGTTCCACTGGCCTACAGCGAGATCAACGATTCGGTGGCGAATAAGAAAATCGATTTTATTCTGGTTAACTCCTCAATTTATGTCTTGCTGGAAATGGATTACAATGTCAGCCGGATCGCGTCAATGGAAAAAAGCTACAAAGGTAATTATTACAATGAATACGGCGGAATTATCTTCTGTTTGCGGTCCAATAACAGCATTAATAAACTGGCTGACCTGAAAGGCAGAAGTTTCATCGCGTCAGATGAAACTTCGTTTGGCGGCTGGCAGATGGCCTGGCGGCTACTGCAGCAGAATAATATCAATCCATACCGGGATTTTTCCTCTGTGCAGTTTGGCGGCAACAATGATGCTGTCGTCATGGCGGTTAAGACCGGCAAAGCGGCTGCCGGAACGGTGACCTCAGGAATTCTGGAAAGCATGGTCAGTGAAGGCCGGGTCAATCTGGAGGATTTCAGAGTAATTCATCGGATTGAATACCCGACGCGCCGGTTTCCGCTGTTGTGTTCAACCCAGCTTTATCCCGAGTGGCCGTTTGCGGAATTGCCGCATGTTCCGCACGGGCTTGGCGAAAAAGTGATGGTGGCGTTAACGCAGATGAAGCCGGAGGAGGACGCCGCCGTTGCCGCCGGAATTGCCGGCTGGTCGGCGCCGCTGAATTACACCCCGGTCAATGAATGCCTGAAAGAACTGCGCATCGGGCCGTACAGGGACTTTGGGAAAATAACTCTCTCCGCTTTGTGGAAAGAGTATCGCATATGGTTCATGGCCGGTTTTGTGTTTTTCTGCATGGTGTTGTTTTTTTCAGTATATGCCTGCAAAGTAAACAGGCGTCTGCGCGTTTTTGCCGCGAGAATCGAGCAGGAACTGGCGGAGCGCAAACGCGCCGAAGAGGAAATCCGGCAGATATTCAATACCGCCGGGGACGGCATGCGGGTGGTCGGACCGGGTCACAGAATCATTGAAGTCAATGAACAATATCTGACTATGTCCGGTTTCCCTAGAAATGAAGTAATCGGGCATAACTGCCAGGAGTTTTCAGCTTGTGATGAAACCCGCTGCGATTCTGATGAGTGTACATTTAAAAAGATGCTGGATTTGCCGCAGCGCATGGAACATGATTTCATTCTGAAGGCGAAAACTGGATCAATTCCATGTATTGTCACTTCGGTGCCTTATTATGGCAGGGAAGGAAAGGTCATTGGTATGATTCAGAATTTTAAGGATATCCGCGACCGGCTGCGGGCGGAGGAAGCCAGTGAGCAGGAGGCTGAACAGCGCGGCAGAGCGCTGATGGCCGGCAGCGTGCTGCATGACATCGGCAATGCTGTAACCGGCATCGGCACGCTGGCGGTAAAACATATCGGCGACACCGGCTGGCCGGAAATACAATCCATGTCCATGCTGCGCAAAATGTTCAATGATCAGTCTGAAGCCTTGGAACATGCTTTCGGCATGGAAAAACTGACAAAATTGCAGGCGTTTCTGGCAAAACTTGAGGAATCGCTGACCGAACGGAAAACTATTATACAGGAAACCTCGCAGAAGATGGCCGGCATGGTGTCTCACATCAATGACGTGCTTTCCCTGCAGCGGATTTATGCCGGTGGCAGCAAAGTTCAGCCGTCCAGAGTGTCGCTGAAACAACTGGCGGAAGATGCGGCCGCCATGTTATCCGCTTCTTTTCAGAAGAGAGAGATTAAGTTGGTGTTTAAAGTTGATCCGGACGTCCAGGAAATAAAAGTGGATAAAACACGGATTATCCAGGTATTAATCAATCTGCTGAAGAATGCGGCTGAATCTTTTGATCTTGCCGTCCGGACTGAAGACCGCCGGATTGAGATTGCGATCAGGCAGGAAAGTGATCAGCAGATAATGGAAATAACCGATAATGCCGCCGGATTTGACCCGGCTCATGCGGGTAGTTTTTTTGAGAATGGTTTCAGCACCAAGAACCGCAGTTCCGGTATCGGTTTGTATCAGTGTGCTTCAATTATAAAATCGCATGGCGGCAATATTGAACTGAGCAGTGCAGGTCTGGAGCAGGGGGCGACGGTAAAGGTTACGCTGCCGCTGGAAACAACGAAGATAACAACATAGAATATTCGGAGTTTGCGCAAGAATTTATGGGTTAAAAAAACGAATATCCAATATCCAGCAAGGAATATCCAACCGATGAAGGAAAAGCAAAATACAAAAGACAATCATAAAGATTTCGATCTGCAGGACCGTTTCATAAATTACGCAATCAGAATTATTAAAATATCTGAAAATCTGCCTGAAACAAAAGCCGGGAAGCATATATGTTCTCAGATATTAAGAAGCGGAACTTCGCCGGTTCCAAACTATGGCGAAGCTCAGAGTGCTGAATCCAAAGCAGATTTTGTTCATAAGTTAAAGATTGCCTTGAAAGAGTTGCGGGAGACAGAGATTTGGCTGAAAATCATTGCGAGAGCCGAATTGATTCAATCTTCAACCAAGCTTTCGCCGCTGCTTCAGGAAACGGACGAGTTAATTTCAATTTTATTCAAGAGCATAAATACCGCTCAGAAAAAGTTGGAGCGATAGCGGTCTTTTTACCTTGGATATTCCTTGTTGGATATTGGATATTCAAATTATTGGATCGTTAAAAAACGGTTATCCAGGAAATGTCCCTGCGAATTTAGGGGGAATAAATATAATTTTTAATTAATAACAGGAGGATTTTTATCATGTTTAAAAAGTTTAACACCCGGATACTGGTGATTGACGATGAGGAGACTGTCAGGGACAGTTTCCGTGAAATACTTATTCCTGTCCGCTCCAATCGCAAGAATCTGCGGGAACTGTCAGATGCCGCCGCCGACCTGTTCGGCGATGATAATCTGCTGGAGGATGTGAAACTTAACTCGCCCGGCGTGATGAAATTTGAGATTGATGAAGCCTCAACCGGGAAAGATGGATTTGAAATGGTCAGGAAGGCCTGCGGCGGGAATACGCCGTACGCCGCGATTTTTGTGGATATGCGCATGCCGGGCTGGGACGGCCTGGAAACGGTTATTCAAATCCGCAAAATTGACAGTCGCGCTGAAATTATTTTTGTTACCGCCTACAGTGATCACTCTATTGAGGAGATCGTGTTGCAGGCCGGGGCAAACGTAACTTATTACTGCAAGCCTTTTTCCGTGGACGAAATTCTGCAGATTGCCACGAAGGCTATTTATGAATGGAATAAAACCCGCAATCTTGAAGACCTGATCGAAGTTTTTTCGCAAATCCGCGCCCAGCATTGGCAACTGGATAAACTGCTGCAGAATATTCTGGGACAGGTTTCCGAGATTCTAGGCTGCAATTCCGCTTTGCTGGCTATCCGCCGTCAGGGTAAATATGAAGTAATTTCCGCGACCGGAATCCTGGTGGAGCCGGAAGTCGCCGACAAATACCTGGTTTCGATCCCGTTGAATCTTGAAAACCGGATGTACGAATCAAAAGGCATGCTGTATTTCGCGCTGGATGAGTACGGGATCGTCACATTGTTTGAACGCGGCAATGCGGCGCTGCACAGTGAGCGGATCTATCTGGTCCGCCTGTTTCTGGAACAGGCGGCGTCAGCCATTAGAAATATTGATTTGCAGGAAGCGCTGCTGCGGAATGAAAAAATTTCCGCAGTCGGACAGGCGCTGTCAATGCTAAGTCATGATTTGCGCAATTCCATCGGCGGAATCAGGGGTATGGCGGAGATTTCTCTGGAGTCAATGGATGACAAAGAAGCATTGCGCGGGAACTTGCAATTGATTGAAAAAGGTGCTGACCGTGGTTTGGAAATGGTTAATGACGTACTTGATTTTGTCCGCAACAACGCTGTATCCACGCAGGAAGTACATTTGAATGAGTTGATCAGTCAGATTCGTCAGGGAACCGGTGATTTAATGGCGCAGAGCAATATCACCCTTGAAATAAATGCTCCGGATGATGTCGTGTTTGAAGGTGATATAAGCAAGCTTGAACGTGTTATGCTGAACCTGGTCCGTAATGCCGCGGAAGTTTTGACGGATTATAAGATTCCGGCTCCGGCAATCGCAGTTTGTGCGAATGTCGAAGGCAGTAACCTTGTGTTCCGCGTAAAAGACAACGGGCCGGGAATTCCGGCGGAGATTAAAGACAAATTGTTTATGCCGTTTACCACCTATGGCAAATCCTGCGGTACCGGTCTGGGACTGGCTATAGCCCGGCAATTTGTCGAAGCGCACGGCGGTTCAATCTCCGTCGACTCTTCCGCCGCCGGAACTGAGTTTAAAATAATTCTGCCTTTGAAAAAAAATGATTAACCGGGCTGACAGATCACAGTTGTTTTTGTTCTTTTCTGTAAAGTTTTGGCGACAGCCCGAAATGGTTTTTAAAGGCGGCGGAGAAGATGAATTCGTCGCTGTAACCGGTTGACCGGGCAATTGTTTTTAACGGATAATCGGTACATTCAACCAGCGTTTCAGCGTAGTCCATCCGCATTTCAATCAGGATTTGCCGCGGCGTCTTATGGTAATGTTCCAGGCAGCGTCTTTGCAGAGTTGATGCCGAGATATTGAGTTTTTTCGCCATCAGCTTACTGTTCCAGTTTTTACTCAAAGAGCTTTTTATTTCATCCCGGAGATTTTCCAGTTCAAGCTGACTGCCGCTGACAGAATCCGAATCCTGTAATGATCTTCTCAGATGTGACGCAATGATCCGGCTGTAAAGACCGGCTGCATTCTCCTGTTCCGGATCCGGCTGATGGTCGGCAGTTTCCTGAAGATAGCCGGTCATGGCGATTTCCAGCCGCGGAATAAAAGCAGTCGGCTTGTACAGCGCCCGCCCCTTGAATTCCCGCCACCACGGCGTTTCGTGGCAGTGAAACCACAGGATGGTCCATTCGTCCCGGTAGACTTCCCATAAACACGGTTCCCAGGCAGGAATGACCGTAACCGAGTCGGCGGTCATAATGATTTCACCCTGGCTGGAGAGCAGATGCCCCGTTCCTGACTTGGTGAAGATGGTGATATAAGTCCCCTGATGGTCCGGGGCGCCGATCCGGTAGCCGCTTTTAAGCCGGCTTATCCCTGAATAAAAAACGCCCAGCTCCTTCAGCGGATCAGCTTTTTTTCCTTTTAAATCAAGGTACTTTTCAATGCATGATTTAGGTATATTGCTTATTTTTCGAATGTTTTTGATTTTATTTAACATTCCACAAATCTCTATTATGTTTTATATTAATATTAGTTTAATACTAAAATGACGCAAATCAATATAAATAGTGGAGATTAAAAAAAACATGAACACAAAAATTGACAAAAGAACTGTGGCGTTGAGAGCTATGCGCTGTGAACCGGTTCCATATACCCCGTGGAGTTTCGGATTCACTTATGAAGCAGCGGAAAAGCTGAAGGCGCATTACGGCACGGATAATCTTGATCAAATTTTTGACAACCATATTCAGTACCTGAACGTATTTGGAGGTTTTGAGAACATCGGCAATGACTGCTATAAGGATTTTTTCGGTGTGGTATGGGACCGGAGTGAAGATAAAGATATTGGCGTGGTGAAGAATCTGCTGATACCGGAGCCGACGCTTGCCGGTTTTAAATTGCCGCCGGTACCGGGCCAGGCAGCGTTTGACGCCGCAGTCGGAAAACCAATTGAGCAGCAGACAGATCTGCTCCGGATGTTCGCGATAGGGTTTTCCTTGTTTGAGCGCGCCTGGACGTTGCGCGGCATGGAGAATCTGCTGATGGATATGTGTGTAAATCCGGAATTTGTCGAAGAGTTGCTGACCACGATTACGGATTACAATATTGCAATTGTCAAACGAGCGCTGGAGTATGATATAGACGTGGTGCATTTTGGTGACGACTGGGGACAGCAGCATGGTTTGATTATGGGGCCGGTTATGTGGAGAAAGTTTATTTATCCGCAGTTGAAGCGAATTTACGGCGTAGTCAAGGATGCCGGGAAAATGGTCAGCATTCATTCCTGCGGCGATGTCGACGAACTCTTTGATGATCTGATCGGAATCGGTCTGAATAATTTTAATCCCTTTCAGCCGGAAGTCATGGATACATTCGCGCTGATGGAGCAATATAAAGGTCGGCTCAGTTTCTGGGGCGGTCTTTCCACTCAGCGGACGCTGCCCTACGGAACCGTTGATCAAGTAGTTGCCGAATCTAAAAAGCTGCTGGAGAAGGGCCTTGACGGCGGCTATATTTTCGCCCCGGCACATGGAGTGGAAGGTGACGTACCGCTGGAAAATATGCTGGCATTCATCAATACTGCCCAGCAGCAGAAAGGTTATACTCTATAAGGTTTAAAATTTTACATAGACGAGCAGAATTGTGGATTGGATTTTTTCGATCCGACTGACAGGCGATATTCATATTGCCTTAAGAAGGAACGGAAAAATACGGCCGCAAGACACTCGCCGCGAAGCGTTTGCGATATTTTGAGTCTTAATTCGCGCTATTCGAGGCCTTCGATACCCCGGTATCGGCAGCCTCTCAGGATACGAACCAATTCTCAAAATCTTCGCAATCTATTTTAAATTTTAAACCTTATAGAGTATATCTGGCACAGCAGTAAAACAGGTGACAGGTGACAGGTGACTGAATTTGTTGTAGCGCCGTCCGTCCTGGACGGCAGTCTCATAAGTCCCATAAGAGCCAATTGCAAAACTCGCGTTTTGCGGGAATTCAGAAGACAGAATCCAGAATTCAGAATGAAATTATAACTCAAATCCAGTTCGTTTTCCAATTATTCCGACTGGTATCTGAATTCTGACTACTTTTGAAATTACCTCATAATTCCGGCATGTTTCAAATAATGGTTAAAGATAGTTGACACTTTTTTGAGATGCCGTCATTGAGAGCCTTAGGCTCGAATCATATCAATCCTTATATGTTTCGTTCCTACGGAACTCCAAATTTATATTATCATTACTCACCGGACTAAAGTCCGGTGCTACAATATGTATCGCTCCGCCGGAGCTTGTTTTGACTGTTTTACTTTATTTTATCAGAGCGTTATGACATAAAAGTGTCAACTACCTTTTGAAACATGCCATAATTACTAATTTATGAAAAGCCAGTGTTTCAGATGCTGTATATGTTCTTGCTTTCCCGGTTTAACGGTATATTTTTCAATTATAATAATGGGGAAATAAATACGGAGCGGCCAGGTGCATATATTTTATCAGATTGACAATGAATTCTTAGCTGTTGCCACGCTGATTATTTTTTGCGCCACTTATGCCGGTCTGGCCGTCGGCCGTGTCCGCGGGTTGAAACTGGACCGTACTTCAATAGTCCTGCTGGGAGCGATAGCCATGCTTGCGCTGGGCTGTATTTCCTTGAAGAAAGCGGTCGATTCGGTTAATTTTGAAACGATTTTGCTGCTTTTCAGTCTGATGGTAATTGCCGCTCAGTTGCATTATGCCGGATTTTATCATCAGGTTGCCGACCGGATATCATTGCGGCTGGACCGCCCGGCATATTTTCTTGCCCTGCTGATGGTCACCAGCGGTATTCTGTCGGCGTTTCTCAATAACGATGTGGTTTGTCTGGCATTTACTCCTGTTGTTGCCGTGGCGCTGCTGCGCAAACGGCTGAATCCTGTTCCTTTCCTGATCGGTCTGGCTCTTGCCAGCAACATCGGCTGTGCGCTGACGCTGATCGGCAATGCCCAGAATGTGCTTGTCGGCCAGGTCGGACATTTAAGTTTCGGCGGATATATGCTGTGGGCGGCGCTGCCGGTGACATTGGCTATGGCAGGCGCTTTCAGCATAATTTATCTTATCGCCCGCCGCAGTTTTTACCTGGAGGAAAAGGACGTTGTTTCCGGACAACTGGAAGATGCAACCCCGTTTGACAGCTGGCGGGCGACAAAGGGCATCGGCATGCTCTGCATTATTGTCATTTTATTTTTCACCCCGCTGCCGCGCTATCTGGTGGCATTGACCGGGGCAGGGCTGCTGATATGCAGTCAGCGGCTTGAGAGTAAAAAAGTACTGGCGCTGGTGGACTGGCAGGTGCTGCTGCTGTTCATGAGTCTGTTTGTTGTGGTCGGAGCATTTTGCAGCAGCGGGATGACCGGGCCGATGCTTAAACTGATTGAAGAACACGGTATTGATCTGCATAATTCCTATGTGCTGGCGCTGGCTGCCGGAGTTCTCAGCAATCTGATTAATAATTCCGCCGCGGTAATGCTGCTGGTGAAACTGCTGGATTTCAGTTCGCCGGTCAGCGGTTATGTGCTGGCGGTTTCCAATTCCTTTGCCGGAAATATGTTTATTATCGGCAGTGTCGCCAATATTATCATGGTGCAGGGAGCCGACGCCTGCGGCGTTAAGATTTCTTTCCGCGAATTTGCCCGGTACGGAGTACCGACAACGATTTTTTCGTTCTGCATGCTTATGCTGTGGATATTCGTTACGCAATTGTTCTAGTATGCCGCCCTTGTTTTCCTGATTTAAAAGTGTATTATGGATTGCTGAACAAATAAAGAAAGTTTTTATGATAAAAATTGGCGAATATAATAAATTGAGAGCCTGGAATCCTTCCGATTTCGGGTTTTATCTGGCTGACGGCACTTCGAAGGTGCTGCTGCCCAATAAATACGTCCCCGAAGGATTGAAAGTCAGAGACGATATCGACGTGTTTGTCTATACCGATTCGGAAGACCGTCCTGTCGCCACGACTTTGAAACCCAAAGCCATAGTCGGCGAATTCGCACTGCTTACTGTAAAAGAGGTAACTCCAATCGGGGCGTTTCTCGACTGGGGACTGGAAAAAGATCTGCTCGTGCCGTTTAAAATGCAGCTTGATGATATGAAACCCGGCAAATCTTATTGTGTGCGCGTGCTGCTGGACGAAGAGACCAACCGGGTGATCGCGACCACCAAAGTGAAAGAATATCTGCGCTACGATCCGGTTGATTTCAAGGTTAATCAGGAAGTTGACATTCTGGTGATCGGCTTCAATGACATCGGCATTGACGTTATTGTCAACGGCGAATTTTCCGGCATGCTTTACCGCAATGAAGTTTTTAAGATAATCGAGGCCGGAGACCGCGCCAAGGCTTATGTCAAGAAGATCCGGGAAGATGGCAAGCTCGATCTGGCACTGCAGCCGCAGGGTTACCGCGCAGTCGTGCCGACCGCCGCCGAACAAATCCTGGAAGCGCTGAAATATTACAACGGCTTTCTGGCGGTGACTGACAAAACCACGCCCGCCGAGATCGAACGCCAGTTTCACATGAGCAAAAAGACTTTCAAAAAGGCTATCGGCAGTCTTTATAAAGCCCGCATCATCAAAGTCGAAGACAGCGGCATAACTCTTATCTAAACTTGAGAGGTAATTTCAAAAGTATTCAGAATTCAGGAGCCAGGAGTCAGAATAATTGGAAAACGAACTGGATTTGAGTTAGAATTTCATTCTGAATTCTGTCTTCTGAATTCCCGCAAAACGCGAGTTTTGCAATTGGCTCTTGAGGATCATTTACCCTTGCTGGCAAGTATAAGTTTTGCAATATCGTATACTGCGTCCGGCTTATTTTCTTTTTGCAGCGCGGCGAGATGGCGTTTGTAGTTTTCCGGCTGCATAATGTTCTTTACGGCTGCCACTATTTCTTTGCGGTTCTCCACCAGATCGCCGAGCTGCATTGCAAGGACATACTCGACATTGCCTTCCTCCTGTCCCGGCAGAAAGCTGGTCAGAATTATCGGCAGACTTTTCGATACGGCCTCGATAATTGTTCCAGGCCCGGCTTTGGTAATGATAAGGTCGGATGCTCCCATAATATCCGCCACCTGGTCAGTGAAGCCAAATACTTTTATGGGAAAATTGAATTTAGAGCTGTTGTCTTCCAGTCTCTTTTTCAGCAGATGATTTCTGCCGGCAATGACGATGAGCTGTATATCCAGGCCGCCTTTGCTCAGTTCGGCAACGAATTCGTAGATATTGCCGCCGCCTTCGCCGCCGCCCATGAATAGCACGGTGAACTTGCCTGCGGCAATCCCCAGATCACGGCGCAGGTCTTTTTTGGGACTGGACAGTTTAAAAAAATTCGGGTCTATGGGGAAGCCCAGGACTTCGATATTATCAAACCCGAACCCGTATTTCCCGCACAATGTTTTCGCGTCTTCAGTGGCCAGCACGATTTTGTCGGCCTGCGGACAGATCCAGACGCGGTGAAAGGTTACAGGGTCAGTGACGACAGTAAGCAGCGGAACGTTATGATTAATCCTTTTCATTGCTTTTGCCGCAATATGATTCGTCACCGGATGCACTGAAACAATTATGTCCGGATTCTTTGCTTTGATAAGCGCCTGAAGTTTTCCGGATACAAACGGATCGGAAATTTTATCCATGATTACGATGGACAATTTGTTATTGGTCGCATGATACAGCGTGCCCCAGAGGAAAGGGCAATATTTTATGACCGGCGCGTACAGATTTGCCAGCAGGCTTATCAGTTTATTTGAAGATGCGAAGACATCAGTCATTTCCTGCTGCGGAGCATTGTCGCCCATTATCTCTTTAACCGTTTTTATTAAGGCATTGGCCGCGCTCCGATGGCCGCCGCCGGTGTCCGAAAACAGATAAAGAATTTTCT
Organism: Lentisphaerota bacterium; assembly: GCA_037144075.1. GTDB lineage: Bacteria > Verrucomicrobiota > Lentisphaeria > Victivallales > Victivallaceae > CAIPAT01. The sequence continues at coordinate 6,504 of JBAWXM010000073.1, read as the reverse complement.
TATTTTTCATGCGCATCCCGGGGTTTTAAAATTTTCACATTCAGAAATAATCTTTGCTGCTGTCTGCACAAATTACGGTATATTGTATTGCATGATTCAAATAAATTCAACCCCATCAATGTTAGAATTTCGCTATTCATTGAACAGGTTTGCGCAAAAAAAACGGGCGGGGAAGTTTAAATGCGGCGGAATTATCCGTTAATCAAACGGATAACCGCCGCATTGTTTTGTGCGGTTGCAGTATCAGGCGGGATTGGAATCTTTGGCTTTCTTTTCGTTCATCGCCTGTTTGCCGGCTTCAAATGCTGCGGCAATCATGGCTTTCTTTTCGACCAGCATTTCCTTGGCGCCGTCATAAGTTTCGCCGACTTTGTCTTTCATTTCACGTGTGCGTTTGGCTATCAGCTCGCGTGTTTCACGGCCTGATTGCGGCGCATAGAGCAAGGCAAGTCCTGCTCCTGCAACAACTCCGACGGCGAATGCGGTCAGGATCGTACCCAGAGATGAATTTTCGTTAGACATGATTGTCCTCCTCGGTTGGTTGGTTATTTGTTTTTTTCGCGCATAAGACTTGCGTAAACACGCTCAGTCCGAGACGCAAAAGATTTGCGTTTCTTGCTAGTTTTGAAATTGGCGGCTCAATTAACGTGCCGACTGCCGATGCAATCCGGCTTGCCATATCAGCCCACGCAACTACGGTATGCACTATTTTGCCTGCGTCGTCTATTTGTCCATTAATCCGTTTGGTGAGCTCGTTGACATTCTGAACCAGTTCCCGGCTGTCCTGCACGATGACTTGCAAATCCGCTTCCAGCTTTTGGGTCGCGATCAGCATATCCGCCAGCTTGTTCCGTATATAGAAAACCGTGGGAATCAGGCAGATCACCAGCACAATAAACAATATTAAGGCGATTAACGACGCAATTTCCAAGGCAATTGACATTTTTACGAACCCCCCTTTCCTATAATTAAGTAGTGATGCGGCTCACAAATTGAAAGAGTAATAGTCAGTCAATCCTCCGCTTAACTGTAGATATTATATTGCTTCATCCAAATGATTGCAATGTATAATGCGCAAATGATGCGACTAATTGTTTTTTCAAGCACAAAGCCATCCGGTCACAAGGGCATATCCCATCTTTTAAAATCCTAGCGCATCTTTAACTTCGTCTTTCAACTTTTGCGGAACATATTTCAGAGCATCACGATTTTGTCTGACTGCCGCCTGGCAGATATCCAGGTCAATCAGCTTTTTCGGAACGAAATCCAGTGCCCAGCCTTCCTGCTTCACCGCTGCCAGACATATATTACGATCTTTCAACTTCTCTGGAACAAATTTTAGCGCATAGCCGTTTCGTGTAATCGCCGCTTTGCACATATCAAGGTCTTTAAACTTCTCTGGAATGAGTTCAAGCATATCACTGCTTTTCTTAACTGCTGTCAGACACATTTCGCGGTCCATAAACTTCTCCGGAACGTGTCGAAACGCGTAGCCATTCTGGTTAACCGCTGTCAGACACATTTCACGGTCTTTAAATTTATCGGGAACGTATTGAAGCGCCTGACCGTAACTGTCGAAACTTTTTACCGCCGTCAGACACATATCGTGGTCTTTAAATTTATCGGGAATATATTGAAGTACGCAACCATTTTTCTTAACCGCCGCAAAACACATTTTGCGGTCCCTAAAGTTCTCTGGAACATGTTCAAATGAATTTCCCCAATTTTTGACGGCAACAAGACACATCTCGTAATCTATCTGATTTTTAGGAATGTTATGAAGCTCCCATCCATTCCGCCTGACTACCTCTAAAAACATTTCATAATCTTTAATTTCTTCAGGAACGTATTCAATCACATTGTGATTCTCTTTAACTGCCGCAAGGCAGATTGCGCGAGTTCTCTGATTTTGCGGAATATATTTGAGCGCGTTACCGTCATTTTCAACAGCCTCTAAATATATATTCTCAGGTATGTCATGGAGCGATCTGTTGTACTTCTTAACCACAGCAAGATACATTTCGCGATCCTTTAATTCATCAGGAACAGATTCAAGTGCACGTCCATTCTGCTGAACGGCAGTCATGCACATTTCACGATTTCTGAATTTCTCTGGAACGTATCTAAGCGCATCTCCATCCTTTTGAATGGCAGTAAAACACATTTTCTCATCTCTGAATTCTTCCGGAACAGATTCAAGAGCACATCCATTCTGCTGGACTGCTAATTTGCACATTTCCCGGTCTTTAAATTTCTCCGGCACATATTTAAGCGCACTGCCGGCCTGCTTAATGGCTATGGTGCACATTTCGCGGTCTTTAAGTTTATCCGGCACATATTGAAGTATATCGCCATTACATTTGATTGCATCTAAATACATTTTGCGATCTTTAAATTTTTTCGGAAGGAATTCAAAGGCAGAGCTGTAGGTTATTGCTGCGGCAAGATAAATTTCGCGGTCTTCAAGATTTTCTGGAATGTATCGAAAAGCATATCCGTGCTGTTTAACTGCCTCCAGGCACATCTTGCTGTCCCTGAATTTTTCTGGCACATATTGAATTGCATCTCCGTCATTTTTAACGGCAGCAAGACACATTTCACGGTCTTTCAGATTCTCCGGAACATATTGGAACGTAAACCTGTTACTAATTATCGTAGCCATCCATTTAAATTTATCTTTCAGATTCTCCGGCAGGCATTTTAGCTGCTTGTCATCAAATTGAACCATGGCCATGCACATTTTCCGGTCAATCAATTTTTCCGGAACGAAATCAAGCATATTGTAGCTATGTCTTGCCGCTGCCATGCACATCTCCCGATCTCTAAATTCTTCTGGAACGTATTGCAGCATATCACCATATTGCTGAACTGCCGCTAAACACATCTCCCGGTCTTTCAGATTTTCCGGAACGTATTGAAGCGCATACGGATTATCTTTAACTGCTTCCATACACATCTCGCGATTCTTTAGTTTCACCGGAACGAATTCAAGCGAAGAGCCGCGGCTTTTAACTGCGGCCAAACGCATTTCAATATCTCTAAACGTTTCTGGAACGTATTGAATCGCATGACCATTGCTTTTTATTGCATCCCAGTACATCTCGCGAGTCTTAAGTTTCTCCGGAACGAATAGGAGCGCATAACCGTTCTGCTTAACAGCCTCCCTGCATATTTCAATGTCCTTCAATTTGTCCGGAACATCGGCAAGCGTACCACCAGCATTCTTAACTGAAATAAGGCACATTTCGCGGTCTTTAAACTTTTCCGGAACGTGTTTCAGTGTAGATTCGTAGCTTTCCTGTTTTACCGCAGTCAAACACATTTCCCGGTCTCTAAATTTTTCCGGAACATATTGCAGTGCATCGCCGCGCTGTTTAATCGCTGCCAGACATATTTCACGATCTTTGAATTTATCTGGAACGTATTCAAGCGCAGCTCCATCCTTTTGGGCCGCTTCCATGCACATCACGCGGTCTTTAAACTTTTCCGGAACGTATTTAAGTGCATAGCCGTTATTTTTAACCGCAGTCTGACACAGTTCCCGGTCTGTCAGTTCGTCGGGCGCTACTTTAAGCACGTTAGCGGCATAGACCTTGTTTTTAACCAGCACTATCCATATAGCGCGATCATCGGAATACTGCTTCCGCCATTTATGCCAGCCGTAGCCGCCGCCGATAAGCGCCAGTATTAACGCAATGAAAACTACTCTTCTCATAATGAATTCCCGCATGTCATGAATTTATCTCTCTTCTTCAAGATGAAGCCACCGCCTCAATATAAACTTTTGCCGGAATAATGCAAACCTGAAATTATCTCGCACCAAGGCGCAAAGGCACAAAGAAAACACACAAGCTAATCAGACCACTATTCCAATCGAACAATATATTGCTTTACTCTTTATCACTAGTTAATACAAGCGCGTTGTCTGCAATCTTCGACTTTAGCCGGTACAGCTTGCAGATATGAAGCAGTATCGTCGTTAAACTCTCGTTTTCAGCTTCAAAATCTTTTATAATGAGATTATTATCTGTCTTTATATCCTGTGTTATTTTGAATTTAGCCCCATTTTCTTGAAGCGTAATATTAAATTCATTAATGAGAGTGGTAAGTTTGACATTTCTCGCAATCAGAGTGATTTTATACTTCGTAAGTTGTTCTAGAATAGGCATGTCTACGTTTCTTTTATTGTCATCCAATTTGTATGTATATTCTATAATGCCTGATTTTATTAATAAATCGTCACGAGGAGAATTAATAGCATTAGTTATTTTTTTTAGTGCTATAAAATATGTACAAAAATTGAACCTCTGAGACGCTACATGGAGATATTTTAAGTAACCATCCGGCATCCCGTCAAAGCTTCCAGACTCAAATCCGATGTATTTAACTTTTTCACCTTTATTACTTCTGTCTACGCCACTATATGCATACAGCAATTCAATTGCTATCTTTTCGCTTAAAATTTCTCCATTGACAGAGCATATTCTTAATATGTATTTCCCCTCGTCAGCTTTTTTATCCAATTCTGCCGGAAGCAATACAGTTCCCTCTACGTTTACAATGCTTCCCAGTTCTATGCCCAGCTGTCCTATAATTTTGATATTATTCAACTCTTTGTAGCTTATTGTTTTAGTGTCATGATCATCGCCCAAAACCAATCCACTGACATAAACCATTAGAAATATTATGACTACCTGAAATATGTTCATTTTTAAAACATAGTGGTCAAACTTTTGCTTTTGTGTTTTCGTGCAATAGTTCATCAAATTTCTCCATCAGCTCTTTTTTCAACTCCAAAACAACGCTTTATCCGGACTAAAATATATCCGGACGGAAAATATTATGCAAGCAGCAAAAACATAAAAGACACCTTCAATATTATGTCATGCAGGTTTAATGCAGAGGCGGGTTCGGCGACTCCGCCCAACTTCTGTCACATCAAGTTTTCCGGCTATTTCAGCGTATTTTTGCGGTTTGAATCCTGATCTGGTTGGATGCTTGCGACATCGGAGTGTTCGGCTACCAAGCGGCGCAATCAGAAAAAACGCGGTTGTGATGGAGCACAACTCTCCATCGTTATCAAGGTAAACCGACATTGACTCATTTCAATACCCGATATCCAGCACTTAATTTCAATCTGGAAATGACTGGATTTAACTTGGACATTGGATATTCCGTGTTGGTTATTGGATATTCGGTTTAAAGTTCCTTAGTCTGAGCTAAAACTACCAGAAAAACACATAACGCGTTGCTGAACGTCGTACCCAAGAAAAATAAAACGTGCATTTCTCTTAGAGTCTTTAAGTGTCTCCGTGCGAGAATATTTTTTGAATTGACACCCGAAGTGCGTTAACGGAATACAGATTCATACGGTTGCAAGCGGGAACTGAGATTTGCGCGGGCGTCCACCTTTGCGTCCATTGGCTGCTGCCGCCCGGCGCTTGGCGGGCGAGGCGCTGCTGCCGCCTTTGCGCCCGGCTTCGATCTGGCGATAATTCCGGCGCCAGCGCAACCAGTTGTCGATGGGCATATTGGCCATGCGCACCGGCGGATTGTCAATAAAACCCACTTCCAGATCAATGTCCGCATCTGGTCAGTGCATGCCGCAGGCGCTGCCCTGGATATTGAACAATTCGTCCAGTGTGCAGTAACGGAACCATGGATAGTGTTCAAAGTCCAGCCGGTAGGTTTTATCGCGATATTTGACTTCGATAAAGTCAGGGGCCAGCTTCACCACTTCAGCCTTGACGGAGGCTGCGGCTTTCATTCCATTTTTGTTCGCATTCATCTTTCCGTCTCCTGATTTCTTCAACAATCTTATTCGCGGTTTTCGGGTTGATATTTTTCACGTATTCCACTTCAATCTCCGGCAGCAGCCACACTTTCATCTCCTCCTCAGTACCGCATCACATGCACATGCGCGCGGTCTTCTCTCATTGGAAAATGCGCCGATCCAGAATCCCAGATACTCAAAGAACTTCGGCATCATCGCTCCTTGTCTTTCTTATACATTATAACCTAAGCGGCTTAGGTTATCAACTGACTTGTAGTTTTTAGTTTGATTTTTTTCTAATTACGCCCATACCGGACCATCTTCTTCAAGATGAAGCCACCGCCTCAATATAAACTTTTGCCCGCCGAATGCAAATCGGTATTATCTCTACATAAAGGCGACAAAGGGGCAACTATCTCCAACTATTATTTGAAACATGCCGTATTTCTGTCGCAATATCCCGGCCTTTAAAATGCATTTAACGACTTTATCTCTAAGCGTTAACACAATCCTGAATTGACATTTTCTCTAATATATAGAAACATGTGTATCGTGAAATTTTAAAATGGGGAACTATGAAAACATGGAAATGTCTCGCGCGGAGGCGAGGAAGGGGGCAGTTAATGAATGCCGCGATGTTCGCATTCATTGCTGACCGCATGTATTATCTTCATTGCCTTCATACTACTATCCGTCATTTCCTTGTTTTTTTAGAAAGATTTTCATGCAGC
>JBAWXM010000072.1:0-18125 GCA_037144075.1 Lentisphaerota bacterium | reverse complement strand
ACACGCAAAAAAAAGTTATTAACAGGCAAAAGCCAAAGACTTTTGAAATTGGCTCTGATGCCCTAATAACGTTATTTTGCGTAGAGACTGGATTTGCTATTCTGAATCTGTGAAAATAACCATAGCCGATAGTTATGGGGGGTCATTGCATAGTGCTTTTTAAAGACCCGGATGAAATAATTTGCCTGGCTGAATCCGCAATAATCAGCGATCTCGCCGATATTCATACGTGATGACCGCAGCAGGCTGGCGGCCAGTTCCAGGCGCATATCCCGGACATATTCGGCAAATCCGCACTGGCGAAAACGGACAAACAACTGGGCAACGTAATTGGCATTGATCTTGAATTCATCCGCTATTCTGCCGCAACTGAGTTCTTCCCGGAGATGATCGTCGACAAACGTAATGATGTTTTCCAGCAGATACTGTGAATTTGGCATCTGTTCTCCAGTCCGGGAGTGCATGGCGGTTTCACATTCATCAACAATCAACTGCAAGAAAGACAGAAAATCCGATGGAGTATTCCGGCACTGCGATAAAAACAGGGCTTCCATCAGCAGCATCGCGATTTTTGTTTCTTCGCTGCCGGCGTGCAGAAATTCATCCGGATCATTGGGGCGAATATCCCCGCTGGTTCTTTGCTTGCTGACCAGACGGATGAACGCCGGCTTGCCGACAATCGAAAGCATGTCATAAGTCTGATCCTCCTCCGACCATAATCCGGCATACGGCTCGACCAGCAGGATGTCACCGGCAGAAGAAGTGACATTGACAATCCGATTGCCGTCGGCATAGCAATGATTACGCTCTCCGGAAATGATAGCGACCAGACGCCAGTACTGCATGTGCGCTACGCCTTTACGAGTCAGCGCCGGTTGCGAACGGCATATTGTCAGCCGCAATCGAGACTGCTGCATCAAAGTCTGTAACTTATCAAGAAAAAAACCATGCAATTCCTCGTTTGTCATAATAGTGTTTTTCCCAGCCGTGTCTGTAACTTATCAAGAAAAAAACCATGCAGTTTCTCGTTTGTCATAATAGTGTTTTTCCCAGCCGTATAATCATGTTTGACATTCGTGATATCATCTTATTATTATAAATTTAAAGCGAGTAATTTGCAAGAGTTTTTACTATAATTTAACGTAAACTTCCCCTGCGCCGCCAAACGCATTAAAACGCTTGTCATAATAGTGTCATTGATATAATATTAATATCATTGCGGCGGAAAGGATGGAAGACTATAATCATAACATAAGGAATATGAACTAGAAACTATTTGAAAGGTTGAAAAGGATGCAATACTGCAAGGAAATAAAAAAACGGAAAGAATATGTACTGGTCGTTTGCGGCGGCGGGGTAACCGGAGTTGCCGCCGCCGTGAGCGCTGCAAGGCATGGAATAAAAACGGCATTGATCGAAGAACGCGGCTGCCTCGGAGGAGTGGCGACTGGCTGCGGCGTGCATTTTCTGCTGGGCGGGCGAAAATATAATCCCGAAACTGGAAAGATGGATCGTAAAATCGGGGGCATTTTTGATGAACTGACGGACAGGCTGATTGCCGACGGCGGCGCCCTGGAACCAGACGACGTAGATTTAAGCCGGAATTATTTTGGCTGGTATCCGCGAATGGCGGCCGGAATACCGTTGAACAATGAAAAAATGAAAATTATGCTGGAGAATATGTGCATGGAGGCAGGAGTCGATATCCATTACTTTACACGTATCGTCGACACGATCAGGGAAGCAGACCGGATCAAGCATATCCTGGCTCATGACAAGTCCGGATTTTTTGTGCTGGATGCGCCGCTGTTTATCGATGCCACCGGAGACGCCGACATCGCATTTCAGGCAGGATGCGCGACGCTTAAAGGTCGGGCATCCGACGGACTTACCACGCCGTCATCGCTGGAAATGATCCTGGAGCATGTCAACCGTGATGAACTGGTAGAGTATCAGAATCTGCATAATTCCCCCAAACTGGTCGAGATCGTCAAGCAGCTGAAAGCCCGCGGCGAATGGCCTTTTATTTTTGATATAATCGTGTCCATGCAGCTTACCGAACCGGATGTGTTTCTAGTTAACACAGTAAGACAGATACGTATTGACGGAACAGACGGCGCGCATCTTACCCGTGGAATGATCGAAGGACGAAGAGAGAACATGAAGTTGTTCGAACTGCTGAAAAAACATTTTCCTGGTTTTGCCGCTTCGCGAATCCGGTACATCTCCGATTTCATCGGCATACGCGAAAGCCGTCGAATTGTCGGACAATATACGGTTACGGTTAAGGACGCGCTTGAAGGACGGCGCTTTGACGACTGCATCGCCGGAACCACCTATAACTGGGATTTGCCGGATCCGGAAAAACCCAGCGTCGATCCGATGCTGGGGCGCGGTTCGCATCCCGACGCCAATATGAAACAGGATGTTATCCGGATTCCATATCGTGCCATGCTGCCGCAGGAACTGAAAAATCTGATCGTGACCGGAAGATGCATCAGCGTTGATCGCGAGGTGCTTGGCCCGGCACGAATCATGGGGCCATGCATGGGGATGGGACACGCCGCCGGACTCGCTTCCGTACTTGCCTCCGGCAATGGCTGGAGTTATTCGACTATTGACGTCCGGAAACTCCGTCATCTTCTGGTTGAAGAAAATAGTCTGCTGCCGGAATAAATATCTTCGCCATAAAATTATCGGATCGTTCTCCGGTTTGGCCGGGAACGATCCGATTTTTTATTTCTCAGGCAGGGATGAGAAGCTTATTCGGCCACAGCCAGCATGGTGTCGAGTCGGGTCAGATGTCCACGTTCAACCCTGGTGATATACCAGATGCAGCCGATCAAAACCAGGTTGATGGCAAGATTGGCAATCGTAAAGACAATCGTCCCGGTCTCCATTCTATTACTGATGGTAACAAACATCTGAAAGCCCCATATCGGAAGATTAAGGAGATATTGACATGCGATTACGATCATGATGCCGTGATGCGGGATGCCGTTACGCAGGGGGTGACCGTTACGGCTTCTTTCCATATCTAGCAGCACACCTTTTTTAACGAAGAACCACAGCATCAAGATTGCCACGGAGGCAGGAAGAATCGCCACGCAGTGCCAGAAAAAGGCGACAGACATCTCTTTTGCGTTCATCCAGTACATGAAAGGAATTATGCCGATGACCGACAGTACCATAATTGCGTCGTAAAGGCGGAATGACCAGTTGAGCCAGCGGGATTGAGGACCGACAATCGGCACAATGGCAATTTTTTCCATGCCTTCCGAGTTCCAGGATGCGGGAGGATGGTAACTGGCATCGCCGCCGAGCTTGTACCACTGGCGGTAAAGAATGACGCCGGCAATGGCTAGAAAGATGCTGAAAAGCAACGGCCATGCAAAATAATAACGATATGCGTAATCAGAGCCATGATGCACCCATTTCATCAAGTCCATGAACCCGCCGGCAATAAGGCTGCAGACCAGAACGCATAAGGAACGAAACAGCGCCTGCGACGCGCATATCTGCCCATAGCGCGATTTTGGAAATGACCGCATGTAAAGCGGCAGCATCGCGCCGCCGACCATGGCAATATGAAACGCGGCGGCAATACTGATACCCAGCGTCATCCAGAAAAAATAGTTTCCAGGTATGGAGACAAACAGCCAGACCCATCCCATCAGATTGCCGGCCACTCCGAATATAGCCAGATAGGCATTGACGCGGACCGGATGCCAGCGGTCGATAAAAATCGCGGAAAAATACATGGCGACCAGAGCGGCAACACTGACGATGGCGCGAAGTTTTCCGATTTGATCCAGAGAAAGTCCCATCTGCTGGTAATAAAAAAAACGGAAAATGGCAATCGCTCCGGCACAGGCGTGAACCGCTGTAAAGATATAGACCAGCCAGTAGTAGCGATTATTGAATGACTCGGTAAAAAATATTTTAAGATCACGGAACCGTGATGGCTTTTTTTCTTCCTTAATTTCTTCGACCGGCGGATATTCTCCTTCCTTGATCATGAAGCAGACAATGCCAAATCCCACCAGATAGAGCAATGATGTCCACAGCATAATTTCCTTCATGTGTGACTCGGCATACTTGAATATGAAATAACTGTAAAGTGATCCGGACAGAGCTCCGACGATACGGAACATGCCAACGAACCGGCCGAGGAACTGCGCCGGAACAACGTCGTTAAATAAATACCAGAATACCGAACTGACAAACATGTTGAAGAACTCAAACATGATCATAAACACGGCAATCAGGATGATAGTAATGGTAAATGGCGCGGAATTCTGCAAAAATTCCGAATGTTTTTGCAGAAACACGGTCAGATCATCGCTCCAGCCCAGCAATGCCAGCGAAATACTCAGGAATGGCAGCGTGCAGAGAATAAACGGAATACGCCGACCCCACTTGCTGCGGAAACGGTCACTTTTAAAGCTGACATAAGGACATACGGTCATATTCAGAACGCCTGGAATGGTGGAGAGAATCACACCCATCACCAGATTGGAGCATCCGAGATTTTTAAGTTTGAACGGCAGAACGCTGGGAACAATCGCCTCCATCAAGGTAAAACAGAAATCTCCCCATAGCAGCCAGCCGAACAACGCAATCAGGCCGACTCTGGTATAGGTCAAAGTGCCGCACCGGTAGAGAGGTTTGGAGCGCTGGGTTACCGACGGCGGTATTGTCTCCGCCGCCGGGCCTGGAGATATTCCCTGCATATTTCTTTCCTGTTGTTATGAATTTATTACGCTTCGACTCTACGGTTATTTTTGACGTACCATCGTGATATACTCTGCCGTTTCCAAAGAATTGAGATTTGAAGGTGTGGTCTTTTTTTCGATACTGAATGCTGCGGCTATCCCGGCGGATTCGCCGGTGGCCATACAAGTCTGCTGAATCCGCAAGGAGCCGTGGGCGAAAAGTTCAGCCGATACAATTCGTCCGGCCAGCAGCAGATTGTCAATACCGGCTGCAACCAGTGCGCCGTAAGGAATATCGAACCATTCGCCGGCGGCGATTCGTTGCAGCCGCTCGGTATAAATTCTGCTCCTGCTGTGATAAAGATGCGGATCTACCGGACCGGTCCCGGTCGGATGAATATCCAGTTCCCATGAGCAGCGGGCGATGCCGGCGGAATTTTTTTCCAGATTCCAAGCTGCGTCATTGCTGACAGTTTCACACCCTGTGACAATCCTGGAGGTGCGGACACCCAGTTCATAAGCTGTCGCAATTAGTTTCTCGGTCGGTTGAGATTGCCATATTTCTTCACGCATCTCCACGGTGGCAGCGGAAAGATCTCGAATGTCGAGCGTATCCACGCGTTTGCGGTCTTTACGGGAGATTACTTCCATACGCTTGCCCACATTGTGCCGTTCCAGAGTTCCGCAGGAACGGTATATCAATGAAACTTCCTGTGTATAATGTTCCGGCTCGGAGCCGCGAAGCCAGCGACACCCGGACAGCGCGGCGACATCAGCATTGCCGGTGGCATCAATGATGCGCTTTCCAATGAACGCATGCCGCATGCCGCGGCAGAAAAGCTCAATTCCGGCAATCCGCCCATCCTCGCAAAAAACGCCAATTACCGTGCCGTAATAAAGAATTTCCACTCCAGCTGCAACCGCCATTTCCTGCCACACCCGCTTGACCTGTTCCGGATCGACGGAACCGCGCTGCCAGGTAAAATCAGGATAAAGAGTGTTCCGCGACTGGTGTATGCCGGTAAACCCGTCATAGCGGGTTAATAACGCTGCGTATTCGTGCCAGATACCCATAAAATCGGCGCCGTTGGTGCTCAATACAGCATCAACCAGTTGTGTGACCGGTGCGCCGCCAAGAAATCCGTTTTTTTCCAGCAGCAGAGTTTTTGCGCCGCATCGCGCTGACGCGACCGCCGCCGCACATCCGGACGGACCGCCGCCGCAGACAATAACATCGTATTCCCCCATGACCGGAACCGTATATTTTACCAGCTTATCCATTTATTGAAGCCCCCATGCATTTGGTCAATTATGCTAAAATTCCGCCGGATTGAACCGTATACAGACAACGGAATTATGGCGGTCTTCGGCGCGATATTTCAGATAGGTTGTTGCCAGTGCGGTACCGTCGGAAAAAATTTCCAGTCCGGGATAACCGCAATCATAATTACGCGGCTCGGCGTGATGATGGAGTAATTTCAGCCGCACCTGTCCAGTACCAGATGTTTTGAGGTCGTCGTAGGAGCCGATCCAGCCGCAGAAGTGACTGCTGGTCGGACTTGCGCTGGCCACATCGCGGAACACCGCCAGCAACCGTCCGTCCGGCAGATAGCGGACAATATGGCGGTCGCCGGTAATCGCGGCATGCACTTGCACCGGTTTGGTCCAGGATTCACCTTCGTTCCGGGAAAATATTACCATTGAATTATATTCGCGGTTGTTAAGCCGCAGCAGACATGCCATTTCATCTCCGTCAGGAGAAGCGATTATCCATGGTTCGCAAAGCTTGATACCGGGCAGGTCGGCAACGACCGCCGGTTCATCCCATGTAATACCGTTATCTGCGGAATACGAACGAATTATAACGTTTGACCGGCTGGTCGCATCTCCGCTCCGGCGGGCGTTGGTGAGGCCCAGCAGCCGTCCGCCGCTTATCGGCACGATGGCGGTCCACGGCATGACGGAAACAACGCCGCAGGAAGTCATTTCGCCCCAATTATCACCGCCGTCTTCAGACACGGAACAAAACATTTTTCGGGTAATTTCTTCCTGAACATAAACTACCAGTCGATCCGGCATTCCGATGGCTGGCCGACGCCAAATACAGGGGCAATTAACGAACTTCGACCATTCAGCGGGAACCGGCAGCAGCTTGCTCCAGGTACGGCCGCGATTGGCGCTTTTTTTCATCGGTCCGCAAGGGCCGCCATGACCGATGGTCCAGACGCAGATTACCGTTCTACCATCGGACAGCAGCGCGGTTGTCGGATGCCCCTGATACGACTCGTTCCCCGCGGCAATCACTGTTTGAGCCGCGGCGGCGCCGGAAAGGTCAAAGACCGGAACTGGACCGAAAAAAGTAGCCGGACTAAGCGTAGATGAGACTTCTAATATTTCTTGATTCATGAGCAAAACGTCTTTCATCCATAATGATTTTAAGTATAATTATACCGCTTTTATCTGCCGTTTGCAATGATATTAATATTATATCGGTAGCATTATAATGACATATGTCAAATTATCAATAATCCACCATGCGTCATAAAGACTAACGGCTTTGACAGGCGCGAATATGTTCTATCATTGTACTGCGGACGCCGTCAAGATCTGTCAATGCGGCGACTTCGCCGTCTTTAAGCTGTTTCAGCCAGGCCGCTGCTGCGGCGGCAGCCTTGGCGTTAGATGCATGAGCGATCCAGTACTCAAGCGTGGACAGATAACGGCAGTCGTCAACGCCTTCGCGCCAGCCTTCGCCCTGTACCGTATCGACACAGCCGTTGACGGTCGGATACATCATGCAGTGATCCCTGAACCCGCTGCTGTCGAAATCATCCCAGGGGTGACTCGGAATTTTTTTGGCGTGGTCGACAAACAGCCAGAACCAGGCAAAGTTGAATGAACCGTCGAAATCGTTCTGCCATAGCAGCAAACCGAAATTACGGCGATACACTTCAGTAAATTCGATTCCTAACTGCGGATTGTCGTAACTATAGATTGTTCCGCCATCCTTATGGGCGGCGGCCGCGGCTTCGCGCGTCGGATTGCCGTTGTAGACTACCGCATCAATGGAATTGCCTGCCAGCTGGCGGTAACCGGGGCCAAGATTGAAGGCATCCCAGGTTTTGGCTCCAGCCTGATGAACAAGGTCGGCAACCGGTATCTGTTTCGTGATCGTCTCGCCCTTAGGTTCGTCAATCAGATAAAGATAGAGAGTTTTTACCTGGGCTTTTTTCGCCGCATCTGTCCATTCGGTAATTCTTGTCCTGGCTTTGCTGAGATAATCCTTGTGATTCAGATCCGCTTTTTGCAGAATTTCCGGCCTTGTGCTGTTTTCGATATACAATGGTTCAACAGGTAAGCCGATCCGTTTCATCATTTCCACCACTGTCGACAAATCTTTTGCATCTTCGCGCAGTCCGACCGCCGTAATGCCGTGATCAACCAGATTGCGCATCTCGCTCTCAGCTTTTACCTTGGGTTTCTTTCCCCAGCTGGTGTTGTAATAACAACCGGAGATAAGTTTTGACGGCTGCAAGTCGAATTCCATAACTTCCACCTGCAAAGGTACTTCGGCCAGGGTATTGCCTGCGACGGCAATGGTGATTTTACTTTGATAGATACCAGGACGGGCATTGGCGGACGCATGCGCCGTCAGCCATAGCTGTTTGGCAAACGCGGACGGCAGAAGCGCCAGCGGTTGCAGTTTTTCCGCGTCGTCAGGCGGGTACTGCCACTTATCTTTCAAGGCAAGGGGTTCGCGGAAGATATTCTTTTTATTGACCATGTCCACACCGACAATATCATCGTTATTAAGCAGCAGTTCCGGGGTGAGATAACAACCGGAATGAACATTTTGCGGACAGACCGGCGATCCGCCCTGGTACCAGCATTTGACCCAGCGGGGAGCCAGGGTTACGCCTTCTACCGGAGCGATGGAAACTGTTACGCCTTGAAGTTGCTCCGGGGCCCAGATTACGATGGATGCCGGTTCAAACTCATTGCGGCAGAGACGGATTTTAACCGGTTTGCAGGACGCGGCCGGATCAGGAATGAATTCCGGCAGCACTTTGCCGAAATCACTAATCGCCGGATGCGGCACTGCGAGCAGACGCTGTCCGCTTTTCGTCAACTGAGCGGCGAGTTTCTGACGGCAAACGGTAGCCGCCTCCGCTTTTAATGCAGTCAACTGGCGGTAAATGTTTTCCCGTTTAACGAAATATTGCAATCCGTCAGCGGCATTGAAATCCATACTTAACGTGGACAGTGCAACCGCGCAATGGGAATCCGAAGACATTCCGCCATTTTTCAACGTCTGTTCCACCCGGGCAAGTTCCGGCTGGATTTCGCGGTTGTAGTCGCTGCGGCGTCCGAAGTTAAAACCGTTTGGATCTTGGATAAAAACCAGCATGCCGAAATAATCATGACCGCGGAACAGTCCGGCGCAGGGAAACAGTGCGGAGTATTCGCGTTTCTTTCCAGGAAATGCCGCCCGGCCGATCTGCATTCGCCAGTATGACATGTTCTGCGGCGTTGAAAGCCTTTTATCCAATGAGGTAAACGGTATCTTTACTTCAGCAGTCCAGCCGGCCGGGGTAACTGCCGCGGCAATTTCCCATTCTCCCAGCCAGGAACCGTACCCTCGGTTACCGAGCTGCGAAAACTTTGCCTGATTGGAATTGAAAATCAACTGATAGTGTGATTCGTCTTTCGGCAAATCGTCAATAGTTTTGCTTTCCGCCGGGGCGAAAAACATGTCGATGCAACTGTCAAGCCAGAGAGGGTCGCCGTCTTTGCGATATGCCCTTTTAATATCCGCCTCTTTTTCAGTGCAGGAAAAAGCCAGATACAGATTCTGATCGTCGTAAAGCGCGCGGACTGTCGTTGTGGCCTCCGCCGACACAATCTCCTTGCATAGCTGGACGAAGTCGTTGCGGACCGCAGCTTTTTCCCAAACCGGATCATCAAGCTTACCGTCAAGCTTAGGCGCGGTGGTCGTATAACTGGCAATAATGACCGGAGCGCCGTTGCCGCCGATTTTCTGCAATAGTGCTTCGGCTGAGTTTCCTGCGGCCGCCGCCATGAACGGAATGTGAAGCAAACCAAACGTCAACCCGAATAATTGTCTTTTATTCATTAATTTCTCTCGGCTAGTTGTATGTTTATTGTTTTTGACAGGCACGGATGTGTTCAATCATCCTGGAACGCACAGCGTCAAGATCCTCCAGTGCAGAAGCCTCGCCGTCTTTGAGTTTTTTCAACCAAGCGGAAGCGTTTGCCGCCGCATTTTTATTGGTGGATTTGGCAATCGCATTTTGCAGTGTTGCCAGATAGCGGCAGTCATCGACGCCTTCGCGGCAGCCTTCGCTCTGAATGGTGTCAACACAGCCATTGACTGTCGGATACATCATGCAGTGGTCGCGATAACCGGCGTTGTCAAAATCATCCCATGGATGACTCGGATTTTTCTGGTTTTTGTTCACAAAGAGCCAGAACCAGGCAAAATCAAAGCCGCCGTCAAAGTCGTTCTGCCATAACAGCAAGCCATAATTACGGCGGTAAGTCTCCGGGTATTCGACCGCCATCTGCGGATTATCGTAACTGTAAATTTTGCCGCCGTCCTTATGGGCTGCCGCTGCTACTTCGCGTGTCGGGTGACTGTTGTAAACCGCAGCATCAACGGATTTCCCGGCTAATTTCTTATAACCCGGACCGACATTGAACGCGCACCATGTTTTAGCTCCGGCCTCATGTATCATCAGGGCAAACTTGCCCTGTTCGGCGATCAATCCGCCCTTCGCCTCGTCAATCAGATACAGATAGAGATTTTTTACTTTTGCCTTGCGACCGGCTTCAACCCAGATGGCAATATTTTTTTTGACCTTTTCCTGAGGAATTTTTCGTAATTCCTCCATGGTTGTACAATGCGGCATAATCCATGGATTGACGCAATTCTGGATGTATATCGATTCGGTCGGCAACCCGGCGCGCTGCATCATTTCCACTACCTTTGGCAAATCTTCGGCATTTTCGCGCAAGCCAACGGCATTAATGCCGTGATTGATCAGATTACGCATTTCATTCTCCGCCTTGACCGCGGGTTTCTTTCCCCATCCGGTGTTGTCATAACAACCGAACGTCATCGGGGATGACAGCAGTTCGAACTCCAGGACTTCCACCTGCAGCGGAAGTCTGGCTACAGTCTCGCCCCCGGCATTGATGACGATCTCACTTTTATATATCCCCGGTCTGGCGGTTGCCGCCGCATGCGCCGTCAGCCATAACTGTTTGGCAAAAGCTGGCGGAAGAATCTTCAGCGGTTGCAGTTTTGCGGCATCGTCGGGCGGATACTGCCACTTATCCTTCACGGCAAGTGGTTCGCGGAAAATGTTCTTCCTGTTAACCAGATCCACGCCGACGATATCATCGTTATTTACCAGCAATTCCGGGGTGATGAAGCAACCGGAGCTGGCGTTTTGCGTAGCTCCGCTCTGGAACCAGCACTTGGTCCAGTTAGGAACAATGTCCACGCCTTCGACCGGTGTTAACGATACAGTAACGTCGCTAAGCTGCTCCGGTGCCCAGAGCACCACCGTTGCCGGTTCAAATTCATTGCGGCAGAGACGGAGCTTTACCGGCTGTCCGACCATTGCCGCATTGGGAATCGTATCCGGCACCACTTTTCCCTCATCGGTGATGGCCGGATGCGGAACTGCCAGTAGGCGGCTACCGGTTTTCTTCAATAAATCGACCAGCTTTTGCCGGCAAATGGCATTGACCTCGGATCTTAGCGCCGCCAGCTGCTGGAAAAGTTCTTTCCGCTTGGCAAAATACTGCAAACCGTCAGCCGCATTCCAGTTTCGCCTGAAGTCGGCCAATGCTTTAAAGCCCGGAGAGTTGGAGTCCATCTTCATGTTCTGCAGCGCTTGTTCTACCTTGACCAAGTCAGGCTGGATGCGGCGGATGTAATCAAGCTGACGTCCTTTTTTATTCGGCCCGTTCGGATCTTTCACAAAAACCAGTACACCGAATGCATCATGATAATTCAACATTCCGGAGGCAGGGAAAAGAGTGGTGCTTTCTTCTTTGCCGCCCGGAAAAGTACCCCGGCATATCTGCAATTCCCAGAAGTCCAGGTTCTCAATCTTTTTTAATCTTTTATCCAGAGAAATGAAAGGTATCTTAACTTCAGCCTGCCAGCCGTCCGGCGAAGTCGAGGTGACGACCTGCCAGTCACCTTTCAGCGTGCCATGACCGAGATTGCCGGTCTGCGCAAATCTTGCGCCATTGGGGTTGAACATAAACTGAAAATGCGAATCATCACGCGGCATGGTGGAGATACTTGCAATGTTATCGGGCCTTAAAAATATATTGATGTTACTGTCAAGGGAGAGCGCGGCGCCGTCCTCGCGATAAACCCGCTTGATCTCCGACTCCTTTTCCGCACAGGAAAAGCCCAGGTACAGATTGTGATCGTCGAAAAGCGCCCGCACCGTGGTTTTCAATTGCGGATTGTCGTGATTGTCGAGCGTGGATAAATCATCGCGGACAATTGATTTGGCCCAGACCGGATCGTCAATTTTCCCATCCATATTCGGAGCGGTCGCGGTATATCCGGCAATCAGCGCCGTTGTTCCTTTGCCGCCGGCTTTTTTCAACGCATCCGCTGTATCCGCATGAATTGTCAGTCCGGCGCCAAGCAGGCACACGTTTAAAATAAAATATAGTTTCGTCATTTATTACCATTAACCCTTTCCTTTAATAAGTCCATATAGTCCAGTTATATTGCTTATTTTTGACGACCCGTGCCTTGTCCATACCTTCAACATGACCGTCAACAAACATGCCATTTCCTCTTTGGGCATGACGCAGGTTGACTACTTTATTCGCGCCGGTATCATAGATTCCAGTGCCGGTATTGAGCATATAAGATTGCGTCCAGGTAAGATTTACACCACCCCGGCTGGAGTCAGCGAGAATTATCCGCGTGGATTCCAGTTTCTGCATTATCAGATAGAACGAGCCATCACCGGAACCTGATGCTCTACCGTAGTTTGAATTACCAAGCCAGAGACCGTACTGCAACCGGTAATCTGTCCACTCCGGATATTTACCGAAAGGAGCAACCAGCGGACAGTTATAAATCGTGGAACTACCTGGTTTATCCTTGGTTCCACAACCTGTATCGGCAAGAACTCTGGCCCAGGTATATTCGTCGGCTATGGTTGCCGCCGGAAAATATCCTCTATAGTCATTGGCATATGAGTGAAAAACCAGACCGCACTGTTTTAAATTGTTGGTGCAGGTGATCGCTTTTGCCTTGTTCCGAGCCTTGTTCAAGGCAGGCAGCAGCATGGCAGCAAGGATTGCTATGATAGCAATCACTACCAGGAGCTCTATGAGCGTAAATCGCGTGTAATTGGTTTGTGCTTCTACATCATCTTTGCGTTTCATTTCTTTCTCCTTGTTTGGTTTTTGATATACTATTCAAGTTGGGTTTGGCACAAGTGGAACGGATGACTAATTCCGTAGCAATTTCGACTTTTTCGGCAGGAAAATTCGGATTCTCCATGGTCTGAATCAGCACGCGCGCGGCCTGGCGGCCCATCTCCCGGAAAGATTCATGCACAGTGGTCAGTGGCGGATTAGCAAAAGCGGAATAATCGGTTCCGCCAAAACCGACAATCGAAAGATCTTCGGGAATCCTGAACCCGGCAGCCTCGGCAACATAAGCTACCTTCATAGCCAGTGAATCGGCACCGCAGAAACATGCAGTTAACCGGTTCCGGCGAATAAAAGCAAGCAATTTTATCTTGTCGCCTTCCGGCAATAAATCATTATTGGATATCTCAACAACCTGAATGCTTTTTTCCTGACCGCCATTTCGCCGCATTGCTTCGATATATCCGTTCAGGCGGCGTTCGTTAAATTTCCCGGAATATCTGGTGGTTACATAGCCAATCCGGCAATGTCCGAGATGACGGAGATATTCGACCGCCTTGACCGCGCCGTCAAATTCTCCGGAATTCACGCTTGAACACCCGTCAGGAATAAACCCGCTGCCGACGAGAATGACAACCGGAATGCCGAACTGCTTGAACTCCGTCTGCACTGCGGTTAATTCTTCCTCAGTCAAGGAACGGCAGATTACGCCGCCCAGTCGCTGCTCCGCACATTTCCGAGCCGCGCTTTTCACTTCTTCCAGTGTGCTGCATGGCCATAATTTCAGGGTGCAATTTCGCGCGGACGCCGTTTCACTGATCCCGTTGATTATCTCCATGCAATGAAAACTGCACAAAACCCCGATCACGCCGATCGTATTGGTTTTTCCGGTCTTTACCGAGCGGGCGATTTCATTTACCCGGTAGCCCATGCTTTCCGCCGTCGCCAGAATTTTTGCCCTAGTAACGGGACTGATCCGCACTGTAGTTTTTTTATTGTTCAAAACCACCGATACGGTCGGTTGAGTCACGCCGGACTTCAGCGCTATTTCTTTCATGGTTACCATCAGACTGGATTCTCCATTTTTGCAGAGGCTATACGTATAATCATAATACTTGGATCATCTTTTGTCAATACCCGTTTAATCTTTTTCTTAATATTTCTATTGTTTCTGGACTCATGAGCAAAACGTCCTTTAAAGTTTAATGTCTTCCAAAGAATAATTATACATTGTGACTACGCCATCGGCAATAGTATTAATATTATATTGATAGCACAAATATGACAACATGCATAACCGTCATCTACTGTAGGAATCCTGATGTCCGCGACTTTTGCATTGAATAATCATGCGCTGTTATAATACCGTTTTTCAATTTTTCAAATTATGCGATACCGCTGGAACTGCATTTCCCGGGGATTTAGTTGATTTATTTTCCAAACAAACGATAAAAAGGTCTAATTTGCTTCCGTTTTTCTTTCAACAGATTCACCACCGGCAGCGGATCAAGACAACGCGGAGATGCTGCAGCTTTGAGACTCATAGCAGCAATGGTACCGGCGGCTTCCCCGGTTGCCATGCAAGTCTGCTGGATGCGCAAACTTGACTGCGCATAATGGTCGGCGGAAATACAGCGTCCGCCAGCAAGCAGGTTATCCACCGTGTCAGCGACCAGACAGCCATATGGAATGTCGAAATATTCTCCGGCATAAACTTTTTGATTCCAACCTTCAGGGGCCTTGTCGGCTGATGCGGTAAAACTATCGGCTGGCCATACATCAATCTGCCATGATGATTTTGCTATCGACAATGGACTCTTTTTAAAATTGAAGGCGTCTTCTCCTGTAACTTTGGCGATACCCTGGATTCTGCGCGTCGACCTGGTGCCGATGTGATTTGAGGAATCGAGAAAATAGGCGTTTTCACAGCCGGGGCAATACTTCAGATAATAGTCCTTGACCTGCCGGATCTGAGCCCGCGCAGTACGTTCCGCTTCACTTAATTCCCACGGATCAAGCGGGTTTACATTAAGAATGCGCGATGGTCCGCCGACCAGCATTTCAGGGCGGTTTGCCAGCGGGCGGGTCCAATTCTTTAGGTATATCACAATCCGTCCGGAAGTAATGATCGGATCGCTGAATTCACCGCTTTCCATTGCTTTCTTAAAATCATCGTCAATTTTGCGGTTATATTCTTCGGATGGAAAATCTTCAGGCATAACAGCGTTGCCTAGCCGGAAAGGCTTGGTCATGGCCATGGCGCATTTTGATTTTCCGTCTCCCTGCTCCCATGGAACTCCAGCCAGGTTGCAGACCGTGCCGTCGCCTGTACAATCAACTACTCTTCCGGCCTTAATCGCCATTGCGCCGGCGACAGTTTCAACAATTACTCCGCAGATCGCATTATGATCCATCATCACCTCTGAAACCCAGGCGTGATGGAGTATCCTGGCGCCTGCCGCCGTCAGCAACTTATCCCAGACATATTTCACCAGTTCCGGATCGACGGAACCATCGACCAGACGCCCGCGCCGCTTCCTGAGTTCACCCATCCCGCCCATTTCATCCAAAGCATAAGCCCACTCGTGCCATACACCTTCAAAATCAAGACCGTTCATACTCAATACCGGCATGACAAACTGTGATACTGTTGCTCCGCCAAGATAACCATATTTCTCAATTAAAAGCGTCTTTGCCCCGTTTCCTGCAGCCGCAATGGCGGCCGCGCATCCGGAAGGGCCGCCACCGCAGACAACTACGTCAAATTCGCCCGATATTGTGATATTTTTCGCCGGAACATTGTAAAATTCCATTTCCCAAAAACCTCTTTATAAAATATTATTATGCCTGTAATTGTTTTTGATAGAAATTTCCAAAATTTCAAATTCCCCTCATTAAATCTCTCTTCTTTTCCATGTATTTCATTTTCGTAATTTTGAATATCTTATGCAAAAAAAGATCATCAATTACATTAACCGAGCAGATCCAGTAACTCCGCCCGCTGTAAACTGACGCGAAACTCATCAACCAGCGCTGGAGTCAGGTTCGTCACCGGCTGCCGCGCCGGACCGACATCGACCCCGGCCATTTTCATCATTAACTTCTGGACTGCAAAACCGTAGCGCGGCAGAAAGCCGATCATTGCCTGGCTGCGTTCCTGCCAGTGCCGGGCTTCGCTCAGGTTGCCGGCCGCAAAGGCATCCAGTATCCGCTGATAAATACGCGGAGCGAAACCGTAAGTGCTGCCGACCGCCGCTTCGGCTCCTAATGCCAGCCCGGCAAGCAGAATTTCATCACGCCCGAACATGATTTGCGCACGGTCTCCGGCGAAATCCACCGACCGCTGGTAATCCATTAAATCCTCGTGCGTGAACTTCACTCCGGCAAAATTTGGTATTTCCTCCAGCAATAATGGCAGCAGATCGTAAACCCGGAAATTCACTCCGGTCAGGCATGGAATGTGATAAAAATAGAACGGCAGCGGCGCACAGGCGGCGGCAATCGTTTTCAACGCCTCCGCCAGCGCCCGGATATCGCCGGGGCGGAAATAAAACGGCGCCAGCGCCGCTACTGCATTCGCGCCGTTATCACGCGCATGACGCGCCAGACGCGCCGATTCTTCGACCGAAGCCGAACCGGCATGAACAATTATCGGCAGCTTTCCCGCGGCGGCATGCAAATATGCCTCCGCCAGGCGGAACCGCTCTTCAACAGACAACGCCGCGAATTCGCCGGTGGTGCCGTTGACAAACAGCGCACAGAGCTTGTGCCGTACCGCATAATCCACCATCTCCGGAACTTTATCCAGCGCAATTGAACCATCCGGCTGCATCGGGGTGAAAGCCGCCGCCACCAAACCTTTAAACTTCAACATTCTCGTAATCCTTATAATATTAAAAACATAAAATAACGTTATATAATTCCATATATTTAAAACAAACCGGACCATACCTGCCTAATCCGCATCATCCCAGTGAAAAATAACGTCCGGCAAGATGCCGCCGCATTAATCCGCGCGCCAGATCGATATTATTGTCATGTATCGCCTCGACGAGTTGAAGATGTTCCGCGTCGGCACGCCGGGTCTCGTCCAGCGTGACCGGATTGCCCTTCAAACGCCGGAAAAACGTTTCCAGCAGACTGGAAAACGCTTCCAGCACCACATTGCCGGAAGAAGACAATAACAGGCGGTGAAAAGCGAAATCCTCCTGTCCGTGCCGTTCCTGTTCCGTCGGAGAATCGTCCACGCATCTTCCATTTTCCACGGCCTCGCGCAAACGCTGATAGACGTCATCCGTCAATTTACCGCAGAGCAGTTCCAGCATTCCCAGTTCGATCGCCAGCCGGGCCTCCAGCAATTCCTGAACAGGCATTGCGCTGTAGGCCAGTTGAAAACTCAAATAACGGCTCAACCGTGAAAAATCTATTTCCGCCAGTATCGTGCCGCGCCGTGGAGTCGAAGTCAGCATACCCAGAAATTTCAAGCCATGCAGCGCTTCACGGACACTGACCCGGCTGACGCCGAATTGTACTGCAAGTGTTTCTTCCGGCGGCAGCCGGTCGCCCGGCCTCAAACCGGTCTCAAGAATAAACTCCAGCAGCAACTGCTGCGTCTGCCACCCTTTGCCGTTTTTCTTCGTCTTTTTGCCTGCTGTCATAATCAATCCATGCTATTTGTATTACAATTAATATTATAACTGAATTATTAGAAAAAGTCAATCCATTGAATCCATTAAATTTGATAAGTATTTCCATAAATTCCATTTTCGGGCTGAGATTTTGAGAAAATAATATATCTGAAAACCACGGATATTGACCACAGAGAGCAAGGACACGGAGGTAAAACCGGGAACAGTTTAACGCAAAGGCGCGAAGTAATACACCTCACCATGAAGGACATGAAGGGGCATGAAGATAATACATGAGTCAGTGAATGAACGCGCCAATGGCCGCGTTCATTCGCTGACTCCG
>JBAWXM010000071.1:0-18166 GCA_037144075.1 Lentisphaerota bacterium | reverse complement strand
GAATGTCAGACTCCGGTTCGGTAGATAGATTCAAAAACAGGAAAACTTTAGTTTAGTGACAACATGAATAAAAGGTAAACTTTTACACAAAACCAATAACAAGGAAAGGGGTGCAGAATGAAAACCAACATGTTCCGGAAGACAAATCGTAAAGCAGAGACGAAAATGAATGTGAAAAAAAGTTGCAAGTCGTTGAATTTCACACTCATCGAACTCCTGATCGTGATCGCCATCATTGCAATTTTGGCTGGAATGCTGCTGCCGGCGCTGAACAAAGCGCGGGACAAAGCCAGAGCAACACAATGTGTCAATCAACTTAAGACACTTCACTCTTACATATTCATTTACGCCGATGACTCTAATAACTATTTGCCGTTGGCGATGAACAGTGATGCTTTTCCTACTTTGCCGGAGGCTCTGGTAATGCCATCCATTATCATCACAAAGTATCTCAAACAGAACAACCAAACATCTTTTTACTGCAACTGTCCGGTTCAACGGAAACAATCGGGTGTTAGTGCAAGTCTAGGGTCTTGGACAACTTACGGTTATAATAGTTATGCCTGTGGGAAAACATTGTCACTCATTAAATATCCAAGTCGTATGGTTGGTGAGTTCGATCATGTTCCGGCGGGTTATTCTTCTTACGGAGCAATATTGACAAAAACTGGGATGGACTGGGTAGTTGGTCGCACAATTCATTCAGGGGGAGCTAACTATGGTTTTTTGGACGGACACATCGTATGGCTGAAGCCTGAACTGGTGCTTTGGGCTACTTCGGCGGCGCCTCCCAACAATTACAAGTATTGGACCGGCAAATGGTAAGTATGGCTTGAGACTAGTTGATTAGAAAATTTTTTTGAAAGCTGGTTTGGATTTATTTTAAAATACAAAAAGAAAGAAGCATAAAGCATGAAAAGAGTGATGCTGAAATTGGTGAACGTAGCGCTGGTTGCGTTCTGTATGGTTTGGGGCTACGATATGAGAGGAAGTTCAGGCTCGAAGCAAATCGTATGTGATGGGGTGACCAATTACGTTATAGTCACAGGGAACAACCAGACTGATGCTGAGAAATATGCTGCCGAAGAGTTGATGACTTACCTTGGGAAAATCACCGGGGCGAAATTCAAAACCGTCTCCGAGAAGGGTGCTGTTGGTGGCGATAAGGCGATTTATCTTGGTTGGACGGATTACGGCAAGTCGAAGGGGATTGATTATCAATCGCTCGGACAGGAGGAATGGGTTATCCGTACTATTGGTGACAGCCTGATAATCTGTGGAGGCAGGCCGCGGGGAACACTTTACGGAGTCTACGAGTTCCTTGAGAAGCATTGTGGTTGCGCCTGGCTGGACAACAAAACGGAGGCGATTCCTCAACATAAAACTTTATCCATTTCTGAAATTAATGAAAAGGCTAAACCAGCGTTCTGGGGAAGGGAAATTTATACAGGATACAAGACGGACGGAAATGGTTTCCTGGTGAAAAACAAGACCAATGCAACGTCGTGGGGCGAACAAAAATATGGTGGTGCATCGCCTTATTTTGGTTCTCCTAGAACTTGCCACACAATGTATCAGTATGCGAAAGACTGGCCTAAGGAGCATCCTGACCATCCCGAGTATTTCGCTCTTAATGAAAAAGGTGAGCGGATTAAGCCAGTGAATGGCGGAGTAGGCGGAATGCTAATATGCCTTACCAATCCTGAAGTTAGAAAGCTTGTGCTTCAGAAGTTGCGGGCATATATAGCAGAAGACCGGGCGACGGCAAAAGCAAAAGGCTACCCACATCCTACCATTTATTCGATAAGCCAAAATGACAGTGACGGGTATTGCGTATGCCCCGACTGCAAGGCCATTATCGATAGGGAAGGCGCGGTCAGCGGAGTCAACCTTGACTTTATTAATGAAATAGCGAAAGAGATAAAGAATGAGTACCCCGATATCTATATCCACACATTTGCCTACACATTTTCGCTCCCGCCGCCTAAGCACATTAAGGCCGAAGACAACGTAATTGTACAAATTATCAATCACGGCTCCGAATGGTATCCCCATTCTTGTGCAGAGCATCTCAGACCCGTCCTGCATGAAGACAATAAGCCGTTTCAGGAGGTACTGAAACGCTGGTCGGAAGTGGCACAGCATTTATCAATCTGGGACTACTGGTCAATGTATAAAGAAGTACAGGCGCCTTATACCAACGTTTCATTCGTCCAGCAGGATTTAAAGTTTTACCGCGACAACAAAGTGGAAATGTTTTTTGTGCAGGATGCAGATGATATCTCCAGGGTAAGCTTTCAGGCGCTGAGGGAATGGTTTGGATACAAAATGATGCAGAATCCAGACCGCACAGCAAGCGGACTGATAAAAAAATTTATGGACGGCTATTACGGTGCTGCATCCGGCAGCATGACGGAATATCTCGACTACCTTGAAATGCGAATAGCGCAAACGCCCGGTCTTTATGGTCGGCTCAAGGTAAGAGACTGGCAGTACCTTGATATGCCGTTTTTCATGAAGGCCAATACGC
Organism: Lentisphaerota bacterium; assembly: GCA_037144075.1. Taxonomy (GTDB): domain Bacteria; phylum Verrucomicrobiota; class Lentisphaeria; order Victivallales; family Victivallaceae; genus CAIPAT01. The sequence goes on along the minus strand of JBAWXM010000071.1, from coordinate 15,636 downwards.
TCCTGGATCAAGCCGAGGCGTTATCTGCCAGCAATCCGCTTTATTCCCTTAATGTCAGGCGTGAGAGAATACCAGTAGACTGTGCGCTGCTTAATTTTGGGGACCAGTTGGAGAGCAAGCTTGTGAAAAACGAGAAAATGCCTTTTGACCGGAAGGCCGTTATTGACAGATATGAAAAAAACCGGACTGATATAATCAAAAGATGTTATGGCGGAAAGTTTCAAGAGCTTGAATTGGAAAAGGCCTCATGTGAAATCAAGCTTCTCAGAACTCCACCTACTTTGCCCGAACAATTCAAAGGGCGGGAAATCGTTGATTTCCTATGGCCTGATTTTAGCAGAAGATCAATAGATCCGGACGCTGCTGGCGGGATGGCTATCCGGCTTGGCAAGGAGTCTCCAGACGGCCCTGTCGACCACGGTAAGCCGTTGACCATTGGCATTTATGACGTGACCAATAAAATAATGGGGCCGGAAGTTACTATCAAAAAAGAAGATATTCCGCAGGATGGGAAATATCACTTGTACAAAATTGGAACATATCCGGTAAGCGAGAGAACATACGTGTGGACGGGCTATTGGCTTATTCAAATTTATCTCAACAAAGCATTTTTCCCTCCGCTGGTAAGGAACATGGAAGTCAATGTGTCGATGAAGGTTCTCGGTCCGGCATATGTGGAAGGATCCAAGGATGAAAACAGCATATCCGTAGACCGGGTGATATTAGTCGGGACGGACGGAAAAGGAAAATAATGTAACACAGGCATCTTGCCTGTGGTTTTCCTATACAATCAAGTAAAAAAAGCAGGATGAGCTTAGATATATTAACAAAAAAAAGAGAGGTCGAAAATGTCAAAAGTAAAAGCGTTGTTGCTCGCAGTCTCAATGGTTCCATTCGTTATGAATGCCCAGAACCTGGTTAAAAACGGGGATGCTGAGTCCGGTTATGAGAACTGGGCAGAGGAGAAGGTTCAGGTCGTAACGGAAAATCCGCATTCTGGGAAAAATTGTTTTAAGAACAAGGTCGCTGCGGTGCTGAGCGCAGAAGCAATACCGGTTGATGGTTCCAAGGCGTATAAAATATCCGCCTGGTACAAAAGCGCTGATGATAAGAAAACAAATGTTTATCTGGGTTTTCAGCCACTGGATGCGAACCAGAAGCCCATAGAATCACAGCATGTGAATGTCGTTGCAGGTACTGAGACAGAACTTGCAGAGGCGTGTACAGGCAAAGATACGCTAATAAAGATAAAAGATTGTGGCAAATGGAAAATTAATCCCGATAACAGCCTAATAGCCTTTGACGTTGATATTACAGGAGAATTAAAGGATCTGCCTAATCGCAACATATCCAAGGGAACGGTGAAGAAAATTGAGAAGAAAGATGCTTTTTGGGAAGTCACTCTGGCCACGCCATGCGGCATGGATTATCCGGCGGGAACCAAGGTGCGCATGCATTCCCATGGAGCCTCTTACACGTACATGGCCTATAAGGCACAGTTCAACTCACCTGAATGGCAGGAATTTTCAGCACAAGTCAATGGTTTCGATAAAGGAACAAAGTTTATAAGGATTGTTGTTCTCGCTTTGGGCGGCGGAAATATCTTCTTTGACGATGTTCGATTTGAGGAAATGAAATAAACATTTTATAAAAATCAAGAGGATGTCAAGGAATTTCCTATGGAAAACAAAACAATTTGTCTTGAGAACAAGAAGAGTCTTCGTGTTGATTTTGTAAATCCGGCGGTGTTCCGGATAAGGTTGAGCGAAGATGGTAAATTCAAAGAGAGCGGACTTAACAGGTATGGCATCATTAAGGATGAAAGCCCCGAATTCAAATATGAATGTGTCCAGGAAAATGGATCAGTCATTATTAAGACATCCGATGCCAGTCTGGAAATATCCGAGGCGAACGGTGCTGTTTCATTGCTAGATTCGCAGGGAAGGTTGCTGGTCAGGGAAACTGCGGTGTCAAAATCATCTGACGGAAATGGTTTCAATGTCGGATTCGGCCTTGAACAGGATGAACGTCTTTACGGTCTCGGTGATATCGCAAGGGATCGCATTGAACGGCGCGGGCAGAAGGGGGATGTCATAGTTAAAAATGTCGCGTGTTATCTGCCGATACCGTTTGTCATGAGCACAAACGGGTGGGCTGTTTTCCTGAACACCACCTGGTATCATCATTTCGATGCAGGCGCTACGGACAAGGATATCTTGAGTTTTTCAGGTACGGCAGGGCAGCTCGACTACTACCTGATCGCCGGGAAAAACCTTGCGGACATTCTGGATAAATACACGCAAATCACAGGCAAGCCACACCTGCTGCCAAAGTGGGGATACGGGTTGACTTACGTGAATGACGAACGCGAAGTCAGGGCCCGCGACGTTCTCAACGACGCATACAGTTTCCGGCGTGAAGGCATTCCATGCGACATGATGGGGCTGGAACCTGACTGGATGGAAAAGCATTATGATTATTCAACGGATAAAAAATGGAGTGAAACACGCTTTCATATCCCGTTCTGGCTGGGAAAGAAAAGTTCCGGCACGTTTGTCGGCGCGCTCAATAACATGGGATTTAAGTTGAGCCTCTGGCTTTGCTGTGACTATGATTTGAGCGAATATGAAGAATCTCTCGTCGGACACCGGCAAGAGGAGCAGCATACCGATTTGCAGAACCTTGAAGACGACATTATCAAGGATCCGCATTTCAGCCCGAGTTACATGGATCAGATTACCAAACCCGGCGTGCCCTGGTTTGAGCATCTCAAGAAGTTCGTTGATGACGGAGCTGATGCTTTCAAGCTGGACGGGTCAAATCAGATATGCTTCCATCCGGACCGTAAGTGGAAAAACGGCATGGAGGATGCCGAAATGCACAACCTATATCCTTTGATATACGGCAAACAGATGAGTCTCGGCTATAAGGAACACACGGGTAAGCGGGCGATGATTTTCACGCCGAGCGGATACGCGGGTATCCAGCAGTACTGCGCCTCCTGGTCAGGAGACACGGGCGGAGAAGCAAAACCACTGGTGTCATTGCTGAACCACGGCATGAGCGGACATTCCAACGTCTGTACCGACATGTCGGTGAAAAATGAAGCAGGCATACATTTTGGTTTTTTTCAGACGCTGGCGCAGGCGTTTTCGTGGCATCACTATAATCAGCCATGGTTCCTCGGCACGAAAAAACAGGAGATGTATAAGTTTTACGCAAGACTGCGCTACAGCCTGATGCCGTACATCTACTCTATGGCGCATGGAGCGGCACGAACCGCCATGCCCGTAATGCGGGCGATGCCGCTGGCTTTCCCAGACGACAGGAAATGTGATGCTTTCATTTATCAGTACATGTTCGGTCAATATTTCCTGGTTTCCGCATTTGCCGACACCGTATATCTGCCGGAAGGCCGCTGGGTTGACTACTGGACATCCAAAATGATTCAAGGTCCGGTGGAAATTCCGGTTGAATACCCTGAAAATAGAGGCGGAGCCTTATTTGTAAAAGCAGGCGCAATCATTCCGATGCAGGAAGATTGCGATTTTATCGGTACTAACACGCCCGAGAAAATCATCTGGGATGTTTTTCCGCACGGGCATTCAAGCTTTGAGCTTTTCGAAGACGACGGGGAAACTTATAATTACCTGAAGGGTGAAACTGCGGTTACGAGAGCGGTGTGCAACATGCATGACAAAAAACTCGAGTTCAATATTTCGCCGCGAAAAGGATCGTACTTTAATATGCCAAAACACCGTGTGCATGACATTGTCATTCATCTTGAATCAAAGCCTGAAAAAGTGGAGGTTGATACCGAGTGGATTTATGATTCACAGCAGAAAACGCTGAGAATCTGCAATATTGCCGAGACGTCAAAGGGGATTTCGGTTCTATGCAAACTTCAGGTAGCAAATGTAAATGGCGTAAATTGAAGTATATTTATAAATACTAAGGGATTGAAAATGCATAGTCCAAAGTACAGTTTATTTTTCGATAATCACACGATGAAGGCCTGCCCGGATGTCGGCGTGAATTTTGACGCGCAAAAATTTGTCGCCGAAGTCAAAAGCTGCGGAGTGGATTTTCTGACTTTCCACGCCCGCTGCAATCAGGGGTTCGCCTATTATGACACGAAGATCGGCATCAAACATCCGTCATTGCGGCGCGACCTGTTCGGCGAACTGGCGGAAGATTGCCGTAAAAACGGTATTCTGCTCAATGCCTATATCAACGCCGGGATCAGCCATGAAGAAGGGATGCTGCACCGTGACTGGACCAGAATCACGCCGGACGGAAAGACTTACGCGTTAAACGCCAAGCAGGACAATGCCGGATTTATGACCATGTGTTCGTCCAATCCCGGTTATGTCGATCACGTCATCAGCATGGCGCTGGAGGTTCTGGAACGTTATCCGGTGTCCGGTTTCTTTTTTGACTGCATGAACCCCAAGCCCTGTATCTGTCCGGGCTGCATGTCCATCGCTGAAAAAGAAGGCGTTGACTGGCGCAGTTGGAAAGCAATGTTTGCATTGTCGGGGCGTTCCAATCTGGCGATGGCTCGGAAGCTGATCGCCGCCATCAAGGCGGTTAAACCTGACGCTATTTTATTCTTCAACGGCTTTACGCCAGTGGTTCAGCAGGAGATATCAGACTATCTAGACTTGGAATGCTTGCCTACGGGGGGCTGGGGTTACGACAATCTGGCGGTCTGCACCCGTTATCTGCGCAACTTCGGCAAACCGACCTTGCACATGACCGGCAGGTTCCATGCCAGTTGGGGCGATTTCGGCGGGTTACGCACACCAGCCAGTCTGGAGTATGACTGTTTTCATGCGCTGGCGAACGGTCTGCGCCCGAATATCGGCAGCCATTTTCATCCGCGCGGCGATATCAATGTTGCGGAATTCCAGTTGGCCCGCCAGATATATTCCGCCGCGCAGAAATACGAAGCGTGGTATGACGGCGCGAAACCGCAGACGGACATCGCAATATTCTTCGAACCGCACTGGGAGCTGGTGATGTCCTGTCCGGCAATCGACGGCGCCACCCGGATGCTGGCCGAACTGAAATGTCAATTTGACATCATCTCTGAATGGGAGAAGATATTTAATTACAAGCTGCTGGTTCTACCGGATGAAACAGTCGTCAGACCTGAAACGGCTGAACTGCTGCGCCGTTTCGCAAGCGGCGGCGGCAAGATCATCGCCAGCGGCCGGGCCGGATTAAATGAACAGGGTACGGCGTTTGCCATGCCGGAATGGGGTGTCGAATATCTCGGCGAAGACCTGGCCGATCCGGTCTGTCTGCAACTTGATTATGATTTTTTCAAGGACTTACCATCCATGCCGCTGGCGACTTACTGTAAAGGTTTGCTGGTAAAGAATTCCACTGGCGCGGGAACTCTGGCGCGGGTGATCGATCCGTACTATAATCAGGGCTTTGACGGAAATAGTGTTTACGCCTATACACCACCGGATAAACCGACGGAAAAACCCGCCATTATTCTGCATCAGGACGTCGCTTATTTCGCCTTCCCGGTTTTTGCGGCTTATAATGAAAGCGCCTACCCGTATATGAAATACATTGTGCGGGAAGTTTTGTCCAGACTCCTGCCGGAACCATTGCTGAAAACAGAGAATCTGCCATCATTCGGACGGGCGACGGTAACGCGGCAGTCCTGCCGCCGGATGGTTCATCTGCTGGCCTATGTGCCGGAAATGCGCGGCAAGCATGTCGAAATGATTGAAGAGTCGTGTACTGTAGCAGATGCAAAAATCGCGCTCCGGCTGGATGGCCTGTCTCCAAAAAAAGTTTATCTCGCGCCGGAAGGCAAGGAATTGCCGTTTACAATAAAAAGTAATTATATCTGCGTGGATGTTCCAATCTTCAAAGGCTATGCGCTGATAGTTTTTGAAAACTAATTAAATCGTGCATGAAATTTGTATTTAATTAATGTAGGTCAGACATTCCTGTCTGACATTTCGCCGGCAGGAATGCCCGCGCTACATTGCAAAAAGTCCCGGCGCGGCCGGTTAAGTTCAAATAAAACATTAAGGAAATTTATCAATGAACATTGCATTTGTCGGCGGCGGATCGCTGCGGATACTGCCGATTGTCAGGGCGCTGTTTCAAACTCCAGAAGTCTTTGACGGCGGCAGTATTCGTCTGGTTGACTTGAAAATTGAACGCGCGGAAGCAGTGGGAAGAATGATTTGCCGCTGTCCTGAATATAAAAACGTTAACTGTAAAGTAGTCTGGACGAGTGATCTTGACAGTGCGCTGGATGGCGCTGATCTGTTTTATCTGACTACCGCTATTGAACGTGAACCTTCTGATACGCTGGCGTTGCAGGCTTCGTGCGAATACGGTTATCTGCATTCCGACCAGCTTTCGATCAACGGCGCGTTTCTGGCCGCTCGCGGCGGCGGCATGGTGATGAATTTTGCACGTAAAATGGAAAAATACTGTCCCGAAGCCATGATGCTGATTTTTGCCAATCCGGTAGCGGTATTCAGCGCCGCAGTGACCAATTACACAAAAATCAAAGCCCTGGGGATTTGCGCCGGGTTCGGCAATTGCCGCTGGGATCTGCCAAGAATATGCGGGCGCGACCGCTACGAAAGCGAATGGAATATTGTTGCCGCCGGCGTCAATCACCTGTCCTTTATTCTCAGGGGAGAATATCATGGACGGAATATGAACGAGATATTGCGTGAACAACTTAACGATGCCTGGAAACCGATGCCGATCACGTCACATGCGGGCAGCGCGGCGCAGATTCAGGAAGGCTTGCGCAAGCTGGTCGATGTATATCGTCGTTTTGATTCCATGATTTTCTCCTCGGAATTTGACGGAATGGCGCATATCCTGTGGGCGTGGGCGCTTGAAAAACAGCAACAACAGCTCCGGCAGCGGATGCAGCATTTCAATCCGCAGACGGCCGCGGCCGACAGCATGCAAAAAGTAGAAGAGAAATTCCTTGAATTCGCGAAGGCGGCATCCAGTCAGCAGGACCCGGACTGGCATACGCCAATTAATAGCAATATATTGTTTGGCGTTGATTTCAGCGAAATATCCGTTCCGATCATTCGGGCGCTGGCCGGACTGGAAACCATGCGGATTGTCGCCAGTCACCCGAATCGCGGCGCGGTGCGCGATTTTCCCGACCAGGCCGCGCTGGAATATACCATGGACCTGCATGGTAAAAACATTATCCCGGTAGAAAATCAATATATTCCGTCGCCGTTCAAAGGATTGATAGCCTCGCTCTCGGAACATCAGACCCTGCTGGCCGATGCGATTGCGCAGCAGGACGGCAGGCTTTTCGCTGATGCCCTGGAGGCATATCCGATGAACAAATTCTCCGCGAACAGATTGCCGTTTTTCCGCCGGATGTTTGACATCTACAACGATATCCAGTCCGCGCTTCGCGATGGCGTGAATCATCTTAACTGGGAAGCATAAAATTATAACTGAAACCCATAATGAAGTTTTGGAACTGAAGCCGAAGACCTACCATTGCGGCACATTGACCTATACGAAAATCGGGCTTTTTGCGCTTTTCGCCTGGCTGCTGTGGGGGGATTTCTGTTTTACGCTGATGGAAGCGGTGGTGCCGAGCATCATGCCGTTGAAATTGAAGGCGCTGGGGTGTCCGAACTGGCTGTTGGGAATGATAATGACCACGGTGCCGGGTATCCTGAACATAGCCGTCACTCCGTATCTGAGTTTCAAGAGTGACAGATATCGCAGCCGCTGGGGAAGACGAATGCCGTTCATCATCTGGACGCTGCCGTTTTTGAGCGTCAGTCTGGCTTTGCTTGGCTTCAGTGAGGACATCTCGGTGGTACTTCAGCGGAACTCGCCGTTTCTTCAGCAGTTTGCTCCAGCAACGATTGCGATTGGCGTAATATGCGTCTTTATAACGGTGTTCCAGTTTTTCAATATGTTCGTCAATACGGTATTCTGGTATCTCTTCAACGATGTCGTGCCGCCGCAGTTTCTCGCCCGTTTCCTGGGGGCATTCCGCATTGCCGGCACTTGCGCCGGGGCGTTGTACAGCTATTTCATCTTCCAGTACGCGGAATCAAACATGCGGGAAATCCTGCTTGGTGCTTCAATCCTGTATTTCATCGGTTTCAGCGCGATGACACTACGGGTAAAGGAAGGCCAGTATCCGCCGATTGAAGGTGAATCTGACAACAGTAAAAAGGGACTTGGCGGAATTAAAACTTATTTCAAGGAGAGCTTTTCCGCCAGAGTTTACTGGCTGGCGTTTTTGTTGACAGGGGTTCAGTCTGTAGCGGGCGGCATTGGAACTTTCAATATCTTTTTCAACAGGGAAATGGGGTTATCGCTGAAACAGTTGGGGCAGCTTGGCGCAATCGGTTCGGTGGCGGCGCTGGTAACGATGTATTTTACTTCGATTTTTGTGGACCGCTGGCAGCCGATGCGGGTGAACACCTATATCGCAGTTTTTGGTGTCGTATCCTGTTCCATGGGCTGGGTATGGCCGTTTATCAACATTCCCGGCGATTGCTATTTCTGGTTATGTCTGTCAACCATCATGATTACCTCATTTCAAGGCGCCCTGGCCGGAGCCTGCGGATTTCCGATGCTGATGCGGCTGTTTCCGCAATCCAGGTTTGGCCAGTTCTGCTCGGCCAATGCGCTGGTTGGCGCTCTGTTTAGATTGCCGGCTGGAATGGCCGCTGGTTTTTTTATCGATATTGTCAGATATTATTGCAATGGCACAGACTACGCTTACCGGTTCCTGTTTGCCTGGACATTGCCCTTCAATGCAATCGCCGCCGGAATCGCGGTTTATCTCTATATCTGCTGGTATCGTCTGGGCGGCGACGCCAATTACCATCCGCCTACGCCGTGGAGCGAAAAGAAAACCGAGGAGATGCCGATCATTCCCACGGTAGGCCCGCAATCGCGCTGGCTTAACATTGCGCTACGGACGTTCGATGCGCTGATGCTGTCGTCAATTGTCATTGTCCCGTTCATGATGTGGTGGATGTATCATAAGCATGCCATGAAGGCCTTATTCTGGCATGGGTGGCTTATACTGCCTGCCTCTGTTATTACATGGCTGCTTTGGAAATGGCTGGAGAACAAGATTCGGCGGGACATGAAACGCTCTTGCGATAATCTGCCGCCGCTGCATGGAATTCCGCATCACGGCGTGCTGATGGTGGTGGCGGTAACCTACCTGACTGAACTGGTAATCTGGATAATGCAGATATTCATGACCGTCAACCTCCAACAGGATACCAGCGCGATAATCTTCGGCATTGCCCATGTCGTTGTGAACTTGATGCTGGCCGGCTGTGTTTTCGTGCTGTCAAGAGCCGAACGCAGTTACCCGATGCCCATGGATACGATCACGGCAGGAAATGCATAGCGGGTATATACCACTAAAGAATAACTATAAGGAAACCCATGAATCTTGAACAACTGCAGGAGGAGATTTATGCTGAACCGTACGAAAGACAAACGAAGAGTAAAAATTGAATATTCAATGAGAGGATGAAGAATGAAAAAGCAGAATTATGAACTGAAAAATGACAAAATACAAGCCGCATTCCAGAAACTGAAAAGCCAGGGATGCCTGAAACAACGATTAAACCTCTCCTGGAGTAACTGGGGGTTCGGCCTTGAACCGCTGGCTGTCTCCGTCAAACGCCTGGCAGATAACGACATTCACTTCATTGAGCTGCACGGCAACCACTACGGGCATGATCTCGGGTATAAGCCATCCGAGACCAGGATGATCCTTGACGATCACGGTGTGGCCTGCGCGGGAATCTGCGGCATGTTCTCCCGTGAGAACGACCTCTCCAGCAACAGCGGGGTGACCCGGCAGAACGCGTTGGATTATCTTAAACGGACAATCGATTTTGCCGCCGGGATAAAGGCAGGGTATGTTCTAATCGTTCCTGGCGCGGTTGGACGCCCGTGCAAATATGACGATGTGGAATTTGAGCGCAGCGTTGAGACTATCCGTTTAGTAGCAGATGAATTTTCCAGCAGAAAAATCAAAGCAGCGGTTGAACCAATCCGTTCGTCGGAGGTAAGTATAGTTCATACAATATCCGATGCGATAAAGTATATTGAAGCAATTGACCATCCGGGAATTCAGCATATCAACGGCGATGTGTACCATATGCAATCAGAGGAAGCTCATATTGCCGAAGCTATAGTAAAGGCAGGCAAACGACTGATCAATTTACACATGGCCGACACTAACCGGTGCGCACTGGGCGATGGCTCCATGGATTTGGACACAATTATAAAGGCACTTTATATTATCGGATTTAACGCGAACGGGAGATTCGTAACTCCAGAACCGCTGGGACCCGGCGGAGATCCATATCCTGCCATGTACGGGAAGCCGGATAAAAAGGGGCTCAATACAATGGTTCAGCAGACAGTGAGTTATTTTCGGGAACGTGAAGATGTATTGCTTGCCAACGAGCAATAAAAAGTCAAACAAAAGGAGACAATCCCATGACGATAAAAAAGACAACGACAATCACTATGGCGCATAATCCGGCACTAACTGTTCCGTCCAAAGTTAAGTCCCAACTTGAATGGGGATCGACCGACGGAGTTCAGCCGATAATGCCGAACCAGCAAACGAATATAAATAAAAGGTGTCAGTCTAAATCAATCAGGAAGGAGAATACAAACATGATATCAATATCGCCGAAAACCCCAGTATTTTGTCCGGGAGACAGCCGTGTCCATCGGACTGCTTTGGAAGAGTTAGGACGCACTTTGAACACACAGGCACCGCTCGGCGTCAGTCGTTCCGCCGAGGCTCCGGCGGGCAGCATTCACTTGGCGCTGTTAGACGAATCCCCCGTGTGCCGTGAATTGGTCAAAAAGGGAATAATTAACTTGCACAATCAGGAGCCGGGGACGGATGCCTTTGCGGTTGTGGACTACATGGACGCCCTGATTCTTATAGGGACGACGCCCCGGGGGATGCTCCATGCTGTCTACTGGATCGCAGACCGGCTGGCATTGGGAAAAGGGATTCCGGCGGGGGTGAGGATTGAACAGTCATTTCAGATTTCGCGACGTATTTTCCATCCGCGCTTTGACAGTTACATTTTTCATCCCCGCCTGGACTGTTGGCCAGACGCGCGCTCCGACATCCGGTATCTAAGCCATATTGGTGCGACGCATTGCCTGGTGGATCATGACTGGCAGGGATCATTGCGCAATTTTCAGGGATATGTCACCAGCCCGATCTTTCCGGATGCTGTTGATTCAGCTACAGTTACACGGCAGCATGACAGCCTGCGACTGTTGCTGGATGCCTGCGCTGACTATGGACTGGAACCATGTCTATGGCTCACCGAATTGCCGTGCCAGGGCGGACCATGGGTGCCGGAGCCGCTACGGCAGGAATTTTTAAAAAGGTTTCCGTCAGAGGTGCTGAGTGACAGCGGCGGCTACGAGGGGCTTGTCCTGTGCTTCAGTCATCCGCAGGTTCAGAATTATTACCGGGATCTGATTAAGCGGTTTTTCGCCGAATTCCCTGAATTCGCAATCCTGTTTGTTTTCGGCTTGGATTCCGAGGGACAATTTTGCTCGCCGACGTGTCCCCGCTGCAAGGGCATCAGTCTGTTTGATCAGCGTGACAGATTTCTCGCGTTTCTCCGTGAGGAAGGCGGTAAAGTCAGGCCCGGTTTGCAGGTGCTAACGACGGGTTGGGAATGGGATCACGAACCTGCGGCGTTCCTGGAACATCAACGGCGGCTGCCTGATGGCTGCGGGGTTTACCTCGCAGCAGAAAGGGACGGGTGGCAGGTCGAACGGCAATCCCACGATTTCTTGCGCGATGTCCGCAAAATCTGCCGGGACCGCAATCAGTTATTCATCGGCTATGACGATTTCCATTGGGGGGACGACACGATTTTCGGCCTGCGGGACATTCAGGACTTCCCGCTGGGTATTGGTGCCAAGATCCGGCGGTGGCGGCAGCTCGATGTCGATGGAGTGTTTGACCACTGGGGTACATGGAATGAGGATATTTCCTCGAATTCCATGGCATGCCTGGCGTTTTTCCTGAACCCGCTGGCGGATCCGGACACGGTTGGGCTGGAGCTTGCGTATGATCAGTTTGGCGAATCTGCCGGCAATCAGGTGTTTGCTGCCTGGCAGGCGCTCGAGCGTGCCCATGCCATCTTGTCCAATGCCTGCACGTGGAGTCCTAAGCAGTGGATCGGGTGGTACATCGGGCGAAATTCTCTTCCGATACCGGACGTCTTTGCAACGGTGGTGGCAGGAAAGGATTCCAACTGGCGGATGGGCGGCGAGGCTTTAAAGACGAACGGTGCATTTTCATATAACGCCGGAACTTTTGGCGACCTATTGCAGGTCGTTTCCGATGCCTGGCTCCAGGCCTGGCCCCACTATCAGACTGCGATCTCCGCTATGAGTTCTGCACTGGAATGTGCCGACAATACTCCGGTGGGATATGCGCACTGGTGGTCAGGGAATCAATCCGTGCCATCCCGGCGGGAGCACATCCGGCGCCAATTGTTATACTTGGAGTCCATAGCTGTCAACGGACGGGAGATCGGACTTCACTTCGGACTGTTCGCCTTGTACGAGAAGTCGTTCCGGGATGCGGTGCTGTTCCAGCATGCAGCAGTTGATCTTTTGCTGGCCGATCAGGCCGCCTGCCTCGGCGTTGCGGAGTTTTTTGAAAAGCTCGGAGATAAATGTCCGGATGCCCAGAAATCATGGGTTGGTTTATATCGGAAGAAAGCGCTGGGTATTGCTGAATACTTGTCTGCTTTCTGAGAGAGATTCTGAGTACATTATAACTAGCATAAGCTACTTTTTCAGAAGGATGTTAACAGGATTATGACTCCGTACATTTTTAAAAAACTATTGGCGAATGGTATGATATTTTATCATGATTATCCGGCTAAGCATGCAGGAATTGTGAAAAAGGAATTTATGAATGAAATATGATGCGCTTAAAAAAGAATGTTTTGAGGCAAATCAGGAATTGACCCGGCAATCTCTGGTTATTTATACTTTCGGCAATGTCAGTTGTATAGATGAAAAAAGGGATGTTTTCGCTATAAAACCGTCCGGGGTGAAATATAATAAAATGCGCTGGCAGGACATTGTCGTAATTAACATGAGTGGAAAGATTGTTGATGGAAATCTTAAACCCTCTTCCGATACCCAAACGCATCTGGTTCTTTATCAGAATTTTCCTGATGCGGGAAGCATTGTTCACACGCATTCGACCTATGCCACGGCATGGGCGCAGAGTTTGAGAGATGTTCCATTGTACGGAACAACTCATGCCGACCATCTTCCAATGGATATTCCATGTACTGAACTCATGCCGGATGATAGAATAGTGAATGACTATGAAACCGAAACAGGTCTGCAAATTGTGGACTGTTTCAAAAAGAGGAGACTGTCTTCTGGTGAAATACAAATGGCTCTTATCGCGGGGCACGGCCCATTTACGTGGGGAGAAACAGCAGCAGAAGCCGTGTATAATGCTAAAATTCTGGAAGAACTTTGCAGAATTGCTTTTCTGACTGAACGGATAAATCCAGAGGTCACGCGTTTGAAAAAATCGCTTGTTGAAAAGCATTATAATCGAAAGCACGGAGTAAACGCGTATTATGGACAAAAATAAATCTGCAAAAAATACAAAACGGGAAGGGTGAGAAACATTTATTTAAGCAAATATCTGAAATTAGTAGATGAGAGTAGTTCAAAATATAGGATGGTTATACAGACCTTCAGGGACTGAAATAAATATGTTCAACGTTAAAATCAGTGGTAAATAAATGACATCACGAGAAAGAGTTTTAAGAGCATTAAATCATCAGGAGACCGATAAAGTTCCAGTAGATTTGGGGGCAACAGTTGTGACTGGAATACAGGCATCAGCCCTGTTACGTCTGCGAAACGCGCTTGGCCTTGAAAAAAGGCCTATTAAGGTGTACGAACCGATGATGATGCTCGGAGTGGTGGAGGATGACGTACTTCAGGCGATCGGCGGGGATGTTGTGGGATTAAATGCTCCATCAACCCTGCTTGGTTATCGAAACGATAACTGGAAACCATGGGAATTGCCGGACGGAACAGATGTTCTCATGGGAGGCGGATTTGCGTTCTCCCGTGATTCTGATGGAACAACGTTTGCCTATCCCAAAGGGAACATCTCCGCTCCTCCGTCGGCAAAAATGCCGGCTGGAGGTCTCTATTTTGACAACATCATCCGCCAGGATGATTTGACCGATCATGCGTTCGATGCCCGCAAAGATTATGCCGATCAGTATGGAGTATTCAGTGAGGAAGATTGCCAGCACTATGAGAAAACCTCGAAAGAACTTTTTGAAAACACCGATTATGCCGTCTTTGGCAACTTCTTTCTCGGTGGTGTCGGAGATATCTTCCACATACCGGGAGCCTGGATTGAGCATCCAAAGGGAATTCGTAACCTTGAGGACTGGATCATGGCGCATTATGATCATCCGTCTTATGTCAAGGAGTTTTTTGACATGCAGACCGAGATACAACTCAAAAATCTGGAATTGTATCGTCAGGCAGTCAGGAACCGCATCGTGGCGATTGCAATAAGCGGTACGGATTTTGGCACTCAAATGGGCACGTTCATCTCCCCGGATACTTATCGTGAATTCTATAAACCGTATCATAAAATATTCAACGACTGGGTTCACAAGAATACTGATTGGAAGGTGTTTTTCCACACATGCGGATCGGTGGTTGATCTGCTGGACGACTTTATCGAGATCGGGGTGGATATCATCAATCCTGTACAGTTCAGCGCAGCGAGAATGGAACTGGAACCTCTGAAGCGTAGATACGGCGATAAACTCGTATTCTGGGGCGGGGGCGTAGATCCTCAAAAAACACTCCCGTTCGGCATCCCTGAAGAGATTCATGCTGAGACCATGCAAAATGTGAAGATATTATCTCGCGGCGGCGGCTTTGTCTGCGCAGCGGTTCATAATATCCAGGGGCCGACACCTGTTGAGAATGTCATTGCTTTCTTTGCAGCCATTAATAAATAATCGAAGAGAAGGAATCATTATCAGGCAAGACTAGGGTCGATCTTTAAGTAGTCTGTAAACATGTTAAAGAATAAGGATTTTTGTGACCAGTTTTTATAGCAATTCGAAGAGGAGTAAATGAGTATGACAGATAGAGTTTTCTGGGAGTATCTGGAGGAGTTACCGGAGCAGGAAGCGGCGTGGAAAGACTGGCAGCATTTAGCGGGCTGGCAGCGTTTTAATATTTTCTATACTTAGGAACTGTCATAAAATAGCCTATGCTTTTGTACCGTTCTCTTGAATGCTTTTCGTGCCGCCTGTTCGTTACATACCTTCAGGTATGCTTCTCGCAAGCAGCCCCAAAATCAAATCAAGATATTCGGACAAAATTCTACAGGTTATTTTATTCCAGTCCCTCATACCTGCGAGTAGAAGGCCGCCGCGTTAAGCTGCTGAATTGCACGGAATTGTGCGAACATGACTGCCCGCGCCGGATTATCGAAGACAGCCCGTCCAGCGGGAACTTTGCCTTATGAGCAATAACCCACTGCCAGTCCGGCCA
>JBAWXM010000070.1:0-18182 GCA_037144075.1 Lentisphaerota bacterium | reverse complement strand
ACCTTCAGGTATGCTCCTTACCGGCAATTCCCAAAATCTCTTCGGGATATTTCGCTAGACTTGTCAAGTTTATTTCTTGACAGCTCCTAAAATTAGATTCTTGAGCCAATTGCAAAACTCGCGTTTTGCGGGAATTCAGAAAACAGAATCCAGAATTCAGAATGAAATTCTAACTCAAATCCAGTTCGTTTTTCAATTATTCTGACTCCTGGCTCCTGAATTCTGACTACTTTTGAAATTACCTCAATATAGTTAAATTAAGTGGATAGACCACGACATGTTCTTATTTTGCTTTCATATCCATGACCTGCGGATTTTTCGGGATGAATCCGTGGGTTGAGCCCTGGACATAATGGATTTTTTTAGGAGCTTTAATCACATTGTAAGAAATTGCAATTCCGGATGGTGGACAGGTGTAGTCGCCAAGTCCGACACGCGTGATATCGACCGGACATTTGATGCGTTTGGCATGGTTGACTGAATCAAAATAACCAAAAGTAGGAATCCAGTCCGGTATCCAGCCTTTAAGTCTGCCGATGGTCGAACCGCCCATATCGCAGCCCCCGGTTATGCTCATTTGAGCCAATGAAACATCGCTATCCAGTCCGGCAGCCCACATCGTCTGCATCCCGCCCTGGCTGCCGCCTTCCGCCGTCAGGTTCTTGCCATCCCACTGCGGCAAGGTTTTGATAAACTGGAGTGAGCGCATAACGCGAAGTACCATACCGTTAAAATAGGCTGTCTCCGGTTTAGCATTCTGGATGGGGTCTGCCCCATATGACTTGCCATTGGATTTGATACCATTGAAGAATTTCTCGTAATAGGCTTTGTCTTTGCCCAAATCATAGCCGTGTGCATTGACCATGAAGCGGATCGCGTTCGGATTGTCGCCAGGCGGAGGTTGTTGAACCGTAGTGCCATAACCCTGGTAGCTGACTACCGCCGGAAGAGATTTATCCGCGGCCTTGGCCGGAATGGTCAGATAACCGGAAACAGGACGAGGCCCGGAGCAATCTACACTAACGGCAAAGACATCTACCGGAGTACCTTCTTTGCTGACTTTTACCATCGTGGCTTTGACCGGAACGGCATTGAGGAGCTTTTTCTGGTTAATCCAGTAAGCATCAAAATCGGCTGGCTCCGGAACAGCCTGAACCATCTTATCAATATCAACTCCGGCTCCGCCGTCAAACCCCAGCGCCTGCTGGGCATTTGTGCCCCATTGCTGGACTGTCTTTACCACATTCTTACCTTGAGAATCAACCAGATTTCCTTTGATATAGACAAAGCCGGGCTTATCCATCGAGGTTTTAATGATTACCGTTTTGCCCGGCGCAATCCCGGAACTGCCCTTGACGGTTTTCCCGTCATCTCCGGTACGCTGCCAGGTTAAAGAATACTGTTGAGGCGCGGTCTGTCCGCCAAAATCAACGGAGATCTCAAAAATCATTTCTTCTCCCGGCGAAAAACTTACTTTACCAGGAACCACCACGCCTTTAATATCGACTTTTGCAAGGTCAAACGCAGACAACTCCGCCGCATTATCAACGCTCTTCGGAGCCTCCGCATACAACGGAGCCGACATTGCCGCTGCGCCGAGCAGCAGTACTAACCATAGCTTCATAGCCATCCTGTTTTTAATTAATTTTGATTCCGTAGTATTTTTCTATAAACATTATAACATTGAGTCTCGATTATCGCAATGGACAGTATTTTTATTTATATGGACTATTCAATCAAAACATTTTTAGAAAATATTTTTAAGATTGATGATTCAGAGAGAATAAACAACCACGCCCAGAGGACCAAACGGAGTTAAAATATATTCATTAACACCAATTGCAACTTTTAGAATGGCGTGAATTCGTATTTTTCGCCGCGTCAGCTGCTCGGTTCAAGAATACGCTGGCACTGACCAGATGCAATAAAGGTCGTTTTGTCAGCTTTTGAAACGCCCTTGCCCCCTGGCGTTGCCATTGGATTGAAAATAAAAAGTGTCATGAATTACAGAAGCGCCTGGCGGAAGAGCATCGTATTCAAGTTAATGAGGCTGAGATGCTCGTAAGAATGCTTGATGAGTGTAAATTACTTTTGAAAGATGGATTATATTGGGTTATATAACAAAAGTTTTGGGCTACAATATGAATTAAAGTATCCGAATCAAAAAGAACAATACAACGTTACAATGTCTGTTGAAGTTTAATAATACTGTGCCGGATATTCAGACCCTGGTGACAGCGTAATCAGATTCTTAATGATTCATGAATCGAGCTTGTCTGTTATGCGTCTCACGGTTTTGTGTTGGACATCCGTATTGATACCCCGGCAATCTGGCTGTTGCACGAATGATGCGACTACAGTAGAATTAACAGTCGCAGACGTGTCATTGCCTGATGCTTACAACATTGTTGGCCTGGCGGTAGGCAGATGCTGTCATGCCTGTTTCCAGCCGGAAACGGCGGGAAAAATACAACTGATCAGTAAATCCCGCTTGAGCTCCAACATCGCCAATGTTGATTGTTGTTTCCGCCAGTAATCGCTTTGCTCTCCTTATTCTACGGTCAAGAAGATATTCCCACGGCGGCAACTGAACATACTCCTGCCAGTAGCGGCGAAAAGTGGCAGGAGAGATGCCTATTTTGTCGGCGATTTCGTCAAAATCATAATAGAGTTCAGGATGTAATGTAATCTGCATAGCGGTTTCATTGATTTGGCGTTCATATTTTCCCGCGTGCAATTCAGTTCTTTCAATCAGACTCTCCAGCACCATCCTTTCGCAGAGGTGATCAATTCGGTCGGCATTGCCGGTATAATCCGGTTGTAACATTAGCTGCTTTGCGGTTTCTACTGATTCTGGAATGTGTCTGGTTTCGTTGATGTTCCACATGAACATGCCGTCTTTGAATAATTTACTTTCCCGTAGCGCGGTACCGGCTGATTCCGGATACATCATATAAAATTCCTCCCAGATTGTTTCCGGCCCGTAATCCATCATCTCCCCAGGCCATTGGGTCAACACGCATGGGGCTTTCACCTCGTACATTTTCCCTCGATAGCGATAAGTGCCTTGCCCATTTAGAATCAGTGAAAAATTATATGTATTAAAGATCCAGTTGACTCGGCTGTCTTGATGTTTAATCCATCCTACAGTAGCGACTTGCGTGGCTACATTGAAAATGCGTTTGATTCCTGCGAGATGTTTGGTTAGATGCATAAAATACCGCGATTAGTTATATATAAATTTGTTTTGATTGAATAGTCCATATAAATAAAAATAGAGTCCATTGCGGCAGTCAAGACTAAATGTTATAATTATGCTCATATAAAAATAGCATCGATCTATTTGATCGCAATAGGCAAGTTAAAAAAAATAAAAAATGAGAAGTTAGTTCTATTGTTTTATGGGTCTGCTGAATACTATTCTGCGTACAAACCTCAGGCGATTCAGCTTGCATTGCTGATTAAAAAAACATAATCACAGAAGGTAAATATAAATGTTAAAAACCATTGAAATTCAGATACGCGACCCTTTTATAGTTCCTGACCACAATGAAAAAGCCTACTATTTGTTTGGTACGACAGATAAAAACTGCTGGAATGGACCAGGTAGCGGCTTTGACTGCTTCAGGAGCAAGGACCTTCATAATTGGGAAGAGCCAATTCCGGCATTTCGTCCTGTACCATCATTTTGGGGGACACATAATTTCTGGGCGCCAGAGGTTCATTATTTCAATAATCGTTACTATATGCTTGCTTCTTTTAAGGCTGATGGGCGCTATCGCGGCACGCAGATTCTAGTTGCGACACATATAGTTGGACCATATGCTCCTCTGACTAATGGTCCGGTTACTCCAACCGACTGGGAGTGTCTGGACGGAACACTGCATGTGGATTCCGATGGCTGCCCTTGGATCATTTTCTGTCAGGAATGGGTACAAGTCCACAATGGAGCTATGTATGCGATGCGTTTGTCGCCGGATCTCAGGAAAGCTGCCGGGCGTCCTATATTTCTGTTCAGCGCATCTGAGGCTATCTGGGCAAATCAGACAAACTGGCATGGAGAAGATGAGCGGTATCGCTTCCCCACATATATTACAGACGGCCCGTTTATTTTTCGTAATCGTTACGGAATTCTGCTAATGCTCTGGTCCAGTTTCGGAAGCAAAGGATACGCAATGGGAGTAGCCTGTTCAGAATCAGGATCCATCACAGGTCCATGGCATCAGAATGCTGTGCCGCTATGGGCTGAGGACGGCGGTCACGGCATGATTTTTCGTGATTTTGAAGGGCGACTGCTCATTGCGTTCCATGCCCCTAACAACACGCCCGGAGAGCGTCCTGTATTTATTGAAATTGAAGATACTGATACCGGTATTCGGTTGAAAGCAGAATCATCCGGGAAGAAATAGTGAGTATGAATTGCCATAACCCGCAATGACAAAATGTATTTGTTTGTCAGGGTTTACCGCATGGAGATAAACTAGTGAGATCAAAGAGCATCGGAGTATTGCTGCATAATTTCGACGTTCCAGGAACAGGGGCCAATTGTATTTTTTGAATATTTAGTATTATGCCGAGAATTGCGGCAGTTAACTATCAATTGATTAAATAATCCAAATTAATAAGAATGTAATCCATTGTTTAATTTGAGAATAAATGGTATAATTAAACAAACAAGATGTGACATTGATAGATTTAAAAATGAGGGAAAGCAGGTAATTGCAAAAGTAGTTCAGAATCCAGGATGAGTAGAATAAATCCAGATTTGATTTAGAATTTCATTCTTAATTCTGAACTGCTGAAAAACATGTGTTTTACAATTGGCTCAAAGTTGTAATAGTTGAATTATGAGGATTAACAAAAAACTAATATGTTCGTAGCATTGCTCTAAATTATGTGGTGTATAATAACACCAGGGTTATTTTGTTAGTCACAACCATTAGATGAAAAATTAAGGAGATTTTAGTAAATGAACAACTGCCAATGCGGACAGAAACAATTGATTTGTGATGAAAGACAATTTTTAGAGATGAAACCGTCATTACGTTACTCTTTACTCGTTAGGTTTTTCACGCTTATAGAGCTCCTCGTCGTGATCGCAATCATAGCAATTTTGGCGGCGATATTACTTTCTTCAATAAATAGAGCTCGTGGCAAAGCCCAGGCCATCCAATGCGCCAGCAATCTGAAACAGCTTTTTATTGCGAGTTCGCAGTATGAGGGGGACTGGAATTCTATCGTACCGAATGGCAATGCCGCCGGGGTATGGGACAATTGGAATCAGGATGCCGCAAGAGTTAAGCAAATTTTCAATTATACAAGTTGGGCGCCGCTAAACTGTCCATTTGCAGCGCGAATATGGTTGACAACTAACAGCGGCTTCAGAACTTTCAGGACAATGTACACGCAGAATAAATTCCTTGGAGACTATAGCACAGGCAATGCGAGTAGCACTCATTACTGCTCAAAATCGCAAAAAATTAAAAATCCATCAGCAAAAATATTTTTCTTTGATGGCTGGCAAATGATTAAAAATGCAACGGGTCCAGAAGTCGGCGCGCATCAAGCAGGTTCTATTGATTATTGGCAGGACGCCACACAGGCAACACCACAAATACCCAGATACATACATGAATCCAAGCAGGCGAACTTTGTATTCAGCGATGGACACTTTGCCCCAAGCCAGGATAAAATTTTGACCAATGTTAAAAATTGCTGGGCCGACTGATTTTTAAATTAGAATTATTAACTTTTTGAACAGCACGTGTATGCATATAACGTAATCACTATCACATTGAAAATTTCGTTATTGCCATATTCAATAACATTAAAAATCAAAAAGGATCTTTTATTTATTATGAATCACCGCAATATTCAAGTTAATAAATTTACTTATATTATCATTGCAATAACTGTCCTTATGGCGTTCACATTATCCTCGGTATCTGCGGCCGGACTTCTTAAAGTATATTATGTCCGTCACGGGGAGGCCGGCCATAATGTTGTAAATGATTGGAAAGACAAGCCTAAAGCTGAGTGGCCTTTATATGTCGGCAACAGCAATATCTTTACTCCTAAGGGCGAATCTCAGGTAGCTGCATTGACGGAGAAGCTCAAAGGGATGAATTTCGACTTTATAGCGACAAGTCCATCCTGGCGTGCACGTAATACTGTACTGCCTTATCTTAAAAGCGTTAATCTACGTGCTGAAATCTGGCCGGAACTTGGGGAAACCGTTATCGTGTCAAAAGAAAAGATTGATGCAGGCAAACTTCCGCCACCTGGAATAAGCTTGTTCAAAGGCGGTGACCGGTTCAATATTCCGCAACCAGAAGCACCGTTTTTTATTATCAGGCCGGAAGCCGATAAACAGCTTTACATAAGATTCGCAGAAATTGTCTTTTCAAAAAAAATTTCTGTCGAACAGAGGGGGCAGGCTGATGCTGATGCAATTGCGCTTGCTCAGGCTGTCATAAAAATGGTTAAGTCCCGTTTCGCCGGTTTTGATAAGACCATACTGCTTGTTGGGCACGGGGAAGCAGGCATAACGCTTCTAAGGGTTCTTACTGAAGTAGACAAATTAAAAAACATTAATAATACAGGCATGTGGATGGCGGAGGAGCAGTCAGACGGAAGTTTCATAGTGAAAATATATAATGATAAACCATGCAACCCCAACCAATAATCATATAGAATAAGGAGCTCGTTTGGTGAAATTGTTAATAAAATTTCTTTTGATGTCGTTTCCCCTGGCGTTGATGGCAAATGCATTTTCAGGGGAAGTGCTGAATGGGATAGTCTTTATGGACTTGAATGCCAATGGAATTCATGAAAAAGGCGAGCCTGGAATTGAGGGGGCAGCGGTGTCGGATGGAATTTCAGTCGTCCGCAGCGGCGCTGACGGAACCTTTACCCTGAAGACCGGCGATCCTAAGCCAACTGTTTTCATCTCGACTCCGTCCAGTTATGTAATTCCTGCAAAAGGGGGTTGGTTCATCAATGTCAAAGATTCAGGCAAAAAACTTGATTTCCCTCTGGTGAAAGACCCTGTTTCACAGGAAAATTTCTCTTTTGTGCAGATAACCGACACGCATATTCAATCTTCATTATCAGACAAGCCAAATGGACAATTCCACTATAAATATGTTGCCGGAGGCGAGACTTGGAAGTATTTCTTTGAAAAGGCGATTCCTCAAATTTTGAAGTCTGAGACGAATGCTTCATTCATTGTTGATACTGGCGATATCGGAATAAAGGAAAGTGCTTCATCTCCTGCAAATGATGCAAGACTATTCAGGGAAAAAGTGGACAAATTGACTGTTCCATATTTCTTTGTGCCAGGCAATCATGACGGACTTGAGACATTGGAGATATGTCCCTCATACTATTCATTCAACAGAGGCAAGATGCATTTTGTTTTCCTGAAACGTTTTCCTAATGTTGAAACTGTCGAGTTGACGCGACAGTTTGAATGGCTGAAAAAAGATCTTGCGTTTCTGCCTCCCAATACCCCGACAATATTTTTCTGCCATGCTGTTTTTGGAATGGAATCTTATGGCGGAATAGAAAAATCAATAAACAGGAATCCGGAATTTACTAAAATTATAGAAGCATGTGATGCAAAGGCTTTCATGTATGGACATATACATCAACAACGCATGGAAAAATATAAATCGATGCTCCTGATTTCCGCTCCTTCCTTTAATTTTGGAGGCGGATGGATACAGGACTTCTTCGGTTACCCCCCATCATACAGGATTGTCGATATTAAAGGTAGCGAAGTTGCAGCGACTGCAATAAAAAGCATTGAGGCAGTTGACAGTCCCATATGGATCATGTGTCCCAAGGATATGATGATTGTCGAGGGAGCCATGTATCCATATTTCAATAGTTGCTCTTTTTGGGACGGTCGGATACGTGCCACCTTCCTGGATAAAGAGTTCTCTGAAATATCATCCATGTGCTACAAGATTGATGACGGAAATTATAAACCAATGACCTACTATGCAAAGATAAATGGACAGCAAGGCGATTGGACGTATAGTGGCGACATCAGAAAGGAGATGGGCCCCGGGAGGCATAAATTGACGATAAAAGCTGAAAGCAAAAATGGCAAAATATTTGAAAAAAGCATAACCTTGTTTTCCGACGCAGGCCTTATTTCAGGTGAATCGCCAAATCTTCTGAAAAATTCATCTCTCGAAGACAAATCCAATGATGGAACTTCTCCGAGCGCCTGGAATGTCGATGGTAAAACAGTCTCATGGGATGAGAAAGAGGCAAGCTCCGGAACTCGTTCGCTTAGGATTGAAATGTATAAGCCTTACGGTAGTTTTTATATAATAGATAATGTTCCTGTTGACTCGGAGGGAATATACAATTTATCCCTGATGGTCAAAGGCAAATCCGTTCAGGAAATGAGCTACGCAGTCTTCCCGGGGATGTCAGATGCGCATATCATGCGCTTTCCGGATGGAACGTACAACTGGACCAGAATCAACGCCCAATTCAGAATTAAGCCAGGTATTAAAAAAATTGGTCTATGCATAGCTCTTGCAATTTCAGTAAAAAGAGAAGAAGGACCTGGAGTTCTTTGGATTGATGACATTTCGATCCGCCGCGTCAAATAAAAAGATGGACTATTGACTAAATGAAATCTATGAGATTATATGGATTATTCGTACTATTTGTATTTCATGTTGCAGGAGTTTCACTGGACGCAGCGCCGGTGGATATACTGAATAATATAAATCCGGATATCCGTAGTATCGATGTCAGTACATGTAACCGGAGAGCGTCGGAGTCAGCCCGTAAACTGCTTGCATATATCGCAGGTCTTCCATCTGCGCAGCCACGTGGCATCATCGTTGGTCAGCACATTGCGCATGGCGAATATGTGGCGTACGGAATGAAGGAATACGTTGATAATCTGCAAAAATTAACTGGAAAAAATCCAGCGCTGATCAGTGTTGACTATGCCTATGGCGCAAAGCGTAAGGATGACCCGGAACTTAAACATATAAACAAGTCAATAATTGAATGGTGGAAAAAAGGCGGGTTGGTCACTGTCAGTTGGCATGCCAGGAATCCGGTGACTGGCGGTTCTGCATTTGATGTCGCTAAACCGGTTGATTTAAAAGAGTTGCTCAAGGTCGGAACTGTAGCCAATAAACGCTGGATGGTTCAATTGGACAGAGTGGCGAATGGACTGTCTGAGCTTCGAGATGCCAAGGTAATCGTCCTTTGGCGGCCTTTCCATGAGATGAATGGTGATTGGTTCTGGTGGGGGCGTCAGGATTATCCAGGACACCGGGACGATTTTAATGCGCTTTGGCAGCAAATGTTTAATTATTTTACTAAGGATAAAAAACTTGACAATCTAATTTGGGTTTACGCCGCATCCGGAGCGGCGCATGAGGCAACCAGAGCGGGGCATGTCAATAGATCCATCATATATTATTATCCCGGCCGCGATTATTGTGACATTGTGGGCATGGACCGCTATCTCGACAATGAGGTATTGCCAGGATACGATGAACTTTCGGAATTAGGTAAAACAGTTGCATGTTGCGAGTTTGGACCAAGTACTGAAAATGGACAGTATGATTTAACTCTTTTTCTTAATGGATTAAAGGATAAATATCCGAAAATATCATATTGTCTGGCCTGGGACGGAAAATGGAGCATTGTTAAAAACAAAAACGCACGGTCGTTCATGAATGATCCAACCGTCGTTACGCAAGATAAGTTGCCATCTTCAATTATTAGATGACTATTTAAAAAATTCTACAAGGAAAAGGATTTATGGAAAAATTTATTGTTGATACACGGGGAGAATTTAAGTTATGAAATCTTCACATATAATTATTGCTGTTATAGCTTTATGGACTCTGCCGGCAGCGGGGTTGGATGTTCGAGTTAAGGATACGTCTGGAGGTCCGCAGATTCATCTTGACGGCACTCCGATTGCGCCTAGATTTTTCTGGGGAACGCCACGGGGAGTTCCCATGGTCGTGACCACTGAATGGCAAGACTTCACTTTCGAAATCCAAACTAAGGCCGTTGTCAATGGTACAGGTTTTTTGCATTTCCGCTTCAAAGAGATTCCGTCGCAGATATGGCTGTCTGATTTAAGTTTAACCTCCGTCAATAGCGGACGCGAGTGTTTGCCTTCAGGGACTTTTTACTCAACCGATGCATTTGCAAGGAATTGGAATATCTGGCCGCCCGGGGAAAATAATACAGTAGGGCAAGTAAAGGTGGAAGATGGCGCGTTAGTTATAACGCTAACCTCTCCTAAAGGGGCATGGCCAGACTTCCACCTCAACAATAAAAATGGTATGACATTTAACCCGGGCTCGGTCTATAAGTGTAAGTTCAAGGCAAAAGCGTCGGTTGCCACATCTGTTACTCCGGACATTTATCGAGTCGAAAACGGATATTGGAATTGCATCGGCGCTGCAAACGGAATTTTTCTGCGTCAGGTGGAACTTGCCCGTGATGCAGGGGTGAACCTTGTCTCCTTTACCGCGCCGAATTGCTGGCCGGTACCAGAGACAAAGATTGACTGGGGGCCTCTGGATGAACTCTGTCAGCAGATTATTGATGTCAATCCGAAAGCTCTGCTTGTTCCTCGCGTTAGCGCCGATGCACCGAACTGGTGGTTGAAGCGTAATCCGGAAGCCTGTATGGTCTTTGACGAAAAACGCCGCGACCGCGACAATGCATCGCCATCGCACCGCGGTTACCGTGAAGCGGCTGCGGCTCATCTGGAGTTAATCGGACGGCATATGAACGAGGCATTTCCTAATAATTTTGCCGGGCTTCACCCGATTGGCCAGCAAACTGGCGAATGGTTTTACAAATATTCCTTCGAAAAACCTTTAAGCGGATACGACCCGGCGACACGCGATGCATGGCGCGCCTGGCTGCGAACCAAAGGCTTCCCTAACGCTGATTCCGCAGAAGTTCCAGCTATAGTAGAACGACGCGCCCATCCCAACGGATTATTGCGCGACCCGGCAAAAGAGCGCCTGCTTATTGAATTTGCAAAATTCCAGCAACAGGAGATGGCCGACATGGTTCTCGCACTTGCAGCCGGCGCTCGCAAGGGCGTTGGCGATTCCAAGCTTGTATTGTTCTTCTATGGTTATCTTTTTGAATTTGGAATACTCAACAATGGTGCGCCAATTTCAGGCCATTATGCGTTGACTAAAATTTTAAAAGGTAAGGATATTGATATTCTGTGTGCGCCGGTTTCCTACTACGACCGTGATTGGATTGGCACAGCTCCAGCTATGACAGCGGCCGAAAGCGTACGGCGGGCAGGCATACTCTGGTTAAATGAGGATGACACGCGCACCCATCTTGACTTGCGCAGCTCTGAACATCCGCAAGAAGGAGGCAAGGTCAACCTTGCACAAGCCAGGCAGTTGATGTCGCGTAATACTGCCCAGGCGTCTATAAGGAATTTTGGTACTTGGTGGATGGATCTTCTTGGCGCTGGATGGTTTAATGACGCTGCGCTTTGGCAGGAAATAATTCGGATTGCGCCATTGGACAAGGCTATGCTTGCACGCAATAAACCATTTACTCCGGAGATTGCTGCAATTATTGGTGAAGACAGTATGTGCCACTTGACCGGAGATTCGTCAACTGTTGCAGTGCCTCTCACATATGCGGCTCGTGGCGCGTTAGGTCGCTGTGGAGCACCATACGGCCAATATACGCTTGACGATGCGGTTGGCGGCAATGTCCCTGCAAAACTTCAGTTTTTTCTTGCCGCATGGGCGCTCTCACCGGAACAACGGCAGGCGCTTAAATCAAACCGGGCGGCAGGCACAACCCGTGTTTGGTGCTATGCGCCCGGCTATCTTATGCCTGACTATGCTGATGTTAACGCCATGACCGATGTAACTGGATTTAAGCACCGTCTCATCAGTCTTAATTCAGCCGAGGCAACGCCAACCGCTGCCGGCCGTGCTTTTGGAATAAACAGTGCCTGGGGTGTAAAGAGTGATATTAAGCCGCTGTTTACTGTTGACGGTGTTACTCAAGACTCGATTCTGGCAACATATACGGACGGTTCACCCGCCATGGTTATACGACATGGCAATCATGGCGCCGATATATTTATCGGAACGCCGCAGTTGACTCCAGAGATTGTCCGGGCTTGCTCGCGGCTTGCTGGTGTCCATCTTTTTACACAAGTTGATGCTTCGGTATGGGTGGCTGAGGGATATCTTTCGCTACAGGCGCTCAAGGACGGAGTAATCTCGATTAATACAGGCAATGATAGTGTTATCATAGATTTACTGGATGGTAAGACGCTCGGCACTGGACCGGTACTTAATCTACCCGTGAAGGCTGGTGATGTTCGGATTTTAAAGTGGTAGTTAAATGTATATTGGTGGTTACGCTAGCAGCCAATCTTGAATGGAGTCATAATATTGCAATTTTGCATCGGTTATATTAGTCATGATAAAGTATTATTGCGTTTTAGATCAGATAAAACAAGTAGTTGTAATGTATAATTTGATGGTCATTTTGAAGATGACTAATGAGTTTGAGGATGTAAATGATAACTCTTAAATTTCTGATCGTGCTGACAGTGTGCGTCGTTATGAATGTTGCCGCTGAGAATCCGGCAGACGAAATGCTTAGAGAGTATTCCGGGCAGAATTTCAGCATTGCAAAAAAACTGGACTTGAAGCAGAAAAATACGCAGGAAGGAAAACTCGTAAGCGCGCTATGTCTTATACACGATAAAGAATCAAAGGATATTCCGCGGGGATTTAAAAAAACTGGAGGAACTTTACAGCGATTCGAATCTGCCTGAATGGTTGAAAATAGAAATCAAACTAAGCTATGCCGGAGTCGCCCAGTTAATGCAGTCCCGTAAATATATTTACGGGACTGTTGCTGACTGGGTGAATTTTAATGACATTTATGACGAGATTATCAAAATCTCACATGATTCCACGGAAGCTTGTTATGCGATGGTTTATAAAAACGCGCCATTGATTGAAAGCCTGATGCCGCAGTTTCCGCCAAAGCGTTTCAAGATGTCGAAAAGTTCATCAAATCGTTCAACGGGGATCAGAAACTGCTGCTGCCGGTACACTTGTTCGCCGATTATGAATACATCACTGTAAAAAAAGATTACAGACAGGCACTTGGTCACTTGGAGACGGCTGCCATAGTCGAATATCAGAATCAGCTTCGGTAAAGAGATTCAAAGCAAGCAAATCAAAAATATAGTTAAAAAGAAAAAGAGTAACATGCAAAACGAAACAAAGACTTATCATGTCGGGACATTGACCTATACTAGAGCATCACTGGCGATTCTTTTCTGCTGGCTGCTGTGGGGAGACTTCTGCTATATGCTGATGGAGACAGTTGTTCCCAGCATTATGCCATTGAAGTTCAAAGAGCTTGGAGCATCCAATACGTCGTTAGGTATGATTCTGACTACTATTCCGATGATGATAAACTCAGTGTGCAATCCGATAATCAGCTTTAAAAGTGACCGCTACCGTAGTAAATGGGGCAGACGCATCCCGTTCATTCTCTTTACAGTTCCTGTAACCGTAGCATTTTTGCTTGGCGTTGGCTTTGCCGATAGTATCGGGCTCTGGCTGTACAAACATGTCAACGCATATACTATGGGTCTCAGTGCAACTCAGTATGCTATTGTCGTCATTGCATTCATGATGGTCATTTACAGCTTTTTCAATACTTTTGTTAACTCTGTATTCTGGTATCTGTTCAACGACGTTGTGCCGGAAAAGCTACTGGCGCGCTTTATGTCGTGGTTTAGAATAGTTTCGATGATTGCTGCGGCTCTTTATAATTTTTTCATCTTCAGGTATGCGGAAAGCCACGCTTCAGAAATCTTCATCGGCGCGGCCATCCTCTATTTCGTGGGATTTGGTTTGATGTGTCTTAGAGTTAAGGAAGGAGAATATCCGCCGCCACCGGCCAACACAGGAAACAAATCAGGATTTATAGCAGGAATTATCACTTTCTGCAAAGAGTGCCATTCAATGCCGCATTATAACTATATTTTTTTAGCATGCATGGCTGGTGCAGGAGCAGGCGCTACAGCGCCGTTTGGATTGCTTTTTGCATTGTCCATCGGTCTTGACGTGAAGAGTATTGGAGAAATTGGCGGAGTGAGCTGTGTTGTTGTGGCGGTAATGATTACCATTTCCGGCTGGCTGGCGGACCGCTATCATCCGATACGCATCGTACTGCTTGGATTAATTCTACAAGTTGTACTTGTGATTCCTGCAGCGATGACATGGATATTCTTTAACCCGTCGCCGCAAACATCCTATTACCTTTCCATGCTGTACGCGGTTGCGCTCAACGCTCCGGTGGGAGCTTTGGTCGGAGTGCTTGACCCGCCGATGTTCATGCGCCTTTTTCCGCGTTCGCATTATGGTCAATTCTGCTCCGCGAATGCCATGTGGCGCTCCATATCACTGATCATCAATGGAACGCTAGTCGGAATCTTTTTCGACGTGCTGGGCAGATGGGTCGGCAAAGAAAGAGCTTACGCATTCATCCCTGTATGGCAACTATTATTTTTTCTGCTGATGTTATTTTTTATATATAAAGTTTTCAAGAAATGGAAAGAATTGGGCGGTGATGAAAACTATATTGCAGGAGTTCCACAATTTTCATCCGTTGTGAAATCAGAGAAGATTGCTTATGGTGGATAATTGCACATGAATCTCTATGGCAAAGATTATGATTTCTAGACGGGGCCTGCCTAAAATTCGTTAAGCGCGGAGTCTGACTCTTGTCCGCCGCAGGCGGATCGCCTGGGCGGCATTGTCTTAGATCGTACCGCAAGTATCCCCGCTTGCGACTGTTCAAACTGGAAGCTTGAGGTACTTTAAATTCCGGCAGATCAACAGCTCCAGCGGAGCGACATATTGTTCACTGTGTTCAAGCAACGAAAAAACGGAAAAAGAAGTTTTTGACCCCGGAATATAGACATGACCCGTTTCGGGATTGAAATCGTGGCGTCGCCACGCCATGCCGACGGCATCGTGATTACCGGCCCGGTTTCGGAAAACATGGCCTATGCGCTGGAGGACACGCTGCTGGCCGTGCCCGGTCCGAGGATCATTATTGCCATGGGAACATGCGCTATCAGCGGCGGAGTGTTTCAAAACTCTCCGGCGGTCAACCGCAAATTCTTTGACAAATATCCTGTTGATCTGTATATACCCGGTTGTCCGGTGCATCCCCTGACCTTTATCAACGGTATTCTCCGCCTTCTCGGCAGATAGACATTTTATGGAACTTACGGGGTCTATGAAACTTATAGACATTTGGGACATCCAGAATTAACTTTTTGCTGGAATATACTTCCCCATGAAATTCTTGAAGATAATGAAGATGAAAAATAAGGGTTATGAATCAGGGCTGTTCAATGCTAATGAACTTAACCGGTTGCATCGGGACTTTTCCTGTCAGGCGCTCCGGCCCGACTTTGGACTGCGGCGACCCTGCGCCGCTTTGGTTTTGCTGTAGTACGCGATACTGCTGGGAATCGGTTTCTTGCCTGATTTCTCCATGGCATCGAGCATCGCCGCCGCCTTGGCTGTGGTGTCCTGTACCAGTTCCTGATAATCTTCGGAGCCCATAGGTTTGGCTTTGCGCGGGATCGTGCTGCGGATGATCGGGTAGATTTTCATTTCGAGTATTAATGCTGCTGCTGGACTCATTTTACATCTCCTTGTTTATGTTGGTGGTTGGGTCAAAATGAAAAAGCTCCCAACGAGTGCATTGCGCACTCGTTGGGAGCCTGATATGTGATCGGCGATTAAGCCGTAATGACTAAAGCGGGGAAATTAGATTGAAGTCTGTTTGCCTGGTTTATTGTGCTGTAATCCTTGAGGTTGCACTGTCGTGGATGATGAAATATTGAGCCTCAAGGCTATGGGGTTGATGCATGGTTTGAGCAGTAATTTTGCTGGATTAATAAGCAAAAAATGCCTTATTCACAGAAATGATATATGTGTGAGATTATTTGATATACAAGGAAGGCTATCGGCAATATCCAGATCCGGTTAGTGAACTTGTCCTGATTCAACCGTTCCGCAGTTGGTCAGCCGTATCACAGTTACAATCATAGGAAGAGGAAAGCACCTCGCGCCGGTGATTATGCATAAAGGAATTGGTGATTCGATTCGTGAGCTTGAAAAAATAATTTTCATTCTTTTTTGCTGAATTTTCGCAATTGACGATTGACAAATCCATAGTGATCCCGTAAACTAATTTACATGTAATACGAAGAAGCAGGAAGTAAAAATGTACGATTTTATAAATAGCCTGATGCCAGTACCGCGCAATGGCAGAAGTGGATAGAAGTTTGCCGCGAGAAGTACGAATGTCACGGCGACAATCCAGATACTGCCGGACTGGAAACGTGGATGCTGGAACAGGAAATGTGTTATATTGACAAAAATCTGCCCGACGAATACCGTCGTGAATGGGTAATTCCGACATTTGATTCATACGCTGGTTTTTCCTATGAATTCCGCGTGAGATATTGCACGGCAGATGCTAATGGCGATTTCCTGACGCTGCATTTCAGAAATTATTTTTATCCTGATTCACCGTTCAAACATCTTGATGAAATCAAAGCTGGATTGTTGGAACTGATTAAGTTTACCCGCGACACCCGTTCCGACGTCACTATGGCGCAATGCGGGACATGGTTGAACAGTGTCCAGGCATTTGCGAATCTCTTTCCGGCAGAGTGGATCGGGAACGCCACCCCCGGCAATCCCGGTGGACATATGGGATGGTGGGGGCAATTTATGGATCGTACCGGCGGATTGAACGGAAAAACGGTAAGTTATTTAAAGCAGAATGGACAGTTCATGTACCGCCATCTCCTGTCCACCTGCTCATTAGATGAACTGGAAAAACATTTATCATAAATTCACCGCTTTTTTATACATTAAGGACTTACACAACATGGATATGATGGATTTCTGCAGACTAAAACCGTATAAGTCATTAATGCAAAATAGTCTCTGGCATTATGATGCATATCCGGAGCTGCCCGAACTTCAGCCAAATGGTCGTCTTGAGATTGGTAAATTCAATGGACCAGGCGTGGTACGCACAGTGCATCTTACATTGAATATGGTCGGAAGCAGTAACAGAGAGGAACTGCTGCGGGGGGTCTTTCTTGTCGTGCAATATGACGGACACAACTTTGACTCTATTCATGTCCCTGTCGGAGATTTTTTCTGTGATTCTTTTGCGGGGGAGTCTATACCGTATACCAGTATCGTGATGTCCAAAAGGCCTACAAATTCTCTTTTCTGCTATATTTCCATGCCGTTTAAAAAAGAAATTGTTTTATCTCTGGTGAACACAACCGACAAAAGAGTAGAAGGTTACGGTTATGTTACCGCTGAAACACTTCCGGAATGGGAAACAAATATGGGGTATTTCCATGCCAGGTGGTTTGACGGTAACATTCATATTCCAAATGGAACTGTTCCTTTGTTGAGCACCAATGGACATGGGCATTTCTTTGGATGCCACCTTACCGCCATCAGCAGTTGCCCGCACTTTCAGAACGGGGCTTCCGGAATCTGTGAAGGTAATGATGAATTCTATATTGACGGTGCTGTTGAACCTGTGTGTAACTACCTTGGAACTGAAGATTTCTTCGGATTTAGCTGGAACTGGAGAAAGCTATGGTATGACAACTACTCCGGAACCACCTATTTGAACAACGAAGGGGGCGAGATGAGGCTCGCCTGTTATCGTTTTCTGCTCAACGATCCGATCCGATTCGATAAATCCTTAAAGTTCCAAATTAATTACCAGTATGAAATTAATAACAAACCACTAAGAAAAGCCTCAGAGGAAAACAATGGATATGTGAAGTTCGGAATTGTAACATATTGGTTCCAGTCTGAACCTGTTGATGCCAATAATTGAAACAGGTTCAAAGATGATGATGAAAATTCTCCGGCTCAAAAAATTGGAGGTTTAACAACACTAAATAGTTACCTTATGTCACAACTGCAGTAAAACGGTGAACCATAGTAGAAACTAAGAGCTTATCCGTAAATAACTCCTAGTTTTATATATATTATCATGGATGCTGTCAAATGAAGCAGCGCCTCATAATTGGCGGACTT
>JBAWXM010000069.1:0-18191 GCA_037144075.1 Lentisphaerota bacterium | reverse complement strand
AAACAGCTAAAAAACGAAAGAGAGAAAATCAACAAAATTCTCTCACGGAATCAAGAAAAGGAGATATTGCAACGGCTGGAGGCTGGTTCGCTCGCTCAAGTTGACAACTTGTTGAAGAAATTTAAGAAAAACGCCAGCACAAGCGAGAGTTAAGCCTATAAAAAATGCATTTACCCGCTTGTTTACCCTAAACTTGTGCCGAATGGCGGGAAAGATGGGCTTAAATACAAATTCTAGATTCTGAATTCATGCAAAACTTGAGTTATGCAATTACTTCAATATTTATTCCCACTCAATGGTGCCGGGAGGTTTTGAAGTTATATCATAGACTACGCGGTTTACGCCGCGGACTTCATTAATGATGCGGCTGGAAATGGTTTCCAGCAGTTCATACGGGAGTTTAACCCAGTCGGCGGTCATGCCGTCGGAACTTTCCACGGCGCGCAACGCTATTACATTGTCATAGGTTCTTTCATCGCCCATGACGCCGACCGTGCGTACCGGCAGAAATACGGCGAAAGTCTGCCATATTTTATAGTAAAGCCCGGCTTTCTTGATTTCATTGACAACGATTTCATCGGCATTCTGCAGTATTTTCAGGGTTTCTCTGGTAACCGCGCCTAGATGGCGGACAGCCAGACCGGGGCCGGGGAACGGCTGGCGCATGACAACGTCTTCTGGCAGGCCGAGCTGACGGCCAACTTCCCTGACTTCGTCTTTAAACAGGCGGGCCAGCGGCTCAAGCAGTTTCAGCTTCATATCTTTGGGCAGTCCGCCGACATTGTGGTGGCTTTTGATCATGGCGGCGGGATTGCCGTCAATCGGCACACTTTCAATCACGTCGGGGTAGGTGGTGCCCTGCGCCAGAAAAGAAGCTTTCTCAATTTTTTTGGCGGCGTCGTTGAAAACTTCGACAAACTCATGTCCGATAACCTTGCGTTTGCGTTCAGGATCGGTCACGCCGTCCAGTTTATCCAGGAAGCGGTCAGTGGCGTCCACATAGCAAAGTATCATTTTAAAGTTATCGGCAAACAGTTGCTGAACCCGGTCAGCTTCGTTTTTGCGCAGCAGGCCGTTGTTGACGAAAATACAGGTAAGCTGAGTTCCGATGGCTTTATGGATGAGGGCGGCGGCGACAGAGGAATCAACGCCGCCGCTGAGGCCGAGAATGACTTTCTGGTCGCCGACAGCCTGGCGGATTTCCTGCACGGACTGTTCAATGAATGACGCCATATTCCAGGTTCCAGAACATTCGCAGATATTGTGGCAGAAGTTGGCGATGATCTGTTTGCCCTGCGGGGTGTGTACGACTTCCGGATGAAATTGAATGCCGTAAATTTTAGTGCCCTGAATATTGACTGCGCAGTACTCTGTATTACTGGTGGTCGCCAGGACTTTGAACCCGGCGGCGGGCGTTTCCAGCACTTTGTCGCCGTGGGACATCCAGACCTGGATTTCGCCGGACAGCCCTTCAAACAGTGTGCTGCTGTCAGTGATCTTCATCATGGCTTTGCCGTATTCTCGGGCGCTGCCGGGAGCAACTTTGCCGCCAAGGGTATAAACCATCAATTGCAAACCGTAGCAGATACCCAGTACCGGAATGCCGAGATTGAATATTTCCGGGTCGCATTTGGGGGAATTGGGCTGGTATACGCTGGCAGGCCCGCCGCTCAGGATAATACCCGACGGTGCTTCCTGCCGGATGGTTTCCGCGGAAACGCTGAACGGCAGGATTTTACTGTATACATTGCATTCGCGGATCCGGCGCGCAATTAGCTGACTGTACTGTGAACCGAAATCCAGTACGACGATTGTTTCTATTTTAACGGTCATAGCCTTGTCTTTCGTTAAATTGATTAATAAATAATGCCCATAACAATACTCCTTTTTTGTAATATTTAAATAGAAACAATACTAAAAAACGAGCTTTTAACACTTCCATGAGGTATATTGAAGGGACTTTAGTTTATTTATAATACGGAGAACAGTTGAAATGAATGATTTATTGTATTGCTGCAAGATAAAAGACGAATCACAGGAACCGGACATCCTTCCGGAACTGCTTAGCGCATATGAATATCAAATGAGTTCATGGACCGACCGGCAGGAGAAAGTTTCTTATCATATTTTGTATTTTTCCGAAGAGAGAGAAGCCCTAACGGCCATGGATTTTATAAACAGCCTGCTTGAGAGCTGGCGGCAGGAATTTGATATCCGCGTAACCGCCGTCGAAGTTTTTACGATGAAAAAGGAGGACTGGGCGGAAGTCTGGAAAAAATATTTCAATATTATTCATATTTCCGGTCGCCTGGTTAT
Organism: Lentisphaerota bacterium; assembly: GCA_037144075.1. Lineage (GTDB taxonomy): Bacteria > Verrucomicrobiota > Lentisphaeria > Victivallales > Victivallaceae > CAIPAT01. Next base: position 15,875 of record JBAWXM010000069.1, on the reverse strand, counting down.
TAAGCCGAGCTGGCTGGAATACACCCCGGAACCGGGACAGGTGATCGTTGAAATTGATCCCGGCATGAGTTTCGGCACCGGCCAGCATGCGACAACTTCATTCTGCATGAAAATGATTGACCGCATGGCCGGCACTCCCGGCATAAATTCTTTTCTGGACGCCGGCTGCGGTTCCGGCATTCTGACTATTGCCGCCGCCAAACTGGGCTATTCGCCGCTAGTCGCATTTGATATTGATCCGGACGCAACTAAAGTTGCAGCCGAGAATTTTGAGAAAAACCGGATAAAGCCGGATGCGGTCAGGCTGCTGACCACTGGGCTGGTCGAATTCTGCGCCGATGCCGGAAGTTACGATTTTGTCGCCGCCAACATCCTCGGCAGCGTGCTGGTTGCCAACCGTCAACTGATTGCCAGTCTGGTAAGGGCAGGGGGGTATCTTTCCCTGTCCGGTATCCTGAATGAGGAATTTGACACACTGAAGAACGTCTTCTGCGGGATCGGGTTTACTATGGAATACCGTTTCTCCGAAAAAGAATGGACCAGCGGGCTTTTTCGTAAATCTTAATAATAATTATTTGAATTGCAGCGCAAACAGTTTAAAATTATTATCAGCATATTAAATTGATTATAACTGGAGATATTATGAGATATTATTTTCTGCTGTTATTATTTCTGTTTTTCAATGCGCTATCGCTGCACTCGGATGATTCCGTATTAACGGATGATCAGGAGAACTGGTCGACGATGATTGATGAATTGCATCAGTCATTAATGGAGAATACCACAAAAACGCTGATTAAAATCAGAGAGAATGCCGATAACAGAATTGCCGTTTTAGCCAAAATATGCGAAGACGCTGAAAAACGCAACAGTGAACTGGATTTTCTGTTGTGGAAACAGCCTGACGACGCAATTCTCGGTAATTCCATTTCGGTGTATAATAAGCAGATTTATGATTTGAACTCTTTTTTAAATGCCAACCTTTTTCAGGTAAAAATCGGCAGGAGTACTCTGGAATCTGAAATCAACCGGTATAACAAATTACGTATAATACTTGGAAAAACAAATCAGAAATATTTTACCCCCGGGCAGTTGATAGAAAAAGAAGCTTCATTAAAAAAAATAGCTCAGTATATCGCAGAACTTAACCAGATTGCCCAGGTGACTGATGCCCAGATCAAGATTGCGGAAAAAGTTCAAGATAATATTTCGGCAGTGATGGAGGCAGGAAAAAAGCGCAATGATGAAGTATTAAAGAAAATGCTGTTCAATCCGCAATCCGACATTGTTAATTGTTTTGCCGGACTCAAATTTGCTTTTTATCGATGGGGCAGAGACTTGCCGAATAATATTTGGGTACAAGTTCCGGAAGGGTATGATTTCTGGCTGAAGTTTCTGGCGCTGGCTGTCATCGGCGGAACAATGTTTTTATTGCTGGGCCGTTTCCTCTATAATAAAATGCAGACATTCAAAGTTATTCCAGTTGATATCAGCAAAGCAATGGTTTTCAAGCAAGGCTGGATTTTTCTTGGTATTGGATTGCTGATGTTCGGCACTTATTTCTGGACCACCGTAGTCGAATACAGTTTTTTCTGCCGTCTGGCAATGATTTTTGTAAGTATCTCGTTCTGGCTTTTTAACCTGAGAATACGGATTAAACCGGAATTTTATAAAGACGTATTCAAACTCTATCTGCCGCTGCTGATACTGTATATTTTGGGCAATATACTCTGGACTCTGGTTATAACTTACCGTCCGTTGATTATCATCTGGACAGTGGTTAATATCCCGGTTGCCGTTGTAACCGCCTATTATATTACAAAAAATAAACTGCCGGTGCTTGACCGCCTGCTGGGATGCATCACCGTGCTGATGGCGCTGGTGTGTTCCGTTATGGCCGCATACGGTTATGCATTTATGTCGATAACAATGATAATGGTCTGGTTCCTGGCAGTAGTCGGAATCCAGGTTGGCATTTCGCTGACTTCGCTGGCGGCCAGATTCAACCCGAATACCACATCGCAGAGGATTGCGGCGTCTTTTGTATTTATGATTCTGATTCCAATGAAATGGCTTTTAATTATCGGCGGACTGGTTTACTGGACTGCGCTGCAATTTAATGTGCAAAATTTGCTCGAAAGTTTTATGGAAAAAAACTTGTGTCCGGTCGATGTGGCATCTATCCAGGTCAGTATTTGGGCTATTTTCTGCAGTCTGGTGGCCGCGCTGATACTATTTTTTGCTCTCTCAACTATAAAAAATGTGATCAGGTTGTTTTATTCGGAAAATGCTGATTCCGGCTTGCTGGCTTCGTTCCTGACGCTGGGCACTTATCTGGCCTGGATCGGTTATACAGTTTTTGTGCTGATGCTTTTGCGCGTACCGCCCAACTCGGTTCTGGTAGTACTGGGCGGAATGAGTATGGGACTCGGTTTCGGTCTGCGGGACATTATTGAAAACTTCATCTGCGGCATTGTTCTGCTGGCTGGCAAATCGGTGCGCCCGGGTGATACCATCGAGTTTGACGGCACCTGGGGTGTGGTGCAGAAAATCAGCATCCGTTCAACAGTAATCAAAACTTTTGACGACGCGATTATAAACCTGCCGAACTCGGTAGTGGTGTCGAAAAATTTCAGAAACTGGACATTGACCGGCAACATCATTCGCCGCGATATTAAAGTCGACGTGTCAAAAGATTCAGACATAGCTAAAGTTAAGAGTATGTTAATGGAAATAGCGTCTAATGACAGTAATGTGTTGATGCATCCTCCGCCGCGCGTGCTGTTTATGGACATGGGCGGCGGCAAATTGGATTTTTGTCTTAGACTCTGGTTCAAGGATCTAAGAAAAAATACCGATTCAGAAAGTAGAATCCGCGAAGAAATAGAGCGGCGGTTTAAGGAGAATAATGTGGCAATCGTATAGCCGCCGGTTGTCAATTTAAGGTTGTCTGCCTTTCGTGAAATCGGCATATTTACCGGGAAGGTGCAGACCTGCCGGCTTTTTCGTAAATCTTAGCAATTAATATTTGAATTACAGCGCTAACAGCTTCAAATTATTTTGGGCATATTAAATTGATTATAACCGGAGATATTATGAAATATTATTTTCTGATGTTACTAATTCTGCTTTTCAATGCGCTGCCGATGCAGGCAAGTAATTCAGTATTGACGGACAGCCGCGAAAACTGGTCAAAGATTATTGGTGAAACATACCAATTACTGCAGAATAATTCCACTGAAGATCTGGTTAAATACAGAGAGAATGCCGAAACCAGACTTGCGATGTTTTCCAAAATATGCCAGGATGCTGAAAAGCGTATCAGCGAATTAAATTTTCTGCTGTGGGCACAGCCGGACAACGCAATTCTGGGAATTTCTATTTCGGTATATAACAAGCAAATCCTTGATTTGAATGCCTTTTTTGAAGCAAGGCTTTTCCGCATCAAACAAGCCAGCGGCAATCTGAATGCGGAAATAGTCCGTTACGGCGAATTACGCACAGCGCTGGAGCAGGCAAGCCCGGAATATTTTACTGCCGAGCAATTGGCGCAAAGGACGGCGTCGCTGAAGAAAATGACTCAATTTGTCGCAGAACTTGAAAAAATCGCGCAAATGGTGGATGTTCAGGTCAAAGTTGCGGAAAAGATACAGGATAAAATTGCTGCGGTAATGAAATCCGGCATAGGTCGCAATGATGCAGTTTTAAAGAAAATGCTGTTCAGTCCGCAATCAGATATTATCAATTGCTTTGTTGTGCTTAAACTGCAATTATATATCTGGCTGAGAGATATTCCGCTTAACCTGTCAGTACAAATTCCGGATGAATATGATTTCTGGCTGAAGTTTATCGCGCTGGCGGTCATCGGCGGAACACTGTTTATGCTGCTGGGACGTTTGCTTTACAAAAAACTGCAAAAATTTAAAATGATCCCGGTGAACCACGGCGAAATCACAATTTTAAAACACGGCTGGATTTTACTTGGTATCGGATTATTGATGTTCGGCACTTATTTCTGGACAAACGTGGTTGAATACAGCTTTTTCTGCCGGATCGCAGTAATTTTTGTCAGCTTGTCATTTCTGCTTTTCACCTTGAAAATACGGCTCAAGCCGGAACTGTACAAGGGCGTATTCAAACTCTATCTGCCGCTGTTGTTGCTGTATATTTTCGGCAGTCTGCTTTTTACGCTGGTTGTCACTTACCGTCCGTTGATTGTCATTTGGACATTGGCGAATATTCCTGTCGCTATTGCAACCGCCTATTATATGATTAAGCACAAATTGCCGATGCTGGACCGCCTGCTTGGATTTCTTACTGTAATGATTACCCTGGTGGGTGCTGTCATGGCGGCCTATGGTTATGCCTTTATGGCTATAACTGTGACCATGGTCTGGTTCCTGGCGGCGATCGGTATTCAGGCGGGAATTTCCCTTACCGCGCTGGCGGCCAGATTTAAGCCGGAGACCACTTCTCAAAAGATTGCGGCTTCCTTTATATTCATTATCTTGATTCCAATGAAATGGCTGTTTATCCTCGGCGGACTGATTTACTGGACTGCGATACAATTTAATGTGCAAAATTTGCTGGAAACATTTCTGGAATCAAACTTATGTCCGGAAAAGGCGTCTGTTCAGGTAAGTATCTGGGCCATTTTCTGCAGTCTGGCTGCCGCGCTGATATTATTCTTTGTTCTTTCAACGATAAAAAATGTGATCAGGCTGTTTTATTCGGAAAATGCTGATTCCGGCTTGCTGGCCTCGTTCCTGACGCTGGGTACTTATGTGGCATGGATCATTTATATTGTTTTTGTATTGATGCTTTTGCGTGTTCCGCCAAACTCTGTTCTGGTGGTACTGGGGGGGATGAGTATGGGGCTGGGATTCGGTTTGCGGGATATTATTGAAAACTTTATCTGCGGCATTGTCCTGCTGGCCGGCAAATCGGTACGTCCGGGTGATACCATCGAATTTGACGGCACCTGGGGGATTGTTCAGAAAGTCAGCATCCGTTCAACCGTAATCAAGACTTTCGATGACGCAATCATCAACCTGCCGAACTCGGTTGTGGTTTCAAAGAACTTCAGAAACTGGACGCTGACCGGCCATGTCATCCGGCGTGATATCAGGGTAGGGGTGGCGCATGATTCGGACATCGCTAAAGTTAAATCAATGCTGCTGGAAATCGCCGCCGATGATAGCAATGTCATGACATATCCGCTGCCGCGTGTATTGTTTATGGATATTGGCGCCAGTAAACTGGATTTGTGTCTAAGGATATGGTTTAAGGACTTGAGAAAGAATACTGATTCAGAAAGCAGAATCCGCGAAGAAATAGAGCGGCGGTTTAAGGAAAACAACGTAACGCTTGCATAGCCGCATGGCGCTATGAAATCAGTTCAGCCCCAGTGTTTTAATCCGCCCGGCGGCTGCCGGATACATTTCCGCCAGTTCCGCTCCGTTGCCGACTGTGAAATCGGCGTATTCAAATGACGGAAAGACAGCGGCTCCGAACAAACCCCAGTCGTCCGGTTTTCTGGAAAGCAGCGTTGCCGCCTGCCATGTTCCAGCCGGAATCAGGCTTTGCGGAATTTGACCTTCAATAATATCCGGCCCGATAATCCGTTCAGCCCAGGAACCGTCCGGAAAAAGCAGCAGTTGAATTGCGGGAACTCCCGCATGGTAAAGCCATATTTCATCGCCGGAAACTTTATGCCAGGTGGAAATATTTCTATCATGCATCAGGTAGTAGATGCAAGTGCCGCTGGAATGTTTTCCATCGGGCAACATGACGGCCGACCTGTATGTTTCGTAAAAAAAGCCGCCTTCCATCGTCAATGGTTGAAGCTTAAGTTTTTCAATGATTGCATTCGCGCTGACAGGCATGGCTGATATTTCCGCTATTCCATTTTAACTTTAAACATCGGAGTATTGACCATGCGTTCCAGATAGGAGAGCATTTCGCGGCAGTCGGATGACGCGTGCGGCCAGCTTGCCTCAAGATTATTCTGCGCGAAAGCTGACATGTCCGGAACCGTCAGGATTACCGGCAGCCCTTTTTCCGGCAGCAATTCGCCTTTTGCGCGGAATACTGACTGGGTGGCGGCAATAGCTTCGTTCAGAGCCTGGGCGATACCATGAAAATGCGGAACCATGGTCATTTCGGTCAAAGGCGATTCCAGATGGAGCATTTCAACCAGACCGGATATTCTTAAAACTACTTTTACCGCCGGAAACAGGCGGCTTACTCCGGACAATGTGATAATCTTGTAATGAACCAGCGAACGACTTGGCGATGACATTTTATCGGAGAGTTCTTTTATGGAAACCACCCACGGAGAGGCTTTCTGCGATTTCGACAACACCATTTGCGGCAGTCTGTCCGCAGGCATGAATTCGGATTTAAAATGTTTGGCCAGTTCAATGTATAAGGCCGGCGACGCGACGCAGATGTCCAGTTTTGCGGCGGCCTGCATGACTCTGGCAACCAGCGTGTCGAGTGATTTTCCGTTCAGTCCAAGATGCCGGTGAATAAGTCCGGCGACAGTGGCAGTTTCCGCATTCAAGGTGATTTCCGTGGATGGATTGCCGCGCCTGTAGCTTTCGGCCGCTTCCGGAAAGCCGCTGTCTTCCAGGATTTTAATTACGGTGGAGTTTATCTCGGATATGGCGAACACTTTGTCTTCACGGCTGTCCTGATCCAGCGCATATTCGACGGCCAGCGTGATATCTTCGGCAAGCCAGATGTCGCGGACACCGGCGAGCATGAAGGAGCGGATGATTTTTGACTGAAGATTGTCCGATTCAAAAGCGTTAAGGATGCCATCCGGGCCGATCAGCATTATTGAATTATCTGCAAGTTTAATCATTCATGAATCCGTGATAAATTTTATCTTTTATAATTATAATACATTTTAGTTCTGCAAATCATCGCTAAATCTATGTTTTTAAAACTGAATACGGGTAAAACATCACAAATTCAGGGTATTATTTCAGCGCTCTGATCTCTTCGATGAATTCTTCAACATCCTTGAATTTACGGTAAACCGAGGCGAAACGCACATAAGCGACCTGGTCAACCTGTTTCAGCGCCTCCATGACGCGTTTGCCTACTTCCAGGCTGGGCACTTCTTTATCGAAATCGCGCTGCAGCGAGTTATAGACTTCTTCGACTATCCGGTCTATTTCATCAGGATCAACTGGACGTTTATAGCAGGCGTTTTCAATGCCCTGACGCAGCTTTTCCCGGTCAAACTCCTCGCGGATGGAATTGCGCTTGATTACTTTCAGTTCAGCCTGGATAATTCCTTCGTATGTAGTGAAGCGATGGCTGCAGCTTAAACATTCACGCCGCCGCCTCACTCCGTCGCCTTCCTTCACGGAACGGGAATCAACGACTTTATCGTCAAGACAATGACATTCCGGACAACGCATATTATCTTCTCCTGAGTTCTATTTCAGTTGATATGCTCATTCCACTTTTTCCCATTGCAGTTCCAGGCCTTCAAATTCGCGGAACGCAATGCCGCGGAAAGATTTATACTTCGACGTCCCCTGTACCAGCGCGTTCAGGTCATTGATAAACTGTTTCCATTTTTTCCGGGTGAAAGAAACCGTCTCCGCATCATCGCCGTATATGGTGCGGGCGGTGCGCACACAAAGCACCACGCTATCAGGCTGTTTACAGTCTTTAAGCACATTCATTACCAGCGCTTTGATTTCGTTCGAGTATTTCGCATAAGAGGTCAGAATGACATGATCGCCATATTTCAAAAAGTCGTTGATGTCACCGCAGGACAAGTCCCCTTTAACTGCCCGGTTATGATAGGAATGGTCAATGATTACTGACAGCGGTAGCGGCTCGGCCTCTTTTTTAATATCCTGCAGAATATCGAATGCATGCTTCATTATCATGTCGTTTTCGCCATTTTTACCGAAAGTATTTTCACTCCAGGAGTAAAGCATGCCGCTTTTGATATTGATGTTACCATAATTCACGCGGTGCGGATTGATCACCGGCGCTATCCCGGTAAATTCCTTTTTAGCTGAAATCCAGCGGTTGAAACTCTTTATCTCGCCAATAGCATTGTCAATTGCGGCGATGCCGTCGCTCTTATGATTCGGCTTGTACAACGGTTCGTCGCCGATAACCGGACTGCACCGGATATTCCGCTTCCTTAACTCGGTTACAATCTTATGCAGACTTTTCGTAAAATCCGATTTTTTCAGCAGATTCAGGTCAAAATCAAAATATGCATCCGTCACGCCGAGAAGTGAGAGCCTGTCGCCGAGCGCTTCCGGTTCCTGCTCATATAAGTCAATTGTATTTACAGTAATGAACACCCCGAATTCACGGCAAGCAGGAAACAGCGCTTTCTTCAACTCCGCGGCTTTGCTTTTCATTTCCGCGGTTATCGGCGGCAGACGGAAATCTTTATTATCAATTTTATCGCTTTTGCAGGAACAGAGAATCACCGCGCCGGCGGCGGACAGAAACATTATCAGCAGAATACGGCCAATGGAAACTCTCATTATATCTATATCTCCGAAATAATTCCGTCTAATCTATACCTGAACTTGAGCTATTTCAAATTCCACGGCGGTTACTTTGCGCCAATCCGAAAATAAAAGCGGCATAGCAGCAACCAAAAAACAGTTAATTTACGCTTTAACCACGAAACTAACGAAAGGAAATAGCAAAATAAGAAAGCATAAAAACGGATGCTTTATCCCAAATTCAGCACACATGAAATGCAAATCTCAAACTTGATGAATTATTGATTTTGTGCCATACTTCGAATAACATTTACCACTTTTTGGCTTCCCAGGACTGTCGAACGAATCAAAATATAGAGCAGAATAATCGGAATAATGAAAATCCAAATATACGACCAGCCTGCCCAAAATGCGCAAACATAGGCAAAACCGTTTTCCGGCGGCGGGCCGACAAACATGCCAATTACCACAAGAATCCAGCTCAATGCGCTAAAACTAACGCAAATAATAATTTTGCGCCCAAGTCCATCAAAAAACGCAGGGCGAATCCAGTGCAGAATAACAGTTGCGCATGGCAATGCGATGAATAGCAGATAAAAAAAGATTTCACAAATTATTTCAGATATTGTCATTGTCCTTTCTCCTCAGGGGGGCGGCATTATGTGCCCGCCGGTATACAACTTGCATAATCATAATTTACCACGGAAAAGTCCATGAATCAATAAAACGTCTTCTCGCCGCCTGCTTTTCCCGGTTCCCAAAGTTGCGGCAGAAGTGAGTCTATTTCAGCGTCTGGCATTGCCCCCTCTATTTTTCATAAAGTTTGACCTCTATTTCCAACTGTCTGCGAAACCAGCATGAACCATGTAGCCGTCATTAACCGAATATGGGATTTTTACTTCTTTTTCTGCTGCTTTATTACTTCAAGCAACCCCTGAGCTTGCCAATAGCCTTGCTTGGCAGATTTTCTCAACCACTTTGCAGCTTCAACTTTATTCTTTATAACTCCATCGCCGAATTGATAACAGCATCCAAGCATATACTGTGCTTCAGCATCGCCCTGTTCAGCATCATTACGGTATTGCTTTACTGCGTCAACAAGCTCTTTCTTTATGCTGATGCATTTGGCATAGCGCTTCCTGAGCAAATCAAGTTTTTCCGTGCAGATAGGTTCAATTTTTCCAGTCTTCTTTACCATTTTATAACCTTTATTTTAGTTTTATTCTTCGAAATATTTTTTATTATCCGCAAAAAATACTTTAATAATTAACATAAATCAACCAATTTTTGGGATAAATATATTCAATAATGATTAAAGCCGTTCTGAAAAGCAAGTTTAAACCGTTGGTTTGTCCGCATCGTGGTACAGAACTTTAGCTTTTGTGCTTTAGTACAATGGTTCATTAATTTCCCGCATCTTTCTACGCGTTGGTTTAAACTCCGCAACAGCGTTTTACTCGAACGTAAATATAGCGGATAGAGAATATTTATCAAGCGTCAACAAAAAGTCTGACGATTGACTTATGCTGAAATTCTATCATCAAGATCATGCAAAGTCTGACTTGAAAGCTAATAAAAACAAAAACTAAAGTTTAGTGCCTCTGCAGTCCGCCGTGAATTGAAAATTGAAAATGATATCATTATTGCCTTCATGTTTGTTCTTTTTCCTGCTCCCGCGTTGGTGATTTTTTTTCGTGGTTCGCAATGGAAGCAGCTCGAAGCGATCTAAAGCCTAGGGGAATGGGGCAGGGGGACTTTATTTCACGGCCACATTCAGACAGAAAGAGCGGAATGCCAGTTCTTCGCTGACGTTGAACAGCAGATTGTAAAGCAGCTGGTCGGCTTCGGTCAGGGCGTGACATGCGCGTTTTTCGGCGATTTTTTCCGGCAGTTGCATGCCGTTAAAGATTTCCGGATTGGCAAGTTTGTCGAACGGAACTCCGCAGCTCAGCTGATACACCTGGGCAAACCAGGTATGGATTGCCCCGGTAAAGTAATTCCTGATCTTGATGTATTCTCCGGCCACGGCGGACTCGAATTGCTTTTCGATACGTTTTTTGACCGGGCTTTCCAGTTCTTCGGCCTGTGTCAGACGTTCTTTCCACATTTTTTCCGCAGTCGTTTCCGCAATCTCCTGCAAATGTTGCGCAATGTTGATGATGCTTTCAGCGCATTTGCCGGCGGCGGTAATATTATTGGCGGCCTTAAACTGTAAATCGTAAAGAATAGCGAACAGTTCTTTGCTTTTCTCAAACTCAAACAGGCAGCGGTTTTCCAGCAGAATCAGGGTCTGGCAGCGGGAACGGGTGGTCGGCAGCAGAGCGGATGGATTGCCGGTGGCCAGGATAAAAAACGAATCGGCCGGCGGTTCCTCCAAAGTTTTCAGGAAAGCGTTCTGCGATTCGGTATTCATCCGGTCGGCGTCATAGATTACGCCAACTTTTTTGCTGGCTTCCGAGGTGCTGGTCAGATAAAACTGGCTTTCAAACCAGCGGACAGTATTGGGTTCCGGGTTTCTGCGTTCGCCGACCTGTATCTGCCAGGTTTTGCCGGTAGGCATCAGTTCATAGAATTCCGCATAAATACCGCTTTCCAGGTGGCGGCAGACGCGGCAGGTGCCGCATGGAGCGCCGTCCGGCAAGTGGTTAGGACAGATTGCAATCTGGCTGAGTACCAGCGAAAAATTGCGCCGCAGTTCCGGAGAATCGCCGTGCAGCAGATATGCATGCGCCATTCTACCGGAAACCCGGGCGCGTTTCAAGCAGGCGATAACTTCGGGAAATTCCTGTTCATAGCGGGCCAAAAGCATTTTTAATAAGCTCCAAAATTTGTTGATGAATGTATTCAGCGGCGGCGAGGGCGGAAACAACTTTCACTCTTTGTGGTTCGGCGGCGGCGATTTCCAGGAAACCCTGCCTTACCCGGTGATGAAAAGTCATTGCTTCGGCTTCAATGCGGTCATGCCGTCCGGCAGTTTCAGCCCGGACGGCGGTGCGCTTGAAACCTTCTTCCGCCGGCAGATCCAGCAGTATCGTCATATCAGGTACACAGTTCCCGACCGCATATTTATTCAGGCTGCGGATAAAATCCATATCAAGCTGCCGGGCGTACCCCTGGTAAGCTGTAGTAGAATCGGTAAAACGGTCGCAAAGGACGACAGCGCCGCGTTTGACCGCCGGTTCAATCAGGAAACGGACGTGCTGGGCGCGGCTGGCCGCAAACAGCAGAAGTTCTGTTTCGGCAAAAACCGGTTCATCGCCGGAATGGTGTTTGACCAGTTCCCGGAGCTGTTCGGCAATAGGGGTGCCGCCAGGTTCGCGGGTGACGACGCATTCCATGCCCAGTCCCGAGAAAAATTCGCGGAGCATTTTGAGCTGAGTAGTCTTGCCGGCGCCTTCCGGTCCTTCAAATGTGATAAAAAGTCCTTTTACAGTCATAATTAATATATAAGGAAAAGTTATTCCTTGAACCTTTAAATATTATACAAGTTAAATGAGACTCAAAAATTTCATTTTTACACAATAGCGCAGTTTGCTAACTTCGCAAAACGTTGTACTTTTTAATTTGTCAAAAAATTAAATATAATTTAAAAAATATAACTTTAAAGATATGGAGACTAGAAAATGGCGGAACTCAACAGAAATTCGTATTTGTCCAAAAATGTCGGCAATTTTCCGGCGTCAACAGTTATCGGCGGCAGAGAGTATGTTAAAGTGCAGGATCTGCGCTACGGCACCAACCCCCACCAGCCGGCGGCTTATTACAAACCTGCGGACAATGTCTGCCCCATCGGCGATATGCAGATATTGAAAGATGGCAAAAGCGGCCTTTCCCAGACCAATCTGGAAGATATTTCCTATGCGCTGAACATTGTCAAGTTTTTCGACCGTCCCGCCTGCGCAGTGATGAAGCATGTTAATCCCAGCGGAGCCGCAGTGCAGTGCGACGGCGAAGACATCCGGCAGGTTTACCTGAAAGCCCGGGACGCCGACGCCCGCGCCGCTTTCGGCAGCGCGGTGGCGTTCAACACCGCGGTTGACACCGCTACGGCGAAAGAAATCATGGGGTCTTTTGTGGAATGCGTTGTCGCGCCGGCCTATGACGCCGGAGCGCTTGATATCTTCAACGACGGCGAAACATATAAGCTGAACAAGCATATCCGCATTATTCAGTGCGGCGATATTTCCCGGCTGCCGAAATTCACAGGGCAGGGGGATGAGCAGTCAAACACGATCAAAGTCCTGGCTGACGGTTCGCTGATTATAGCCGCGCCGCTCACGACTTCGCTCAGAAATGTAAGCGATTTGAAATCTGCCGAGGCTGAAAATACCAGGGCCGGAAAGCAGATTTCCGCACCCAAAGCCACGCCGGCGCAGCTTGCCGACCTGCTGTTTGCCTGGTATGTCAACCTTAGCGTCAGATCAAACGGCGTGGTAATAGCCCAAAATGGTCAAACTATTTCTGTCGGCACCGGCGAACAGGACAGGGTAGGGGCGGTCGAACAGGCAATTGCCAAATACCGCCAGAAATACCAGGGGGTAAACTCCATCAGGAATTCAGTCATGTCCAGCGACGGATTCTTTCCGTTTGCGGATGCGGTCGAAGTCGCGGCGGAAGCCGGCATAACCGCAATTGTCTGTCCGGCAGGTTCATTGCGCGATGCCGAGGTAATCAAGCGCGCCAATGAGCTTGGCGTAGCGCTGTATTACGCCCCTGAACGGATTTTCTCGCATCATTAAAATTGCTTTACTGGAATTACCGCAGGCAGATAAGAGTTGATCAGCACCAGAACCGAGCAGGCGACGTAAATCATGGTTCCGGTCATCAGACTGAATGTGCCAGTACTTACCAGGAACATCATTGCCAGGCTTACCAGCAGTGAAAAGCACAGATTGATTCGTATTGCCAGGAATACGCGCTTACTGATACGGTAGGCTTTGGAAAGCTCATCCAGCCCTTCCCCGGTCAGCGCAATATCCGCGGCGGCGATCGCGGCATCAGCGCCGGTTCCCGCAATCGCAATCCCGACATCCGCCGCCGCCAGCACCGGGGCGTCATTAATGCCGTCGCCGATCATGGCAACATATTTCTCAGTCTTTTTCAGTTCATAGAGTTTCTGCAGTTTCATTTCCGGCATGCATTCCGCAAAACATCCGTCCAGATGCAACAGCCCTGCAATGCGTTCAGCGGCAGCGGAGTTGTCGCCGGTAATCATAATGATCTTATTCATTCCCTGCATCCGGAGTTTTCTAATCACCTCAGGCGCTTCCTCTCTCAATCTGTCAGTAAAAGTAAATGCGCCTATGATCTTTTCCTCATCCGCCACCAGTGCGGTGACCAGCCCATGTTTTGCCGCATCCTGAATCCAGTTGTTAATTTCCGGCGTAACATTCCTGCCGTCATCCATCAGCCATTTAGCCCCGACTTTATATTTTTTCCCATCAATCAGCGCACAGGCGCCGCCGCCCTCAAGTTCAATGTATTTCTGCACCTCGCCAAACTGAATATTGCGTTCTAATGCATATTCACAGACCGCCAGGGCCAGGGGGTGAAAAGAGTTTCTTTCCACAGTCGCCGCCGCGAACAGAATATCATTCAATTCTGTGCCGCCAAAAGTTTTAACTTCAGACACCACCGGACTGGCATGGGTGAGGGTACCTGTTTTGTCCACCAGCAACGCGGTAGTTTTGGCAAAGTATTCCATAACCCCGCCGTCTTTGAATAGAATCCCGTTGCGGGCTGCAATCCAGATTCCGGCATGAATGGCGGTTGGAGTGCTGAGAATCAACGCGCAGGGGCAGGCGACAAATAGAATTGCAACACTGCGTTCAATGGATTCAAATAATTCCATGTCTAAAACAGAAAATGAAACGAAAAATGCAACGATTGAGAAAGCAATTACAATAATCGTCAGATAAACGGAATATCTGTCAACAGCTTTGTGGATGCCTTTACGGGTATTGCTGTCTGTGGCCCCTTCAATCAGTTTTGCAATATTACCGATAGCAGTGTCATGTCCGACAGAAACAGCCTTAACTGTCAGCGAGCCGTTTTCCAGCAGTGTTCCGGCATATACCCTGTCGCCTGCTGATTTAGGATTAAACGAGTTTTCCCCGGATATCGCAGCTTCATTGATTTGTCCGTTTCCACGAATAATCACTCCGTCCACAGGAACGATCATCCCCTGCTTGACGTCAATAAGCTGGCCTGGAATCAATTCATGCACGGGAATTTTGCGGGAAGTTCCGTCAATGATGACAAATGCATTTTTAGCGCTGGCAACTGCCGCCGCCGCAACCTCGGCGGATGATCTGCATTTGATGAAATCTTCCAGAGATTCCACCAGCAGCACTACCAGCAGAAAATTTGAAGCCTCAAAAAGAAACCCGGAAAGTACCGCCCCGCTGACAGCAAGCAGCACCAGCAGATAAACATTAAATTGTTTATATTTAAAAGATTGCTTTATGCCTTCATATATAGAGAAAGAACTGATGAATAGTATAAAGATGTTGATCATGATGTAATAGAGGTTAATTAATTTTGCATCCTGAAAACTGATCGGAAGGCAAAATTTATTCGGCCCGAACTTAAAAAAAATTAACCATCCGAAAATAAGCATTAACAGAACTGCGGAAAAACGCAATACTTTAGCATAAACTCTAAGAAAGTTTAATAAAAAACGAAAATATGAGTCCTCAATAATAAAACCCGGAGTTAGCAGAATCTTATCAATCCGTTCTTGCGAAATGATAAGCGGATTGTAAGTAATGATCAATAAACCATCGAAATAATCAAATTTCACATTACAAATGCCGTAATTCAACTGAAGATTCTCTTTCAGATAAGAATCGCTGTCGTAATTAATAGTTGAAAGTTTGATTCTATATACTGCATGTTCAGTATATATTGCCCGGCAACGACCACAGATTCTCATAAAACCGGCACTCCCAAAGCGACTCGTTAAATAAAAGCAACATTTTACGAATTTAGCTGGATGAGTTGTTTTTTCTAAAATCACCAAGCTATTAGCATAGCATATTTACACAAAAAAACATCACGAAAACGTTAAATTTAGAAAACTTTTATTCGGCGTGAATAAATTCACAAACTATTAATTAAACGCTGCAATTCGCCCGAATCGGACAAACATCGAACAAGTTTGTTCAATGCAACTGGCATCTTGATTATTATCATTACTATTCATTACTATTCATTATCAAGTTATTAACAACCCATTTTAAAATAATTTGTAATTAATTTATAATAAACATATTACGCTTCAATATTAAACAAATACCGGAGGTATTCAACTTAACATAAGATATATTATGCGACGTTAGATATTTAGAAGAATAGACCAAAAAAGGCTCATAGATTAAA
>JBAWXM010000068.1:0-18217 GCA_037144075.1 Lentisphaerota bacterium | reverse complement strand
TTCCATTAAGTCTAAAGTATAATAAACAGGAGATGAGATGAGAAGTCTTAAATTACTGATTGTCCTGGCGGCGTGCGCCGCGATAACGGCCGCCGCTGCCGGCAATCAGTCAGACGAAATGTTTCAAGCTTATTCCGAGCAGAATTTCAGCATTGCAAAAAAACTGGCCTTGAAGCAGAAAAATACGCCGGAAGGAAAACTCGTAAGTGCGTTATGTCTTATTCACGATAAAGAATCACAGGATATCCCGCATGGATTTAAATTACTGGGCGAACTTTACCGCGATTCGAACCTGCCCGAATGGCTGAAAATAGAAGTCACGCTGAGCTATGCCAGAGTCGCCCAGTTGATGCAAAACCGTAAAGACATTTACGGCAATGCGGCTGACGGTGTAAAATTCAATGACATATACAATGATATCCTCAAAACATCCCCTGATTCCTCTGAAGGCTGTTATGCGGTCGTTTATAAAAACGCGCCATTGATTGAAAGTCCTGATGCTGCAGTTTCCGCCAAAGCCTTTCAAGATGTCGAAAAGTTCATCAAGTCGTTCAAAGGAGATCCCAAACTCCTGAGCCCCGTACACTTATTCGCTGATTATGAATACATTGCAGTCAAAAAAGATTACAGACTCGCGCTGGAACACCTGGAAGCCGCCATCAAACTCGGCCTTGCCAACCCGACGCTGGAACAGGACAACATGTTCCGGATCGGCAGAATTTATCAGGTAAAACTGGGGGACAAACAGAAAGCAATTGAAGCATATAATAACTTTCTGGAGAAATTTCCTTCGTCAAACCGTGTTCCGATAGTCGAGCGATACCTTGAAGAACTTGGAGCAAAAAAATAGGGAGAGATATCGTCATGGCAGATAAAAACGAAGAACATCTCGGTTCATCAAAATTTCAGAAAGCAGGCTTGATTCTGGCGCTGGCTTTTTATATTCTTTCCATAATCATGGTGTTGCGCATCCAGACCGGCGGTGACATTATGGATAAAAATGTTAAAACCATCACTTTCGCGCACTGGCAGCTGGAGGACGGCTTCAGGAATGGTTTTGATGAAGCAATCAAGCTGTTTGAAGAATATAAAGCAAAGCAGGGACAGAAAGTCAAAGTGATCCAGTTGACAGTGCCGATTCAAGGCTACGGCCAGTGGTTTATGACCCAGCTGGTCGGCGGCGATCCGGCCGACTTGATCGAACTGCTGGGCACCTCGGATATCAGAAATCAGTATTTCACCCCTCTTTCCCAATATATCGGCAGTCCCAATCCGTTTAATAAAGGAACTCCGCTGGAAGGTATTCCGTGGAAAGATACCTATGTGGATGACATGCGCGGCGGCCTGGACCCGATTTACGCGGAATATTATGGTATCGGAGTTTTTATTCATACTTGCCGCATGTATGTAAATATGGACATGCTGCAAAAAGCTACCGGCAGCCTCAAACTTCCACAAACGCTCACTGAATGGCTGAATATCTGTGAAAAAATGCGGGCGTACGGTAAGAAAATCGGCAAGCCAATAATCCCGATTGGCGTAAGAGGATTCGACCGCGGCACTTTAAGCCAGCTTCTCGGCTATTACCAGTCGCAATTAAATTCCGATTTAAACGACTCGCTGCCGGAATTCTGTTCCGATGTCGCATCGGTGGACATCCTCGACGGCTTGCGGCAAGGAAAATTATCCAAAGAAAAACAGTTGGCGGCAATTAATATCCTTACTGAAATAGGCAATTATTTCTGTGACGGTTTTCCGTCCACCGACCTGGAGCAGACAAAGTTTCTGTTTTTTGCCGGCAACGTCGGGTTCTTTCCGGAAGGCACCTGGAATGCGTTTTCGATGATTAACAATTCTCCATTTGAAGTGGAGATTATAGATGTTCCGGTTATCGGCCCGGATCACAAATATTCAAAATACTTTGCCGGCAGGCCGTCGGAACAGGGTGTCGGCGTCGGCGGATTGTTCGGTATTCCCAAAGCCACGAAGAATTTTAACCTGGCATTCGAATTCCTGCAGTTCATCACTTCCTGGAAAATCAATCAGATGACCATGGTTGAACACAGTAAATGGCTGGCCTCTGTCAAGAAAGTTGATTATACCGGCATTATGAAAAAAATGCAGCCGCTGCCGGGATCAAAAAGAGCAAATATAACATTCCCGTTTTCATTCGGCGCTAAAAGCGATAAAAAGATATATGAAGTAATCGAAACCGCGATTATCAATAAAACACCGGAACCGCAGGAATATTTCTGGAAAGATTTTATCAGCCGGATTCCGGACATCCATGACGAGCTCATTGAAATGATCGAAAACGAAAAGCGTAACATGATAAACATCGAAACCATGCGCAGCACATCGGCGCTCGGACAGAAACAGAGCGAACTGACGTCCATGGATGCCGCCCGCTTGAAAACCAGGTCGCAAATGAATTTTGAAAATCTGGTTTCACAATATAAAAGCTTGAGAAATATCATGAAGGCTGACAAAACGCTGGAAAGCATGAAGACAGGAGCTAAATAAAATGGCAGTCGAAATATCATTTAAAAAGTTGCGGTATTACTGGCCGGTATATTTTTTAGTCGCAATCCCCCTGGGCCTGGTGCTGCTGTTCAACTATTATCCGATCTTCAACGGGGTTGTTCATATTTTCTACCGGTGGGACGGGAATATGATCGAGGAGTTCACCGGTCTGGATAATATCCGCAAGGTCATCCGCGATATGGATTTGTGGCGTTCGTTCGGAGTTGTCGGCATTTTCATCGTCTCCAATCTGTTTAAAATGATTATCCCGATTATCACGGCGGTAATTCTGCACCATATCATCAGCGACCGCTGGGGTTACGCTTACCGCGTGCTGTTTGTCGTTCCGATGGTTATCCCGGCAATGGTCTTCATCCTGATGTGGAAATATTTTTACGAGCCGAACGCGGGGATTCTTAATGAAGTACTGCGGGCTGCGGGCATGCTGGGCCCCACCGACATCATTCAATGGCTGTCCAGCGAGTATCTGCTTATTCCATCGCTAATTTTTATGGGTTTCCCCTGGGTTGGCGTGTTCGGCGTGCTGATTTATCTGGCCGGCCTTCAGAATATTCCGGAAGACATCTACGAAGCCGCCGAGATTGACGGCGCCGGGCCGCTGCGGATATTTTTCCAGATGGAACTGCCGCTGATCATGACCCAGATCAGGATCAATCTGGTGCTGATGATGATCGGCACCATCCAGAGCTGGGAAGGCGTTTATCTGTTTGTCGGGGAGTCCGGCGGGCCTGACGGCATCGCCACGGTTCCCGGTCTGCTTATTTTCCGCGAAGCGTTCTCCAGAGGGTTGTTCGGCTACGGCTGCGCCGTCGGATTCCTGCTGTTCCTGGTCACGCTGCTGCTGACTTTCATCAATAATAAACTTGTCCGCACCAATAAATAGGAGTTTACCCAAATGGCCAGAAGAGTCGGATCAAAACTTGCAGAATTTTCGAAACACTTCTATATCTGGATTATATTCGCATTCTCATTCCTGCCGTTATACCTGATGCTCAACATCTCGCTGAAGGACAATCAGCAGTTTTCCCGAAATCCATGGCTGCCGGAAGCGCCGTTCCACTGGCACAATTTCGTTGTCGGCTGGTCTCATATCGGCGACAAAATATTTAACACCACTTTCATTTCCTTTACCACGACGTTCCTGGGGCTGGCGGTGGCGATCCTCGGCGCATTTTTCTTCGCCAGATTCAAAGCGCCAGGCTCAAATATCCTCTTCTCCATCTTTATTCTGCTGATGATGTATCCCGGCGTGGCAAACATGGTTCCAACCTTCAAACTCATCACCGCGCTGGGACTTTACAACAGCCACTGGTCGCTGATCACCCTGGGCGTGGCGTCGGCCCAGGCGTTCACCATCTATGTTCTCCGCAATTTCATCGAGGAAATCCCCAAAGACCTGTTCGAAGCTATTGAGATAGACGGGGGAACTGTTCTTCAGCAGATCTGGCATATTGTCATTCCAATGTCCATGCCGATCATCGGAACACTGGCCATTCTGAGCATCATCGGCAACTGGAACAGCTTCGTCGGACCGCTGCTTTATCTGCGCGACAACAATCTCCAGGTCATCGCGGTCGGGTTGCTGCGACTGGAAGGCGAATATACCAAAAACTGGGGTGAACTGATGGCCGGTTACACCATCGCGTCCATTCCGCTTATAATAATGTTCATTTTCTGTATGAAACTATTCGTCCGCGGTCTTTCCGCCGGCGCTGTCAAAGGCTGAAATTCAGAAGCCAGACAGGAGTCAGAATGAACAGCCGGGGGGAGAATATCCAATAACCAACACGAAGTTGTCTTCCCATTCTTCCCATTCTTCCCATTCTTCCCATTCTTCCCATTCTTACTGGATTTTCTGCGTAATTTATAAAATTTGCACTTTTTTTGCGGATACCTATTGACTTTTAATCATACAACCATGTATGATTATTAACAGTAAGTAAAATTACAGGTGAATGATATGCGGGATCCGGTTAGAAGATTGAAACTATATGAAGCGCTGAAGTCGGATATTGCGTCCGGCACTTACCTGCCCGGTTCGTTTCTGCCGAATGAATTTGAACTGGCGGAAAAATATGGTTATTCCCGCGACACAGTAAGATCAACGCTGACCATGCTGGAAGATGATAAGCTGGTCGAACTGCTGAAAGGCAAAGGTCGCCGGATATGTCCCGCCAATGTCGGAAAAATCAAATCCCCGCTGACGTTTCTGCTGCCTTGCGCTGATTTCATCAGCGAGACGTTTTCGTCTGTGGCGGCACAAAATTCCCGCCGGATACTCAAGGGCGTGTCGCAGGCAGCGTTTGAATATGATTACCGTGTGGAAACGATGCCGGTGTCGCCGACCAACAACGCGCATGAAATTGACTGGCGCAAGCTGGATTTTGTCAATGCAGACAGTTTATTGATCGTGTCCAACTACTGGTACCGGGATTTGTTTCCTCTGCTGCAGGAGCGCGGCTGCCGGATTGCATTTATGAATTCACAAATTTTTCTTAGCAGACACTATGAAGATTTTCTAAGTAAATGTTTCTGCATAACCTCTAATGTTGCCGGCGCAACCGAGGCTGCGGTGGAACATCTGGCCAGACAGGGATGCCGCCGGATAGCTCTGCTTCATCATTACATTTTTCAGCAGGATCATCCAGTATTAAGAGGATATCTTGCCGGATTGAAGAAATACAATCTGGGATTCTCATCATGGGATGAGCTTCAAAAAGAACACTTGACTTTGGAAATTGTAAGGAATCAGATTAAAGACCTTTATAAGAGAAGCGGCGGATTTGACGGCATAATCATTGATTCCGGCACCGTTTATGAGTTGCGCCTGCATAACATATACCAGGAACTGGGCTTGCCCGAAAATGTAAAAATAATGACCTCGGACGACAGTGAAAATAACCAGAGGGTGAACCCGCCGCTTACCAGCATGGCGCTTCCATATGAGGAGATGGGCCGAATAGCAGCACAGAAATTAATAGCTCATGAATTCATCCCCGGCGGCCTGCTAATCAACGCCCGGCTTATTGAACGCGAATCGACGTCAGTAATTTCAAGACCAGAGAAGTTAGTTTCAGCATAAAACCTAAACAACAAAGGGACAATCATGAAAAGTAACAAGTACAGTTTCACACTCATTGAACTCCTGGCAGTGATCGCCATCATCGCAATTCTGGCTGCAATGCTGCTGCCGGCATTGAGTAAAGCCAGGGAGAAGGCTAAAACATCCAGTTGCGGCAACAATCTTAAGTCGCAGGGAATGGCTCAGGCATTCTATTCCAACGATAATAAAGACTGGATAGTGCCCGGTCGTTTGCGCGGAAACGGAACTGAATGGTTCCACATGCTTGCCGGCGACCTGACGAATTCTGTTAAATATTTGGAATATGACTCTAAAAAAGCGAAAGGTCCATTTGCCTGTCCGTCTGCTCCAGTTGGATTTGGCACCGGGGGGTTTGGATACACTCATTTTGCAATAAATTCCCGGTTGTCCGGGATTGCAGTGGCTTCAACGACACCCACACCTGCGGCAGCTCCCACCAACATGGCACGCAAGACGAATGCGCTAACCATTCCCTCCCGTGCGGTATTGCTGACCGACAATAATTTTACAAATCAATACCGGTGTGATTACACAAACTGGATTGCGTATCGACATGACGGCAATAACCCGTATCCTCTGAATTATAATGGCACAATAAGCTTGAATACTCCCGGGAAGAGCAATATTCTGTTCATGGATGGTCATGTTGGAACTATGCGTTATATCGATATAGATAGATCCGTTCCAGCATTTTGTTCTGTCGGATTTAACGTAAATAACGGTAACGTAATGGTATATCCATAAATTGATCGTGAAAAATACAAGCAATCAAGGTTGGGAATTTAGCCCATTGGTACTCCGCAAGATATGTTCAGAAAACATAAAAAAAATAGCATATAATTAAGGCGGGCTTTGCCCGCAACTCAAAAGACAGGGAAGTCAGAAGTCAGAATAAAACCTAAAACCTAAAACCTAAAACCTAAAACCAGAAAAGCAGTAGTCAATTTTAAAAACGTTTAAAACATAGAAGTCTAAAACAAAGATACTATAATTAACAAAAAAAGGAATTTCGTTAAAATGAGTAAATGTTTAAAAAAAATCTGCCAATGTTCTGCCGCGCTTATTGTTATCGCCTTTACCGGAATCATGGCTCCGTTAAATGCAGCCGATATTGCTGCCGGTGAACAGCCTGACAAATCGTTTGTGGTTATAGATTCAATTCATTATCTCGACAAAGGAGATCTTTCGGTATACGGACTGAAAGATTACACAATTTTTTATGGCGTCCATATATGGCCGAAAGATATCCGCAAAAAAGAAAAGAAGCCGGCGTCTTCACCGCCGGATGACCACATTGCCGGTCTCGTCAAAAATCTCACCGACGCAAAAAGCCCGGTAATTTATGACATCGAACACTGGCCGCTCGATATTCGCCGTTCGGTTCAGACTGTCGCCAATGATGACATTCTAACCGCCAATGAAAAAATCGTCACCGCCAGTATGGAAAAGATGATTCATATTATCACGACCTCAAGAAAAGTAAATCCCTCCGTAAAATATGGTTACTACGCCTGTGTGCCATTACGTGATTACTGGGTACCGGTAAAAAATGATCCTGAGCTGATGAAAAAATGGAGAGAGGCGAATGATTATTTAAAGCCGCTGGCTGATTCGCTGGATGTTATTTGTCCTTCTCTCTACGCTTTTTTTCCTGATCGCGCCGCCTGGGTCAAGTACGCCAAAGCGAATATTGCAGAGGCAAAACGCATTGCCAACGGTAAGCCTGTATATGTATATCTCTGGCCAAAATATCATATTTCCAACGAAACAGACGCCAGGAAATTCATAGAAGGCGACTTCTGGAAACTTCAGCTTGAAACAGTCTACAACTCCGGCGTTGCGGGAGTGATTATCTGGGATAGCCGCCTGTGTGTAAACAACAAAGCTGACAGCGTCTGGAATCCTGACCGCGAGTGGTGGAAAGAAACTGTTGCCTTTATGGAGCGCATTAAAAAGCAGCAGCAAAAGTGAATTCCGGCTGGCTTCATACCAGAACTAATAACGGCTATAATTCATAAAAATATGCAGATTTCAGTAATTATTGGAGAAAGAATGGCAAACATGGAAAACAAAAAGAGAATCTTGATCCGCTCCTCCTGGCAGAGCGTAAATATTGGCGATATCGGCCATACCCCGGGGATGTTGGAGATATTACGGCGGAACCGGCCGGACTTAAAATTGACGTTATGGCCTTGCGATGTCGGACATGGGGTAAAAGCAATGCTCCAGCGCGAGTTTCCGGACGTCGCAATTATTGAAGGAGACAGCAAATCCCCGGCGTTGCAGGCAGCATTTGCCGAACATGATTTTATGCTTAATGGATCAGGCCCCAGTGTAGTATGCGCAAATGATCTCCAGGAATGGCGACGGATAACTGGCAAGCCGTATGGTATTTTCGGAGTAACAATAGAACACCTCACCCCGGAACTTAAAGATTTACTGGATAATGCCGATTTCATCTATTGCCGTGATACTGTCTCTGTCAACTTTATCCGTAACGCACAAGTAAAATGTCCGGTAATGGAGTTCGGACCCGACGCTACTTTTGCCATTAATTTGCGCGATGACTGCGCGGCGGCGGCATTTTTGGACAAGCACGGCTTGACGCCGGGCGGGTTTGCGTGTGTAATCCCGCGCCTGCGCTATACCCCATATTATAAAATACATAATTATGCGCCGTCGGATGAAGATTTACGCAGAAATGAGGTAAGCAGTAAATTCGCTGAACCGGATCACGCAAAATTGCGCGACGCGATTATTAATATACTTGACAACACCAGTATGAAAATTTTAATCTGCGCCGAAATGACCTATGAGGTGAAGCTTGGCAAAGAGTTGATTTACGACCGTTTGCCGGATAAATATTTATCAAGAATTATCTGGCGTGACAGTTACTGGCGTCCGGATGAAGCCGCGTCGGTTTATGCCGCCGCCGCACTGATTGTCAGTTTTGAAATGCATTCCCCGATTATCGCGCTGGCCGCCGGCACTCCGGCAATATATTTGCGCCAGCCGACCGATACATGCAAGGGGCAGATGTGGCGCGATATCGGCTTGAGCGAATGGATATTTGAAATTGAAGACACAAACGGCGACAAAATCGCGGAGCAGGCTGTAAACATAATCAATAATCTACCTGCTGCAAACAACCTTGCAATGCGGACGCTTGAATATGCCAGGAAACTGCAAAACGATGCGTTCAAAATACATCCATAGCAGTCTGTCGGACTGAGGACTTCGCAACGAGAAAATCATCGGGCAAAACCGGATTTTCTGGCGAAAAACTGAGAATAGCAGCGTTATTTGATGTCTTTTCGACTAAAATTCCGGCAAAGTCCGGGACTATTCGCAGTAAAAGGCATAAGTCCGACAGGCTGCTAGCAAAATGACCGGATGCTTTCCCGCATATTTCCATCAAAATGCACTGACCGCCGAAGCTATACTCTGCACGGCTGAAAATTCAAATATAGATTACGAAGATTTTGAGCATTGGTTCGTATTCTGAGAGGCTGCTGATACCGGGGTATCGAAAACCTCGAAGAGTGCGAATCCAAACTAGAAAGATCGCAACCGCTTTGCGGTGAATGTCTTGCGGCTGTATTTTCCCGCTCCTCCTTCCGCCGATATTTATATCTACTGTCAGTCGGATCGAAAAAATCCAATCCACAATCCTATTCATATAAAGTTGAATTTTCAACCGCGCAGAGTATATGGTGGATCATCATGCCAACCCGTCAGGAACATGGCAGACTCATCAGGCGGCCAGCGAAGCCTACCGCTTTCTTGGTAACGAGGAACGCATCGGCATTGTTTTAAATAGTACCGCAGGCATCCCTGCGTGCGATTCTCTTTCTCAAGCTGGAAGCTTGAGGTACTCTAAACACCGGCGGAGCAACATTTTTCCTGATATTCAAACAGCGAAAACACCGAGACTAAAGTGTTGTACCCGGATTTTTGCCATTTTCAATCGAAAATATCAGTTTAAAAATTAATCGTCTAAAATAATGTGGAATGAACTTGAAACGGTTGTTTTTTTATGCGATATTGGCTTCATCCCGGAGTGAAATACTGCAACCGGGGGGATTAATATGCAAATGCATGGACTTGGGTGAGATTTATGGCTGTAATGATTCCTGCGATATGCGATGGGAAAATACGTCCGCAATCGGAAGTAATGGTCTTCCAGGCATTAAAATGTCTTGATAACAACTGGACTGTCTTCCATTCATTTGACTATGTCTCCCGCGATTTAAATAAAAACCGCTGGGAAGGCGAGATCGACTTCCTCCTTCATCATGCCCGTCACGGCCTGCTGGTGCTTGAGGTCAAAGGCGGGCAGATCAGCTACCATGACGGGGTCTGGTATCAGGACGGGAGGCAGATCGATCCGTTCGGCCAGGCGCGCAAAAATAAATACGCGGTTATAAGCCTGCTTTCACGTCTGCTCGGCACTGCCGGGAAAATTCCGCTGGGACTGAAAGTTGCCCATGCGGTTTGCTTCCCGGCCTGCGGCGGCAATAAATTCTGGCCTGCCGAGGCGGAAGGACTGGTAGCCACCGGACCGGACGTCCCGTATTTAAATGAATTCGCCGTCAAAGTTCTGGCGGAAACCCGCCTGCCGCAGGGGGCGGAACTGTTCCCGGTTGATGCGGGCAAAGTCAATAAAGCGCTGCGCCCGTATTTTGATTACGGCATCCACCTTTTTGAACGTCTCAGCGTTGAGGAAAAGCAGATTTTCACCTACACGCAGATGCAGTGCGCCATACTTGACGCGCTCGACAATTTTACTCATTTGCAAATCCAGGGGTGCGCCGGATCCGGCAAAACCGTCATGGCGGTTAAAAAAGCGATTCAACTGGCTGAACAGGGCAAGCAGGTTCTGCTGCTGTGTTACAATCAATTGCTGGCTGAACATTTAAAAAAAGCGACCGAACAGTATCCCGGCATTACCGCGATGGCGTTTTTCGATTTTGCCATCGAGAAAGCCGGCATCAGCGCCAAAGAGGCGGCTGAAGGCCTGAACCGTCAGGAGTTCTGGCAGGACGAACTTCCGCAGAAACTGCATGATTACCTTGAATGCGCCAGACTGTGTTATGACGCCGTGATTGTTGACGAAGGGCAGGATTTTTCCGCCATGGTATGGGTCGTGATCGAAAAACTGG
Source organism: Lentisphaerota bacterium (assembly GCA_037144075.1). GTDB lineage: Bacteria > Verrucomicrobiota > Lentisphaeria > Victivallales > Victivallaceae > CAIPAT01. The sequence goes on along the minus strand of JBAWXM010000068.1, from coordinate 7,408 downwards.
TAGGACGTGACGGGCATTTTTATATTTTCTTTGACCCGGACCAGAACCTTTATCAGGACGAACTGGCATTGCCAAAACTGCCGTATCCGCCGGTCGCGCTGAATAAAAACTGCCGGAATACCCGGAAAATCTTTGCAGCGCTGAAGCCATACTCAAACAATCCAAAACTGGAAATCGTTGATGGAGCTCCGGACGGCTCCGAGGTGTGGGAATATACCGAGCATGACCCGGCACTCCGGCGGAAAAAACTTACGGAAATAATATCAAATCTTATGACAAATGAGCGTCTTCACTCCGGAGATATCGTAATCCTTGGCGGGCATTCGCCTGAAAAAAGCTGTATCGGCGATGACATGCAAGTCGGCAGGCACCGCATTGTTATACAGCCATCCGCAGCTCCTGATGAAATTTATTATTGCACATATATGAAGTTCAAGGGCTGCGAGGCCAAAGCCGTGATTCTGCTGGATGTCTCACCTGATGATCCACGCTGGCAACATCCCAGAGCCCTCTACACCGCCATATCACGCGCCAGGCACCTGCTGGTGATTATAAGAAAATAGCCGCAAAATGTATTGGCTTCGCGGTTTTCATGTTTTCCAGAGCATTGTTTCATCCTTCTTGTCCAGCTTGCTTCCGCATTTCGGACATTGCGAAGGAAGACGGTTATTGCCAGTCAGCATACTTAAAATGTATGCCGCCGGATTATCCATCCTGATGGTGCATATTTCCGTCCAGGCGCATTTCGGGCAAGTCATTCGGTAAACTTTGAGACCTGTTCGTATAACCATAATCCATACTCCTCTGTTAACAATGTGTCGAGCCTCGGAACAAAATACAATGTCTCACGCGGAGGCGCGGAGTTCGCGGAGTAAAACCGGGCATGTTTACCACAGAGCACACGGAGGACACAGAGGAAAAAACGGAGTCAGTGAATTTATGCGGCTGCACCGCGTACATTCGCTGACTCATGTATTATCTTCATTTCCTTCATGAACTTCATGGTAAAATAAGGATTCCCTTTGCGGCTTTGTGTCTTTGTGCGAAATATCCTGTCTGTATTCCGCTTCTCCTGAATTTTTATTCTGAAATATTATAGTACGCGAGGGACGACATTTTATGTCGTGGTCAGGAGTTTGCCTCAATGATTTTCTTTCCGGCGGCGGCTACTTTTTCCCGCAGCCATACCGGCTCCAGCACCCTGATTCTTCCGGCTTCGGCCAGCACCCAGCGCATTGCGTCAAATTCTGTCACTGGCTGCAAAACGATAATCAGGCTGCCGTCCGGCTGCGCCGTAACCTTGAATTTTTTGGCTTTCTGCTGTTCCTGCAGATAAAACGCTATGCTGGCATCGCAATGCAGGGTAATGCCGCTAAGCTTCGGGTAATTGAACAACCCGTTTTTACGGACGTCCTCCACAATTGCCTGATCTATTTCAAATTCCAGTTTTGTCAATTCCGCCGACTTTATCCGGTGGATGGCAAAAATCTTCAGTGTATCGTTCTCTATTCTGCCTTTGACATACCAGATGCCTTTGTGAAAGGAAATAACATGCACGTCTAGCTGCTGGTCGGAATGGTTGCCATCCTGGGATTTGTAGGTGATTTTTACGGCACGGCGCAATCTCCAGCCGTCGAACACGGTTTTAAAAATATCCGGATCAATCTCAACGTTAATGCCGGAAGCGACAATCAGCGATTCAATGAACGCTTTATCCAGAAATTCCGAATTGCTGGTGGCCAGTTGCATATCCACGGCATCCCGGATTGAGCCTTTCAGCGGCTGCGGCATCATGTCCTCCGCCAGTCTGGCGCCGAGCAGAGATGAAGTCATTAAGTCTTCACACAGCGGAGGACATTGAAATTCCCAGTAATTACTGGTTAAATAATAGCCATTCCGCTCCGCGTCAAACTTTAACGGGGCATCAAATTCACCCTTTAAAACCTCAATATCGCGCTGAACCGTCCGCGCGGTGCAACTGATATTCAAATTTTCATTTATATCCATCTGCTTCAGTTGGTCGGCGAACGTTTTGCTGTTCGGATAGCTGTTCTGTTTCAACTCGGCAATGAATTTAATCATCCGCAATAATTGTTTCTTATTTACCGGCATATTCCCTCCGTTTTATTAAAAATATCATCTGTAAGTTTGAATGCAACCCCGGCAACGACATAAGATGGCATGGCCTCAAGAGTAAAATATAAACATGAATCCAGCATAACCTGCCGGATTTCAACAATTGAACATGCAGGCGGCATGAAAAAGGAGCGCTCTCAAAAAAATGAAGAAAATCATCATGATGATTCTTGCCGGAGGGGTACTGGCCGTGGCCGGTACCGGATGTACGAGTTTTGAAACCAACCGCGTCGGTGAACAGGTCGAGGTCAAAATGCCCTTGAATGTCGAACCTGTCGTCGAACTCGGCAATCAAACGGTTGAAGGCAACGCCACAGTGAACTGCCTTTTCGGCATTTTCACCTGGGGAGTAAGCAACCAGGCGGTTGGCGTGGATTATTACGGGAATGGAACTTATGCCGGAGCCGGCATGTTTTCCAGTCCGGCTGACGTTGCCAAAAACGGCGCGGCGTACAATGCCTGTACCGGCGCAAAGGCTGATTTGCTGCTGGCCGCCAGGTATAATGTAACTGAAACCAACTATTTCGTGTTCAAGAAAGTCGAGTGCCAGGTGAAGGGATACCCCGGCACGCTCAAAAGCATCAGCATTAAAAAGTAACTTGTAATTGTCATGCCGCCTGCATGTTTAATTACCGAAGAGGACATTATGAATTTGGACAAAGAAACATTTTTCGTTGACGCGGAAGGTAAAAGAATTGAGCTGCACAAATTAAGTCCGGCGGAACTGGGCGAACTCATGGCGCTCATGAGACGCGACCCGTCGAACAGCATTCCCGATGATGCCGAATTATGGATGCGTATTTATTTTGAGAGCAACCCCGCCGAATGGCCGCCTGAATATCTTCAGGCACTCGCGTGTAAACAGGTAAAACATGACGATCGCAGAGACAGGATGGCGCAAAGCGTGAGCTTCATGCAAATGTTTTGGGCGGCAAAATGTTTTGTCAAGAATCGATACCGTCAACTTGTCCAGGATATACTGAAAGAATATCATATCGAAGCCTCAGTCACCCAGGCCTCCATTGAGGATGGCAATGTAATTAATCTTGACGTAACAGTGGCGCCGGGTGAGGATTATGAAAGAATCTTTGAAATCAAGCAATTCATCATGATGGAGATGGAGATAGAGATTCTCCGGATAGTCGCTCTAGATTATCATCTTCTTCAACTGAAGATCCCGCTTGACCGGGATTCCTAGGCAGTGTCAGCCGTCCCGACAGACCGGCTGACTTGTATTTTCATCCTGTTCATCCCTGTTAAAATATTCTGCTACGACATAAAATGGCAGACCCGCGCATGTAGAATATAGATATAAGGAGCCGTAAAGAAATAACCTTTACATCTTCGCGCTTCTCCCGAATGCCTTTGTGTTTGCCGGTTCGTTACATACCTTCAGGTATGCGCCTCGCCGGCAATTCACAAAATCACCTCGGGATATTTCACGAGACTTGTCAAGTTTATTTATTGACAGCTCCTAAGGCAGAAAACAGTCTGCTAAAGTTAAACTATAACCGCCTGCAAAAAAGCAGAAATCAAAGATTGATCATAAATCTTTCTGGAGGTAAAATTATGCACAATGTAAAAGTAATATGGGGCCGTCGCCTGCCATTCCCGTTTAATCTTTTCCAGCAGGACAAACCAGCAACTTATCACATCAAATGTAAAAATTGCGCATGGGAAAAGACATACCGGGTATTCAGCGGCACCGTCTGGTATGCGCCAGGCGTCACCCCGGCAGAAATTGTAGTAAAAACAAAAGGGATGCTGCCCGCAATTTGTCCGGAATGCGGCGTAAAAGTCAATAAATATAGACTGCCATGCCTCATAAAAGAGTAAGTAACGTGTTGTATTGGGATATTCAAAAATTAACAGGTGACAATTAGAAAAAGCAAAAAACTGCAATAGAGGAGGAATGAATTATGATTTAGCAACATTAAAACTATTGACAACTCAGACTAAAAGAAGATTGATCAACCACAAACAAAGGAAGAATTTGAAATGAATGACTTATGGAAAATCGCAATCGGAATCGTCGCCGGAGTCGCTGCCTGCAAAATTTACGATGATTATATGGAACAAAAAGAACTGGAGAACTGCTGCAGTTGCTCTTCCGGAGACACAACGGACGACTTGCCGGAAGACTGCATCACAGAGCCGAAGCCAGACGCCACAGGCGGCAATGAACCGGAGAACAAACCAGCCAACGCTTAATTTTAAGAACAAGGAGCAATGAAAAATGAACAGTTTATGGAAAGTCGCAATTGGAGCCGCTGTAGGTTATGCCGCTTACAGGATCGTGCAGAATTACATTGAAATTGATGCCTCAATATGTGCCGCCGCTGAAAAAGGCGACGAGACCGAAGACGAGGATAGCGCCACGGCAGCAAGCGTCGCCGCCAATGATGATCCGGAACCAGCAACCTCCACCACATGATTTTGCCGCGGAGAAATCCATGTCTACCACGAACCACACGAAAAGACACGAAAAGGGAAAGAAAACCGTAGTCAGCGGATTAATGCGGTACAACCGCATATATCCGCTGACTTGTATTTCATCCTGTCCATCCCTGTTAAAATATTCAGCCGCGCTGAGTCTTCCGTGGTGAATAAAACTTGGTTTTAAACTGTTGACAACAGCAAATTATAATTGAAAGGTTAGTATCATGGTAAATGAATCAAAGTGCAATGAAGAATTCAAGCGTAAAGCCGGCAATTTCTCTGCTGCTGACATCGCCGGCGTGTTGAATGATGAGGAGAAAGGCAAAAGCAAAGCTAAAGAAGGGATCATCGCCGAGATGTATGAAGAAATCTGCGATCTGTTCGCCATGCTCTCTGCTTATGCCAAAGGCCAATACCGGGATGTGCCGTGGAAGTCAATCGCCGCGATCGGCGCCGCCCTGGCATATTTGATTTGCCCGTTTGACATTATCCCGGATTTTATCCCCGGCATCGGCATGCTGGATGACATGATTGTTATCGGCCTGTGCCTGAAAACGGTCAAAACCGACCTTGACAAGTTCCGGGTATGGCGAAATACAACAACCGAAAGCGGAACGACTCAGTGAAATCTTGCTCTGGAGTCAGCGGATTATTGCGTGTAACGGAATAATCCGCTGAATTGTTTTTTCTCCGAGCCCTCCGTGTCCTCTGTGGTGAATATCCCCGGTTTTTCATCTGCGTCATCTGTGGATAATCCTGTCCATCCTGTTCATCCCTGTTAAAATATTCTGCTACGACATAAAATGGCAGACCATTAAGCGTAAAATATAGATCATGAAAAACAGCTTTGAAATGGTTTCAGAGCTATACATAATAAAAGGGAGAACTCAATTATGGATGAAAGCAATATTAAAGAATTACTCTCAGAATATGTTGCATTACTCGAAGAACGAAAAAAAGACAGCGCCAATCTGCGAAGAAAAATCAATAGAACTCTTGTGAAAATTGATAAATTAGAAGCGATATTGAAAGAAATAGAACGGCGTGATGCCAATGCACAAAAGATGCAAAGGGATTAAAACGTATCTCACGCGGAGGCGCGGAGACGCGGAGAGGGTAACCCAAAAGATATCTTTTGTCCACAAACGACACAAAAGAACACAAAAAGAAGATAAGTCAGCGGATGAATACGGTCCGCGTTCATCCGCTAATTTGTATTTTCATCCTGTCCATCCTGTTCATCCCTGTTAAAATATTCAGCCGCGACGCAAAATGGCAGACCATTGCGAGTAGAATAATTAGCATAACCAAAATATCATGATGTCATATTTAAAACGTCTGATATAAAAGGAGAAGACTCAATGAAAACACTGCAAATCACTGTCCGGGTTATCGCAGTTGCGATGACGGCCGTTCTAAATCTCAATGCTGAAATTATTACCGGGAAAGATGGAACCAAATACGATGTGCTGAGTATCTGTAAAACCAACGCCATAGGGATTGTGGCTAATACCACTGTTAATGCACGCGGCCAGAATATGGCATGGATATCATATAACAATATGAACCCGGCAGACCAGAAACGTTTCGGGTTTGATCAGGCGAAATATGATGCTTATATTCTAAAAATGGCCGGAACAGACCAGTCTTCGGACAATGTCGCGGCAGAAGCGCCGCGGACACCTATTGCGGCAGGCACACCAAGACCGCAATATGTTATTCCGAAAACCACAACCAGGGAACAGTATCTGCAGCAGCAGATGCAGAATAACCCGATTCAAGGGAATCAGGCATCCGTGCAAGGCGTCAGCGGCGTATCGCCGGTAATCGCCGGCGGCGTTAATGCGCAAGCGGCGGCAGTAGCCACGCCTGCCACCTATGCCGGACTGTCAACGCAGGAAGCCAAAGCATCCATGCCGGGAGCCGCTGTCGGAGTATCGCCGTCCGGAATCGGCATCAACACCCCGGTCGCCAATATCGGCATTTCCCCTTATGGCGTTGCCGTGAATACTCCGGTAACGAATGTCGGGGTCACTAAAGATTATATCGGGGTTCAAACTCCGGTTGGCGGTATTGCGATAACTCCAGGCCCGGTGCCGGAACCGGTGTACTATCCGGTTGCCCCGGCGGCAGTTGTTAATAATGTTCCTGTCGTGCCTGTTGCCGGAGCGATTGTACCGGCACAGATTCCACTTGTCGGCATTCCGGCTGTTTCTCCAGCGCCGGTGGTGGTCTATTCGCCCGTAATTACCGCAGTGGATTGTCCACAGCCGGTATATCCGGTGGTGAACGGATATGTTGCAGGCCCGGTATATTCCAATCCGGTCATTACCGCTGGAACTGTTCAGCCGGTAATCAACTATTCCGGAGCGTATCTGGCCTATATGTCTAATTACGGCTATGGCTATTCCACTTACGGATGGTCAGCCAACGGCGGCTGGCGTTATGGCTATGGCAATTATCCCTGTTATCGTGGCTGGGGCGGCGGCGGATGGGGCGGCTATCGCGGCGGATGTTATTCCGGCGGCGGATGGGGAAGGAGATAGTGGATAGCGGGAGTACTCCATTATTTTAACAGGGATGGACAGGATATACAGGATGAAGCAAATAATACAAGGCAGTGAATAATGGACCATTGTTCGCTGACTACTTTGTATTTCCTTCATACTACTATCCGTCAAAGAAAGTTTGGGAGGAGGGATGCAAGGGGGAACCCGGAACTGTCCGGGTTTCCCCTGCAAACAAAAAATTGTTTCCCTTTACTCGCCACCGGCGGCCCGCCGGGCGTGATCCAACGGCGAGGCGTTGGTCGCCAAAGGCGAAATGCTTTAAA
>JBAWXM010000067.1:0-18401 GCA_037144075.1 Lentisphaerota bacterium | reverse complement strand
GAAATTATCCTCTGCATCGCTGAACATTTTAAATGTTGTGAGTTAGAAACTTATGAAAATAGCTGCATGAAAATCTTTCTAAAAAAAACAAGGAAATGACGGATAGTAGTACGAAGATCTCAGCGCGGCATAGCCGCAACCCAAAAGAAACTGTAAAATACACTTTAAGGAGTCGTTCAAAAAATAACTGGTACTTTCTACTGGTGTCCCGGTGGCACTTTCGGCTTTGCCAGTTTGTTACAAAGCTACGGCTTTGCTCTTTTCCGGCAAGCCCAAAATTTCTCCACGATACCCCGGTATCGGCAGCCTCTCAGAATACGAACCAATTCTCAGAAATCTTCGCAATTTATGTTAAAATTTCAGCCGTGCAGAGTATATCCCGGGCACTGGTTGCCTATGGCGCCGCCCCTGGCGGGTAAACTTCCAGTTTGATAAGCACGCGGCGAAAACCACTGGCCGCTATATGAGCGGTACCGCTACTGCCGGGATTGGAGTGGCGTCCGGAATGAATTCAGCGGTTTTTAATTTTGAAGTCCATGATCAATGGAAGATGGTCGGAATAGTCCACCTGCGGGACGGTAAAGTACTCCGGCGTTATTTCCTTGGAGTGCAGTAGATAGTCGAGCTGTTTTTTGGGTTTCCAGGCTGGATATGTCGGCAGTTCCGCGCGATTAGGGTTGATCAGTCCGGTGTCCAGCATAAAATCCTCCAGTTCCTCCGAACCGGACATGGTATTGAAATCGCCGGCGACGATTACAGGGGTATGAGTAGGAATCAGATCCGCCAGCAGGGTCAACTGCCTGATTCTTACCGTTTTGCGCAGCGAAAGGTGAACCACGAAAACTTTTACGCCGTTGATATCCACTTCGATAACCAGTTTCTTCATTCCACGGCTGAGAAAATGCAGTTTTGCTTCGGCTCTCAGATCGCGGGTCAGCAGCGCATTGCTCTGCTTGTTCAGGATCGGAATATTTCTGGAGAAGGAATTCTCCCCGTATTTTACCGAGCCGAAATGGTAATGTTTCAGACGTGCCGCCAGTTCCGCAATCTGGTCATGGTAGCCGGTCCGGTAGGAACCGGCATCGGCTTCCACCAGTCCGACAATGTCGGCATTGCTGCTTTCGATAAAGTCCGATATTTTTTCAAAGTGCTCGCCGTTAGTTTTCAGATAGCGGTGGGCAGTCAGCAGTCGTTTATGAATGCCGCCGGGACTGCCAGTTCCGTAGGCAATATTATATACAAGTATGCGCATTTTTATAAATCCGTGCTTATCTTTACCTCCGATGCAGCCGGCAAAGGCTGAAAATGAGGCTTTGTCAATAAAATTTATTGTTCGTGTTGCTTCAGCTCGCCGCGGCGGGTTGAACCTTTTTCCGGATTAAAATCCGGAAAACTGATTTGAATTAATTTTCATTATATCTAATATTAACCCGTGAAACAAAAAAGTCATGTAAAAAACAAAAGGATTTCAATATATGTCAGCTAAAATAATTGACGGCAAGGCAATTGCCGCACAGGTGAATGAGGAAACCGCCGCAGAAGTGGCGGCGCTGATCGCAAAACGGAACATTCAGCCGGGACTGGCGGTAGTATTGATCGGGGAAAACCCGGCATCGCAGGTTTATGTCGGCATGAAGGTCAAAAAATGCGCCGAACTGGGTATCTATTCCGAAAAGATCGTGCTAGCTAAAGATGCGGCGATGGAGGACGTGCTGAAGTTGATTGAGCGGCTCAATCATGATCCGAAGATCCACGGCATTCTGGTCCAGTCGCCGCCGCCGCCCCAGATCAACGAGGAGAAGATCATTGAAGCCATTGCCCCGGCGAAGGATGTTGACTGCTTCCATGCGGTCAATGTCGGCAAAATGCTTACCGGCAGACGCGACGGCTTTTTCCCATGCACTCCATACGGTGTGATGGTGCTGCTGGAGCGCAGCGGGGTTGACCCAGCCGGCAAACATGCCGTCATTCTGGGGCGTTCCAACATCGTCGGCAAGCCGATGATGGCGCTGCTGGTGCAGAAAGGCCGCGGCGCCGACGCTACGGTGACGGTTGTTCACTCCCGCACTAAAAACATTGCGGAGTACACCCGCCAGGCGGATATTCTGATTGCCGCGATCGGTAAACCGGAATTTGTCACCGCGGATATGGTCAAGCCCGGAGTTGTGGTAATTGACGTTGGCATCAACCGCGTTGAAGATCCATCATCCGCTAAAGGCTACAAGCTGATCGGCGACGTCAAATATGATGAAGTGGCGGAAAAAGCCGCCTTGATCACCCCGGTGCCCGGTGGCGTCGGACCCATGACCATCGCCATGCTGATGCAGAACACCGTCAAAGCCTGCATGATGAGCTGCGGAATGAACGCTGAACTGTAACTGCTTCTGTTATCCTATTTGATCCAGTCTTCTTCTTTGAATCTGGCCTGGAGCATTTCCGCAATTTCTTTGGCGGTAGATTTGGCCAGTCCTTCAACCTTGCTGTTGCCGCTGATCTCGCCGTAACCTTTTACCACGCCGCCGACGATGAGTCCGGCCGGGTTGGCGTTTGCAATCATGGTGACCGCGCCCAGCGCTCCGCCGGGCGTTTTGTTTCCTACGGCTTTCACTTTGCCGGAACCGAGTTTGCGCAACCCCTGGGCGGTCATCTGGAAGCCTTCGACCAGGGTATCCAGTTCAGAGCCACCATAGCCGAATCCGACGACGACGCGCTTAGTGGCGTCACCTTCGGATACTGAAACGAGGTAACCCCGGAGGACAATGTCGTTAACCTGCAATTTTGTTTTCGGCGAACCCTTTTCGGCAGGCAGGCCCATATCGCTGATTTGTTGAACCAGTTGCGCCGCTATGCTTGATCCCAGTTGACGGCCGATATTGATTTCCTCGTTAGTCATGGGGACGGTTTTTTCGGCAGTCTGCCCGGTCAGCGAGGAATCTTTCGGCACGTCCGCAGGATTAGCGACGAAATCATATACCAGAATCTTAGCCGGACGCGGAAGTTTTTCATTCACGAGCCGCTCGCGGTCTACAACTTCGGTTGAGGCGCATCCGGCCCCCACGACTAAAGAAATCAGGCAGGCCGCCAGCACAGGCAGTTTCTTTCGAAGCGGCGAGACGGCGGCGGACGAAATCACATTGTCCAATGTATTGCGGCTGGCTGGATAGTTCATGGCTGATTCTCCTATGTGTCGGGCTTGTATTTTGATAGTTGTTGTTTACTTAAACGCACTGGAATTAATAAAACGCCTTAATTTGTATTTTCAAGTACTTTTCAGCAACTGCGCCTATTCTGAAAATGGCACATAAAGAAAACAAAAAGAAGATAATTCAGCGAATTATTTCGTTACAGGCAAAAATTTGCTGACTTCTGTTTTTCGTTTAAACTCCCATTGTTTTCCGTTTTTCATCGAGTCCATCTGCGGGTCAATCCGGAGTCATTAGACAGCCGTTGAACAGAATATTCTATTGGAGGGTTGCGCTCTGTCGCAACCGTTTTCTAATCACGGTTATGGCGGAGCCTAACTCTTCAATTACTCGTCACCGGCGGCCCGCCGGGCGTGATCCAACGGCGAAGCTTTGATCGCCAAAGGCGAAATGTATGAAGCCGGTCAGGAGACTGGTGTTTTCGGTGATAATTGTGCATAACCGCGGTATTTATTGATTTTACGGCTTTACTAAATCCGGTTTCGGGTGTAAAATTGTTATTATCTTTATTGGGAGGGTTATTATGAATAAAAAAATATTACAAACTGTTTTCATTGCCGTACTGCTTGTCGTAATTTTCCCGTTCCGCCTGAATGGAGCGGAAAGCGCGCCACCTGCAGATGAATCCTATCCGGCGGTAAATGTTAAAGAATTTGAAGACAATCTGAAACATGAAAAAAATCTGCCGTTCGATAAAACCTGGATAGATTATCTTAATCTTAAGAAATATAATAAAATCATTATTGCGGAAGTAGTTCTTGGCAGAGGCGGACAGAACCAGGCCGGGGAGCCGCAGAAAAGCAATACGCTCAAGCTCTCCGGGCAGGATGAGCAGGCTTTGAAAGACTTTGCCCAATATACACGCGAAGCATTTCAGAAGGCGGTTCAGAATAATGTTGATTTCGATCTGGTGGCGCAGCCCGGTTCGAAAACCCTGCGGTTAAAATTGTATCTGGTTAATATCATTACGGCAAAACCGGTGCTTGACGCCGCCAGGCAGAGCGGCAGATTAAGCGACGACAGTCCGACTATTGCGATTGAAGGCGTTCTGGAAGACTCTCAGGATGGCAGGCCTGTTCTGGTTTTCGCCGACCGTCAAAGCGCGAAAACAGAATCCCCGGGGATAAACGATGCTGTCGCCTACGGCAGTCTGCGCCAGATAGTTGATGAATGGGCCGTTCTCTTTATCAAAGTGCTGAACTCGCAAAAAGGCGAAGAAATCAAACGGTCAGGCACGATTAAGATCATCAATCTTTGATGCTGGATTTGTTTTTCAGGCGATAGCGTCATGGGAGAAAGCATGAACCGGGTGCAATGTGGTGTTTGGAAACGGAATGCCGTGAAGTACGAGTGCGTGAAACAGGGAGAACTGGCCGGAATAGCCGTCCGGGCAGAAGTCAGAGCCGCCATAGTAGTGTTGAACCCGGGTAATTCCGGCGGAGCGAAGGGATCGGCAGGAAGATAAATGAATGCGAACCGAAAAACAGGAAGCACCCCGTTAAAGTGCGGGTAAGCGCTACACAAGCTGAAATGCCCGGAATGAGTCGGGAACCGGCGCAACGAAACGCAGGAATGCTGAAAACGCCCGCAGCGGGCGTAAAATTGGGAATTTATTCTTATTGCTGCTTGTGATATGTTTTCGCAAAACAGACCAGGATGCATTTTCAGTCACTTCGGTTAAAACATCGACTGGAGATCCGGATGCGGGAAATCCGCACGTCCGGTTCGGAGGGATGGACGGGGCAAAACAATGCGCCGTCTCTACCCCTATAAAATCATGAGCGCCTTACAGGAAAAACAGGCACGTTTAAATCTCTGTGTCTTGTGCCACGCCTGCGGCGTGGTAAATATCTGTGGTTAATTTACAAAAATGACGGATAAATGACGGAGGGTTTTATGAAAATTGTCGGAGCGCATGTCAGCATTGCCGGCGGGGTGAGCAAAGCCCCGGAGAACGCCGCGGAAATCGGTGCGAAAGGTTTTGCCATGTTTACCAAAAACCAGCGCCAGTGGAAAACGCCGCCGCTGGCCGGTGACGAGATCAAGGCGTTTAAGGACAACTGCGCCGGATACGGTTATCTGCCTGAATATATCCTGCCGCATGACAGCTATCTGATTAATCTCGGACAGCCTGACGATGCCAAAAACCGGGCGGCGACAGACGCATTTATTGACGAAATGGTCCGCTGTCAGCAGCTCGGCCTGGTGTTGCTGAATTTTCATCCCGGCAGCCATTTAGGCGAGATCAGTGAGGCGGAATGCCTGGAGCGGATCGCCGCCGCCATCAACCGGGCGCTGGCGGAGACCGATTCCGTTGCCGCCGTCATCGAGAACACCGCTGGACAGGGCTCGAATGTCGGTTATACTTTTGAACAGATCGCCGCCATTATCGCCGGGGTCGGGGATAAAAGCCGCGTCGGCGTCTGCATTGACACCTGTCACACTTTTGCCGCCGGATACGACATTTCGACGGATGACGGTTTTGACTGGACGTTTTCGCTGTTTGAACGCCATATCGGTTTTAAATTTCTGCGCGGCATGCATATCAATGATGCAAAATCCGCCCTCGGCAGCCGCGTTGACCGTCACGAAAATCTCGGCAGAGGAAATCTCGGCGAGAACGTTTTCCGCCGGATCATGCTGGATCCGAGATTTGACGGTATCCCGCTGATTCTGGAAACCATTGATCCGTTGCTCTGGCCCGAAGAGATCGCCTGGCTCTACAGTCAGCAGAGCGCCAATCCTGGAAAATTGAGCAGAATCTCGCCCAAACCGCCGCCAGACGGCGAACTGCTTTGATTTTGCTTATTTTACGATTATGCATTCTCTTAAAATTAAAAGCATCAAATTCAATGGGATTCTAATTCCTCGGAGGGGTGTCCGGAATGTTTTGTTATAGCGCCGTCCGTGCCGGACAGCGGATCGGAACACCTCTCGCAGAGCGTACACCGGAAAGCGTTCTGCTTATGGGTGTCTAAAATATGTAAAATGCGAGGAGTCTGGAGACCATAATGGGACAGAAACAATTCTACAGGACAGGTGTCCGGAATGAAACAGGCACTCAAGAATTTTAAGAACTGCTCAACCGATCCGGAATTCGGGCAAAAAGAAGCAGAGCTGGAAAAGACGTCTCTTGAAAAATGATATAAAAGGTTGTAAATTAATCAAATTATCTTGTTCTTTTAAAGGGGTGGATGCTGAAAGCCGGTCATCTTTTGAGCTTAATGATCTGTCTGGAAGCATGAGAGAGCAAAATCAAAAACAAGCAAAAGGAAGTTCATGAAAGCATTTTTTGCCTTTTCCGGTCAAGGAGCTCAAGCCGTCGGCATGGGTAAAGACCTGTGCGCCGCCAATCCTGCCGCCGCGGAGATTTTTGCCATTGCTGACAAGACTCTCAGCTGGTCTGTCAGTGATGTCTGTTTCAGCGGACCGGAAGAAAAATTGACAGAAAGCCGCTTTTGCCAGCCGGCGATTTACACGATGAGCTGCGCCGCGCTTGCCGCATTCAAACAAAAGTTTCCGCAGGTGACACCTGTCGGCTGCGCCGGACTGAGTCTGGGCGAATATGCCGCGATGTTCGCCGCCGGAGTCTTCTCTTTTGAAGACGGTCTGAAACTGGTTGCCCGCCGCGCCGAACTGATGGATGCCGCCTGTCGCGAAACTGACGGCGGAATGGCCAGTGTTCTCGGCGGCGAAGAAAGCATCATCAGCGAAGTCTGCAAAGCCTGTGATATTGACGTGGCTAACTTCAACAGTCCCGGACAAATCGTTATCAGCGGCCGGAAAGAGAAAGTGGACGCCGCGGTCAACATGCTCAAGGAAAAAGGATTAAGGAAGATATTCCCGCTGAAAGTTGCGGGAGCATTCCACTCCCGGCTGATGGCCGGCGCCGGCGGGCAGTTGAAGCCGGTGCTGGACAATACGCCGATGAACAGTCCCGTGGTTCCGGTATTCCAGAATTTCACGGCTGAATCCGTTGACGATGTTGCCGGAATCAGAAGCAATCTAGTTTCCCAGGTTGCCGGCAGCGTCCGCTGGGAAGGCTGTGTCAGGCGGATGATTGCCGCCGGCGGCGATACCATGATCGAATTCGGACCAGGCTCGGTACTGACCGGACTTTTAAAAAGGACCGACAGCAATATTGCGGCTTTCAATATTAATAGCGCAGAAAGCCTGAATGCATTTTCGCTATAAAACCAACCAGAATAACAAAAGAGGTTTATTATGTGCAGTGAAGGAAGTTTAAAAGGACGCGTCGCGCTGGTTACCGGCGGGGCCCGCGGAATCGGCAGAGCCATTTGTCAGCGCCTGGCCGACGAAGGCGCGGCTCTGGCAATCGTTGACATTATGCTGGACGTGGCGGAAAAAACCGCCGCGGAGTTTAAGTCCCAGGGCGTCGAGGCGGCGGCGTTTGCCGCCAACGTTGCTAAAGTTGAAGATGCTGAAGCCACCGTCAACGCGGTTATCGCGAAATTCGGTAAAATTGATATTCTGATTAACAATGCCGGGATCACCCGCGACAATCTTATCCTGAGAATGAGCGAAAGCGAATGGGATTCAGTGATTGCGGTTAATCTCAAGGGGACGTTCAACTTCATCAAGGCATCGATCCGCCCGATGATGAAAGCCCGCTACGGCAAGATCGTCAATATCGCTTCAGTAGTCGGGCGCATGGGCAATCCCGGGCAGGCCAACTACTCCGCGTCCAAAGCGGGGGTTATCGGGCTGACCAAGACTGTGGCCAAGGAATTTGCCAAGCGCAATATCATGTCAAATGCTGTTGCACCGGGTTTTATCAAGACCGATATGACCGAAAAACTGCCGGCGGCGGCGATTGAAGCCTTTATGAAGGTTATTCCAATGGAACGTGCCGGAACCGCGGAAGATGTCGCCAATGTGGTCTATTTTCTCTGCTCGCCGGATTCCGACTATGTGACCGGGCAGGTTATCAATATTGACGGTGGAATGTTGATGTAATTGTATTTTTCGCGACAATATTTGGAAATGGATTTGATTTTTCCGAATATTGCCGCATTGTAAAAGACGACTTGGATAATTAAATAGTAGTAAAAGATTATTTCCAGAACAAAATAAGAAAACTAAAAAGGGAGATACCAAATGTCTTCAGTTGCAGAAAAAGTAAAGAAAATCGTTGTTGAACAGCTTGGCGTTTCAGAAGATCAGGTCACCATAGATGCGAAATTCATCGAAGACCTCGGAGCTGACTCTCTGGACCAGGTTGAACTGGTAATGGCCCTGGAAGAAGAATTCGGCTCGGATATTCCTGATGAAGATGCCGAAAAGATGACTACTGTTGGCGAAGCCATCAAGTACATCGAGAGCAAGAGCAAGGAATAAGCTTCCGGAAGTCTTATAAGATGGGTCACTTCACATGCTGGCGTGGCCCATTTTTTTATTAACGCGAAGAGATACATGAGGTTACTTAGATGAATGACAGGCGTGTAGTTATAACTGGAACCGGTATAGTTTCCTGCGTAGGTAATTCCGTGGTTGAATTCTGGGATTCTTTAGTCAACGGCCGTTGCGGCCTGGGGCAGATCACCCGTTTCGACGTTTCAGAATACCGTACCCGGATTGGAGGGGAAGTAAAAAACTTTGACATCTCCAGATATATGCCGGTTAAAGATGCCAAGCGCCTCGATCTGTTCTGCCAGTTCGCAGTAGCGGCCGCCGATGAAGCCATGCTTGAAGCCGGGCTTCCGCTGCAGCTTGACGGCAGCGGGATTGACCGCACCAGAGTCGGCGTGCTTGTTTCCAGCGGAATCGGCGGACTTGAAATTCTGACCGAACAAAATACCATATTGGACTCGCGCGGCCCCTCCAGGGTATCACCGCTGCTGATTCCGATGATGATTATTGATATGTCCTCCGGCAACCTGTCCATGCGCTACGGAGCTCAAGGCCCGAATATGGGTATCGTTTCCGCCTGCGCGACCGGCTGCCATTCCATCGGGGAAGCGTTCTGGATGCTCAAACGCAACGATGCGGATATTATGATTGCCGGCGGTACCGAAGCGTCGATAGTCAAACTCGGATTTGCCGGTTTTTGTTCCATGAAGGCCATGAGCCAGAGAAATGACGATCCGATGCACGCCAGCAGGCCGTTCGATGCCGACCGTGACGGTTTTGTCATGTCGGAAGGCGCCGGCGTCATGGTGCTTGAAGAGCTTGAACACGCGAAAAAACGCGGAGCCAATATTCTGGCTGAAATCGTCGGGTACGGCGCCACCGGAGATGCTTACCATATCACCTCGCCGGATCCGGACGGGGCAGGCGCTGCCAGAGCTATAAAAGTGGCCATGGGCCATGCCGGAATCAACCCGGAAGATGTTGACTACATCAATGCTCACGGCACCAGCACTTCGCTTAACGATAAATTTGAGACCAAGGCGATAAAAATGGCGCTTGGCGATCACGCATATAAAGTTTCCATAAGCAGCACCAAGGGAACGACCGGTCACGGCCTGGGCGCCGCCGGCGGTTTTGAATCCATTGCCTGCGTCAAGGCGATTCAGTCCGGAATTGTTCCGCCGACGATCAATTATGTGACGCCGGACCCGGATTGCGATCTGGATATTACGCCGAATATCGCAAAAGAAAAAAAGATCAGGTATGCAGTCAACACCAATCTGGGGTTTGGCGGGCACAACGGAGCAATCGTTTTCAAGCGTTTTGAGTAAATTTTGTTGATTGAGTTGATTTTGCTTGAGATTTTTCTCTTGCTTTGATATTTAATTAACGTATAGTATATAAGAAACTGATTTCGCAGGTTTTTATACAAGCGCGATTCAGATATTTTCCGGAAAAAATTTACCGGAGAAAAAAAATAAATTTAGCAGGGAGGCAAAACAGAAATGAGATCCTTTTATCTTATGGCTTGTGTTCTTTTAGTCGGGACTTTTGGTTGTGCTCCGCAGCTGGCTCAGAAGCCGCTGGGAGAGGAAGAAATCCGCTGGGAAAAATATGTTAAAAAGAATTATTCATCCTGGACTCCGCCGCAGACTATTCCGCCGGATAAAATCCTGAATCCGACACCGGTTGATAAAGGCGAAGTCGTATTGACTCCCGGCGGCGCGACCGTTGACGCAAATGCTCCAGCAGCAACGCCGGAAGGCGCGGTTATTGAATCCACGCCTGTTGTAACCGGAACTGCTGCAACGCCGGCTGCGCCCGTGCTTACAGATGACAAGTCTGCAACCGCGCCGAAGTCCGTTGCTCCGGAAGCCGCGCCCGCCGGCAAGTCGGAAACATATACTGTGGTAAAAAATGACAGTCTCGGCAAAATTGCCAAGAAATTCAAAACCACTACTGCCGGGATAAAAGCGGCGAATCAGAAAGTACTGAAAGGTACTGATCGGATAACTCCGGGCATGAAGCTCCAGATTCCGGCTCACTAAAGCAAATATTTAATGGCTGTTGAAGATAAATTTTATTTTGAGAATGGCCTGTCCCTCAACGAAGCATTCGCGGGACATATCAATAAAAATATAAAACAGGCCGGGGATCAGCTTGGAATTACGCTGGTCTCCCGGGATACCTGGATAAAACTCTCCGGCATCCGCGAAAAAGTTAACAGAGCAAAAGATTTCCTGAATGAGTTGTCGCGCATTTACCTGTTGCGCAATAAACATTTGGATCAAAATGATTTCGATCAGATTCTTAAAGCGTTCCGGGATCGCCGCGATGGTGAATTAAAACTGCTTTTTGCCGAAAGAATTCCCGTCGGCCCCAAAAAACGCGATATTATCCCCCGCAGTAAAGCTCAACTCGAATATCTGCGCGCTATCCGCGAAAAAGACATTGTTTTCGGCGTGGGCCCGGCAGGAACCGGCAAAACTTATCTGGCGATGGCAATGGCGGTCTCGGCTTTGCTTAAAGGCCGGTTCAACCGCATAATTCTTACCCGCCCGGCCAAAGAGGCAGGCGAAAATCTGGGGTTTCTTCCCGGTAATCTCGAAGAAAAAATACTGCCCTATCTGCGGCCGCTTTATGATGCGCTTTACGACATGATTCCTTTTGAAGATGCCTCCTCCTTGATTGAACGCAATATTATTGAGGTTGCGCCGCTCGCGTTCATGAGGGGCAGAACTCTGAACAGCGCGTTTATTATTCTCGATGAAGCTCAGAATACCACCGAAGAGCAGATGCTGATGTTTCTGACGCGCCTCGGATACGACTCTCAATGTGTAATTACCGGCGATCCGACTCAGAACGACCTGGCCAGGCACGAAAGATCAGGGCTGATTCATGCGGAAAAAACGTTGCAGGATATCCCTGAAATCGCATTTTGTAAATTTACTTCCAGGGATGTTGTAAGACACGCCCTGGTTGAAAAAATCATTAACGCATACCAGCAGGCGTTATAAAAAGGCAGTCATGTTTTCATTCATTAAAAATCCTTTCAGTCGAATGCTCAGCCGGCGGCGCCTGGGACAACACGGTTTTATCGGTTCCAGAAAGCGCCGCACGGAAGACAACCGGATAGCTGCCGCGGCCGATCATTCGAAAGTGATCGGATTTCTTATTTTGTTCGTGCTATGGCTGTTTTGTGCGGGATTATTATCTTTTCCCACTCATCACAGCGGCAATATGCCGCTGGTTTTAAAACAGCAGGCGCCTAAAACCATTTTTGCCGACTTTGATTTTTTATATGAAGACAAAGACAAAACTCAGGAAAAGAAACGCCAGGCGGTAGAAACGGTTCCGCTGTACTTCAAAATCTCTGAATATGAAATTAAGCAGAGCGCCAGAAATGCCGAAGACTTTTCCTCTGCAATAAAGGCCAGAGTAGATGACGAAAACCAGGAAATAAAATATATTCCCGGCAAGCAGCCCATGGCAAATTTAGTTGCCGCGCTGGACGATAACTCGGTTCAAGTTTTTAATTCACTGATTCAGGACGAGCCGCTTTGGCAGAATTACCTGCGGGAACTTGACCTGATTCTCGGACAGGGAATTTTCAGCCAGCAGGAAAGGGAAAGTTATAAAGTCGGTCAGTTGATCAGAATTATTGATGTACGCGGCAGAGACCGCTATCCCAAGCAGGCAATTGAAATACTGACTCCGCAGGATGCGGCCGCGGAATTATCCGACTCGCTGCTGAAATATTACTCTTCCCAGTCGAACCGCCCGGCAATGCGCAATGCGCTCATTCAAGCCTCGTCCGCAATTATCGGCGTCAAAGGCAATTTGACATTTGATTCCGCCCAGACCGAGCTGAAGAGGAAAGAGGCCGAAAAACAGGTGAGCCAGTCCATGGTGGAGATAAAAAAATACCAGCCGCTCGTATTAAAAGGCCAGGTTATAACCGGCAGGGAGCTTAATCTGCTCAGCGCTTACGAAAAGGCCGGACGGGAAAAGCTGGAGGACAGGTTTTCCACGCAGGAAGCCATACGCGACCTTGTCTGGAGTTTGTTCCTGATGATTTTTATCGGCCTTTATATGTTCCATATTCATCCTGAAGTGGTTAAAAGCAACCAGAAACTGTGCCTGTGTGCAGCAGTCATTACTATTTCGCTGGCGCTGAACCTGGCATTTGCCGAGTTATTTTATTTTTTAAGCTCAAGTTTTGGAATTCCCCCCGCGCTGGTTAATGACGCCATTCCGCTGGCGCTGAGCGCCATTCTGCTGGCGGCGATGCTGGGATTGCGGGTGGCGATATATGTCGGCTTTTTCACCGCCGCGATTACCTCAATGATTATGGGCAACTCTTTTGATATTGCCATTGAAGGGCTGGTGGTCTGCTGTATTTCCGCGCTGGTCGTGAGGAATGCCACCAATTACCGGTCATTTTTTATCCGGAGCGTGTTTATTATATTTATTTCCTTCTGGATTCTGGATTTCAACCTGCTGTGGCAGATTCAGCCGGAGTCGAAGATGCATTTATGGTCGGCCGGCTCGAAAATGCTGCTCTGGTCGGCCGGGATTTCTTTTATTAACGGATTTGCCACTGCCACCGTCGCGCTGGTTTTGATTTTCATCTTTGAAATGGTGTTTAATATCAGCACCAATATGTCGCTGCTGATGCTTTCCGACTACAACCATCCGCTGCTTAAACGTTTGCAGCTGGAAGCTCCGGGCACGTTCTACCACAGCCTGATGGTTTCCACGCTGGCAGAGTACGCCGCAAAGGAAATCAACGCCAATCCGATCAAAGCCAGGGTTGGGGCATTATTCCATGACGTCGGCAAGCTGGCAAAGCCGGAATATTTCACGGAAAATAATATTAATGCGGATAAAAAACATGGCGAACTGCATCCCAGGATGAGCAGTTTAATCATCCAGAACCACGTCAAGGAAGGCATTGACCAGGCCCTGAAATACAATCTCAGGAAAATAATAAGGGATGCGATTCAGCAGCATCATGGCACCGACATTGTTTACTATTTCTACAAACGGGCGCTGGAAGACGCTAAAGACGACGGTTCAACCGTTGACGAGCAGGAATACCGCTATTCCGGGCCTCTCCCGCAGGAAAAGGAAGTTGTCCTGATCAGTCTGGCCGACGCCTGCGAAGCGGCATCGCGTTCTCTGCCAAAGCCGACTCCGAACAAGATTGAAGCGCTGGTCTGGGAGATATTCCGTAAACGGCTTAAAGACGGACAATTGGACAACGCGAGACTGACCATTGCCGAGCTTGCCAGAATAAGAGATAGTTTTGTGAAAACTCTGACCACGATGTACCATAGCCGGATTGCATATCCGAAAGACGGAGAGACTGATGAAGACGACATACTCATGGAAGGTAAAAACACTTCCCCCGCCGAACCGAAAACTGGTTAAAAGGATGCTTGAAAAAGCCGCGGCTCTGAGCGGACTCGAGACATCGGAAGACTGGGTTGCCAGCCTGATGTTTGTCGGAGATAAAGCCATGGCCGGCGTCAACTGGAACTTCCTCCGGCATGAAGGCACGACCGACGTGATAACTTTCAGCTACTTTGATGACGGAGATGTCGAACCGGGCGATACCGGGGTTGAACTGGTTGTCTGCGGCGATGTCGCCCGCCGGGAAGGCGCGGCGCGGGAGGACTCTTCGTATGCGGGGGAAATGACGCTTTACATTGTGCATGGTTTTCTACATGCCGCCGGCGAGGATGATCTTGATCCGGCGTCCAGAAGAAGAATGCGTCGTCGCGAAAAGGAAGTTATGTCGGTATTGCGGCGCGAATTTCCGCTGGAGGAGATCTTTCCTTCCAGCTGAAATATTATGGAACTGGTTTGAGTTCAAAGGAAACTGCGTTAAATTGTAATAGGAAACGGAGTCATTTTTTATATGAGTTTTGAATTATTATGTGCCGTCTGTGCCGGCTTTGTCTGGCTGCTTTGCGCCTGGGAGGGGTTTGGCGGCCTGAGCAGAGGCCGGATCAGGCGTATTGAGGTGGAAAACAAGGAACTGGCCGGAAAACTGGAAGCCTGGCTGGAACGGCAGAATGAGTTCAACGTCGTATTCGGACTGCTCGCATTTTTTCTGATCGCGTTTATCGGAATGGGCGCTCTGCAGGTTTCTTATGATCTGAAACCGGCGATGCCTGTTGCGTTGCGCATGAGTGCGGTTGCCGGCATTATCCTGCTGTTTCTAATCATTTCCGGCGAACTGGCGCGTATCATTAACAGCCGTCTGGATATAAAGATTCTGAATATCACCATGCCGCTGATTATTGCCCTCCGCATTACATGTTTCCGGCCGGTCGTAATACTGATGCAGGTCGTGGAAAAAAGCATCCTGGGCTGGAACAAAGAAGGGGCTGACGCAAAGCCGTCTGCCGAAGACGAGATCATGTCGCTGGTGGAGCAGGATTCCGAAGACGAAGGTTCAGAGGCGCTGGAGGAAGATGAGAAGCGCATGATAAAAGGCATTTTTGATCTGGATTATACCCCGGTGCGGGAAATTATGACCCCGCGGGTCGATATGATTGCGCTGCCGTCCACCGCGACCGTCAAGGAGGCAAAACAAACCTTTGTATCCAGCGGACACAGCCGTATTCCGGTTTATCAGCACAATATTGACGAAATCAAGGGTATTCTGTATGCGAAAGATTTCCTGGACGATTCCAGGTGCTGTGAGAAAATCGAGGAACTTACCCATAAACCGTTATTTCTGCCGGAAACTAAAAACGTCGGCGATTTGCTGAAAGAGTTCAAGAACAACAGCATCCATGTCGCGATTATCATTGATGAATACGGCGGCACGTCCGGTGTTGTGACGCTGGAGGACATTCTTGAAGAAATCGTCGGAGAAATCCGCGATGAATACGATTCCGAAGATGACGTTGAGCCGGAACCGGTCAGAATGGAGGACGGTTCGGTGGTTGTTGACGCCAGAAGCCTGATCAGCGATGTGAATGAGATGCTTGAAATTGAGATTCCCGAGGATGAGGATGTGGATACCGTCGGCGGTTATGTCTGCGGGGAGTTCGGCAGAATACCGGAAGCCGGCGAAGCGCTGAACATTGAAGACGTTGCCCATTTCACGGTGCTCAAGGCCGACAAGAGAAAGATTCTCAGCCTGAAAATAGAAGCGTTCAAGCAGGAAATTGATTAAAGATTCTACCCGGACGCTTTCGCCGTATCAGTCAAGAACTATATTGCCGTAGCATTCCGGCAGATGGAAATTCAGCACGGAAACCGGATTCCATGAAGCCCAGTGCGGATGCGAAGTCTTGTCCGCGCATTTATAAAAATTACCCCGCCAGGTCTGGCCGGAGGCCGCTTTCAGCCCTTTAATTTTAGATTCGAACAGGGCAAACGGGATATAAAATCCGAGCCGCCAGGTTTTTGCTTCGGTTATTTCCGGTTCAACGACTTGCGGCATGGTATGAAAAATTTTCACCCCTTCCGCTTCGCTTTCGGTTACCGGGGAAAAATCTTTAAATCCCTTGTCCGTTCTGGTGCAGTCTTTTACATAAAACAGCAACATGGTGCCGCCGCAGTTGAATTCGAAATTTAAATATCCCTGTCCGCCGGGGGGCTCAACAAAAAACTCGACGCAACTGTCTCTGCAGACGCTGCTGTTATATTCGGTTGCCACGCAACGGATATATTTATCCTTAACCTGGAAAAGTCCGTAGAAGCCTTTTTCGTCATGCTGCATCCGGCATTCCACTTCCGGGTGGTGATTACTGCTTTCGGGACGGAAATTATTGATTTTTATAATTTCCGCGTCTTTCCAGTCCCCGCTGTTCCAGTCTGCGGCAATATCTGCCGGACCGGCGATCTTTTTTACATGGTAACAGTTCAAGAGTTATGTTCCTTAATATTTTTCGTGTTTGCCATTAGGGTCTATTACTGCAACCAGCCGGGGCCCGAAGAACCCGTCGGTTTTCTTTACGACTTCTTTTATAAACAGGCTTTTAATCGCATTCCGGTCGGAATCTATGCTGATTTTGCCGGTAACGCCCGGATAATCCTTAATGTTGTATAATGCGTCGCGGATATCATGATCGAAAATGCTGTTCCCGATAGCCTTCGCGACTATGCCCATGGTGTCATAGCCTTGTGCTTCACATACTCCGGGCTCCCTGCCGCCGGTTTCTGTCCGCACTTTTTCCAGGAAATGACGGGTTTCCGGACTGTCATATCTGGCGGAAAACATCGACACGAAAAAGCAGTTTCCAGGCGTGGCTCCGAGCTGATTGAAAAAAGTGTCCTCATCCCAGCCGTCGCCGCCGAACATATAGCCCTGGTAACCAAGTTTCCTGGCTTCATTGATCATCTTGGCGGCTTCTTCCGCATATGACGGAATAAAGATGCCGTTGACTCCGGCATTAAGGATATTCTTTAGCTGCGGAACATAGGTTTCCGATTTACGGTAGTAGCCTTCGACGGTCAGCACTTTGCCTCCGGAAGCAATAATCTCGCCAGTGGTGGCACGGCCAAGGTCACGGCTGTAAGTGCCGTTTTCATCAATATTCAGCATGACCCCGATTTTATCCAGCTGCATTTTCTGGACCGCGAACCGCCCGATGGCTTTCCCTTGAAAGGAATCGGAAAAACAGGTCCGGAAAATGTACGGATTGCGCTCGGTCACCAGATCATTGGTGGCCATTGGCGAAATTACGGTTACTTTATACTTGAGCGCATCAGGCTTCAATGCAAAAGTGTCTGCGGATGTATAAGCGCCGATCACTATGAATATTTTATGTTCCGCCAGTGTTCTAAGCGCCACTGCGGTCTTGTCAATCTTGCTCTCATTGTCGATCAGCACCAGATCAATTTTGCGGCATTCAATTCCGCCGTTAGTGTTAATCTCGTCAGCCATCAGCTTGATGCCGAAGAAAACTTTTTTGCCGTACGGCGCAAACTCCCCGGACATGGGCAGAATTACTCCAACCTTGACCGACTCCGGTTGCGGCGGCGTTTTACAGCCGGCAATAATCACAACAACTGTTGCAGCCAGAACCAGATAAACAGCACTTTTCAAAAATTTCATTTTTAGTTCCCCTTGTTTACAGAGACTTTAAGATAACACAGATTCCTCTCAAATCCAAAATTATAAATAAAAATGTCCGTTAAAATTATTAACCGTATTTGTCCTGACTCCGCCTGATCCGGCATTTGTGGTCGGCCAGTTCTATCCCCCCGCGCTCCGCGTGAGATCATTTGCCCATGCACAGTACCGCAAGCATCCTGCTTGCGAAGGCTTTCAAGCTGGAAGCTTGAGTTACTTTCGTTTGATGCCGTTGGCATCATGAGCGTCGATATTTCGTATCACGCGTCTGTCCCCAATTAAATATCTGCTTCAAATTATCCCGACGGGATAACGCATTTATAGAAAAGCAGCACCGAAATTCATGTGGCCCCGACATCGCCTTAGGAGCTGGAACAAAATAAACTATTGAATTTTCACCGAATATCTTGATTAGATTTTCGAGTTGCTTGTGAGGTGTCAGCGCTGATTTCATTTGTCACAAAAACGCTGATTTCGTTTGTCCCTGAATTTTCTTATGAATCTTCTTCTTTTGGAGTCGTTCAAAAATAACTGGTACTTTCTACTGGCGTCTCGGGGGCACTTTCGGCTTTGCCGCTTCGTTACAAAGCGCTGCGGCTTTGCTCCTCTTCGTCAACCCCGAAATTTCTCCCCGATACCCTCAGTATAAAAATACCACTTATTTCTTTACAACTCCTTTGGCGCAAAAGCGCCCTTTTTCTTCATTTTCTTTTAAAATTTAAAATTAAATC